>JADDQY010000101.1 GCA_016781135.1 Actinomycetota bacterium
GGCGACTACCCGGACCGGACTCGCACCGGCTGGCGGTGACGGACTTGCGGCTGGACCAGAAGCATCACCCCTCTCGCCCAGCCTGCTGGGCACACTCCCGCTGGGAGGTGTAAAGTGCCGCTAGGTTTACTTTAGGAGGCCCCATGCGCCACTTCTCGTTCCGCCCCCCCTTGTCGCTACGGGGCCGCAGGTTCAAGGGGCTGCGGGGCTGGGCGGGCAAACCCTTTCACCCCCCGCTCACCGACGTGCCCGTCGCCGCCTACCTCCTCGCCGCCGCGTTCGACTTGATCTCCTTCATCGGCCAGGACGAGCCGTGGGCCCGAGATTTCTACCGGGCGGCGACGTTCACCTTCGTCGGCGGTGTCGCCGTCTCGGTCCTGGCCGCACTGACCGGCTTCTGGGACTGGCTCCGCTCCAGCACTCCTGGCACCCAGGCACGGCGCACCATCAACACCCACGCCTGGATCATGATCCTGGTCAGCGTCCTGGCGTTGGCGAACAGCGGTCTGCGGCTGTTCGCCTACGGTGACAGCGGCCACACGAACGGTCTCCTCGTCGTGCTGTCCCTACTGTCCGCCGGGCTCGTGAGCCTCGGCGCCCTCTACGGCGGAGCCCTGGTCTACGAGTACGGGTTCAACGTCGAGACCGCCGGCGACCACCCGGTCTGGCACGTCTCGGAGGAGGATGTGTTCTCCGGCTCCCAGCCCACGTCGTGAGGCGAGGTGGAAGTGCGCCATGTCGCTCCAGGGTCGCCGGTCGCCTCGGAGCGAAACCTCGACCATCGGTCGGCCACGAGCAGCGAGGGGTCACCCTCGAGCGTCTCCCCCAAGTCGTGGCAATCTCGGGCAACGTGACGACTGACAGCGCCTGATGCGCCAGCTCTTCCCACTGCCGGCCGACGACGTCGACCCCGCCCCCCTCTACCGCGACTCCCGTCCGACCGTTGGGGACCGGCCCTACGTGGTTGTCAACATGGTCACCAGCATCGACGGTGCCACGGCGGTCGGAGGCGTGACCGCCAAGCTCGGAGGCCCGGGCGACCAGCGCATCTTCTTCCTCCTGCGCAGCCTGGCCGATGTGATTCTCGTCGGGGCCCAGACCGTCCGAACCGAGGGCTACGGCCCGCCCAGGCTCACCCCGCAAGCGGTGGAGGCGCGCCTCGAGCGAGATCAGCCTGCCCTACCGACGATCGCCGTCGTCTCCCGCAGCCTCGACTTCGACTGGTCGTCACCCTTGTTCAGCGATCCGAAGACGCGCCCCATCCTCTTGACGGTCGGGTCCGCCGACAGCGAGGGGATGAGCAGGGCGCGGGACCGGGCGGAAGTCCTGATAGCAGGAGAGCGGAGCGTCGACCTCGCCCTGGGACTCAGGCAACTCCGGGCACGAGGCGTTGCTCTGGTGCTCTGCGAAGGGGGCCCGACATTGAACGCCGCACTGGCCGACGCCGGCGTCCTCGACGAGCTCTGCCTCACGGTGGCCCCGTTGCTGGTCGGAGACGGTGGGCCGGCGAGGATCATGGGCGATCACCCGCTCGATCCGCCGCTCGAGCCCTCGTTGCTCCACGTGCTAGAGGAGGACCGCTTCCTCTTTCTCCGCTACCGACTTGAACGGGCAGAATGGCGCTGAAGCGGCCTCAGTGGCAACGGCCAGAGGCTGTGCCGCCCGAGCTGCTTCAACAGCAACGACAGTAGGTTTTCGTCGTGCCCGCCGAGGAGGAGCTCGAAAGGCAGATCGAGGGGATCGCGAGCTTGCGTGATCCCCTGCGCCGCGCCTTGTACCTCTTCGTGACCCGAACCGGGCGCGAGGTGAGCCGCGACGAGGCAGCCAAGGAGGTGGGCGTGGCGCGTTCCACCGCCGCGTTCCACCTGGAGAAGCTCGTCGACGAGGGGTTGCTCGACACCTCCTTTCGGCGGCTGTCGGGCCGGGCCGGTCCGGGCGCTGGGCGACCGTCCAAGCTCTACCGCCGCTCGGCCCAGCAACTGCAGCTCAGCCTGCCGGCACGTCACTACGAGCTCGCCGCCCGTTTGCTGGCCGGTGCTCTCTCCCAGGCAATCGAGCAGGGCTCCTCACCACTCCAGCGGCTCGCCGAAGATGCCGCCGCCCTCGGCAAGAGCCTGGGACAACGGGCGCGGGGCAAGAGCGTCGGTCGCAGCCGAGGCGTGCGATTGGCGAAGGTGCTCCACGCCCTCCGCGAGGAGGGCTTCGAGCCCTATCGCGAAGGCAACTGCGTTTACCTGCGAAACTGCCCGTTCCACGTGCTCGCACAGGAGCACCCCAACCTGATCTGTGGCATGAACCAGTCGCTGCTTCAAGGATTGCTCCAGGGACTTCGGGCAACCGGATTTGACGCTCGACTGAGCCCGGAGCGAGGCCGCTGCTGCGTTACCATCACCCCCGACATCGATTCGGTCCGCACCCCCGCGCCATGAGCGCGAGGGTTCGGAGACCTCTCCCTCGAACGGCCGGAGGCCGGCTCTGCTCTTGGTCGTTTGCGCCGCGGAGGTGTAGCCGAGGGTGAGCATCGGTTGCGCCCGGCACCCCGCGGATGGTGCGCCCGCGACCTGTTCCAACGCCACTCCCGCCAGTGTCCCGTCGAGGAGGGTTGAGGCGCCGGTCGCCCGCCGAAGTCGATCACCTCGACCGGCGCTACCGGCTGACCGTGCCACTGGAAGGTCGTCTGGTCGCTGCCCGGTGAACGACCTGGGTAAGAACCAGATATGGAAGGACCGATCGAGCCTGGTGACCTCCTGCCCGCCCGTGACCTACGACCGGTGGGTGGGGGCAGGGCAGTTCGCGTGGGCCCCAACCTCCGTCGGGCACAGGTGCTGGCCCTCACCCACCAGGAGCCATGTGAGGCGTGCGCCGCCTACCTGACCTCTCTGCACCAGGCAGCGGACCTGATCGAAGGCGAGGGCGCCGAGGTGGCCGCCATTGTGCCCCCCCAATGGGAGGAGCGGGCCGCTTCGCTCCCGCTGCGGACCCTGGTCGACGACGGAGTCCTCTCCTCCCTGCTCTCGCGCTGGCACGAGCCGGTTGTCACCGTCGCCGACCGCTTCGGTCAAGTCTTTGCCCGCTTCGACGCCGGCTCCGACCACTTCTTTCCGCCCCACGAGCGGATCCTCACCAGCCTGCTCGACATCGGGATCGGTTGCCCGGAATGCGGGGTCCCCGACGTTCCCTGCGCGACGCTCCTGCCCGTGTGGGACGCAACCAGCGGAGGGATGCGCCTCCTCCAGTGAAGGGTCTTGCCCGGTGCCGGTGTTGAGCCAGCGAACAGGGCTATGCGGGAGCACCATTGGCCGGCCTTGGGACCACTGGCTGGATCCGAGCTCGACTCCGACGAACCCGAGCGACGAGGAGGTGAGCTACCTCGACTGCGACATCGCTCGAGTGTGGTGCAGTCCCCGGTGCCAGGTTGGGTCGAGCAAACCGAGCGGATCCATCCCAGTTCGAGGCATAGGGAGATCGATCGGGAGCACTTCGACGAGTGAGAACTCGATGTCCCCCCTTCCCGTCAGCTGATCGTCCCCGCTCGCCGTGACCGAGCGGGTCACAGTGCCGTGGGCCCCGAACCGTCGGCGTCGGTGCCCTCCAGGCGGGCGTGACCTAGCTGCTCGAGGACGTCGGCGAAGACCCGGTGCGGCTGGGCGCCGAGGATCAGGTGCTTGCCGTCGACCAGCCAGGCGGGAAGGGCGTTCACTCCGATCCGGTGGGCGGCCTCGGTCGAGTCCCCGACCCGCTGGGCGAAGGCGCCCTGCTCCAGCACCTCCCCGGCCTTGTCGGGATCGAGCCCGGCGTCAGCGGCGACCGCTGTCAACACCTCGGTGTACCCGATGTCGCGCCCTTCGGACCAGTACGCCCGGAACAGCCGGGCATGGACCTCCTCGTACCGGCCCTCGTCCCGGGCCAGCTCCGCCAGCTCCAGCGAGCGGATCGATCTCGGCACTCGTGGAGGCGGGTGGTGGTCGAAGCCTGCCCCCTCGATCACCCGGCGGACATGCTCGGAGAAGCCCTTCCCGTAGCGGTCCTCGAGTCGCTCCCGCGGGATGCCCTCGGGGGGGTACTCGGGGTGAAGGTCGTAGGGCAACCACATGACCTCGGCGCCGTACCGGCGCTCCAGCCACATCGCCCGCTCGAGGGCGACGTAGCAGAACGGTCAGATGTAGTCGCTCCACACGACGATCTGCGGTGCGGAAGTCATGCCACTGGCCTACCCCATCCACCCCGCCGGTAGCCACCCGGTCCCGGCGGGTCCGCCGAAGAGACGGTGGAGGATGCGCGTGCCCTCACCCACCCTGGCCGAGGTCACCGGCCACCTTTGCGGCAATGGTCGGCCCGGCGCTACCGGGCCTGGCTCACCGACGCCCGTACCCGCCTCCTGCCCGATGAGGGCCCGACGGCGTAGTCGCTGCCGGCGGGGTGGCGCCCTGTCGTGTTGCGACTCGCGCCATACGCATCTGCACCCCCCGCCCGTAACGTCGAGGCTGACAGCCCCGCGTACCGGCGTCTGCCACCTCCCCGAACTCGGCGGCCGGAGGCACGCACCCTCGAGGCGGTGGAACTGTCGACACCCGTCCAGCCGGCACCAGGCTGCGCTCGACGGAAGGAGACGTTCCCCAGGCGGTCGCCCACATAGGTGAGGCGGTGACAGCGGGCGGAGGTGCCGCGGCGCGAGAGCTCCTGGGGGACCTGCTGATCTTCCGACGACGACCTCGACCAGGCCCGACGCGAGCTCGAGCTGGCGTTCCGGGAGTGGCGGGAGGCAGGGGCGGTGCTCCATAGAAGGTCACGACCTATCTCCACCTCCGGTCCGAGCTCGGGGTCGACCAGTCAGCCGCAGCGCCGAGAAATGCGACAACGTGACCTTGCTTCAGTCCCAACTTCTTCCCGAGGGGAGTCCTCGAGTACCCGGTAGACATCGAAAGATGATGCCCTCGAGCCCTGGGAGTACCGTACCGAGGCGCCCGGTACGGTAGCGGTGCAGCAGAGGTAAAGCTTCGAGAACCGTCTGGGAGCCGAGGTCTCCGCGCTGAGTTGAACCTGTGGGCGAAGCCTCTCATCTCCACGAACAGCGCGAAGCTGACGTCGTGCAGAGCTCGTCCACCAGGCAAGACCTTATTCTGTGGCTGGACCGTTCTCGACAGGGTGCGAGCCGCGATGATGCAGATTGTGGACTACGACGCCGAAGAGATCGCCAATGTCTTCGGCCGGGCCGCGGAGACCTACGACACCGTCATCCCCTTCTTCGCTCGGTTCGGCGCCCGGCTGGTGGAGTTGGCGGATCTCCGGGAGGGGCAGTCCGTGCTCGACGTCGGCTCGGGGTGGGGTGCGACGCTGCTACCGGCTGCGGGACGGGTGGGTCCCACCGGTCGGGTGCTGGGTGTCGATCTCTCGGAGGAGATGGTGGGGCTGCTCGGCCTGGAAATCGAACATCGGGGCCTGAGGAATGCAAAGGCACGGCGGATGGACGCCGAGGCGTTGGATGTGGCCGACAACTCATTCGACGTCGCCCTGTCGAGCTTCGTGTTACACCTCCTTCCTCACCCCGACGCCGCGGCCGGCGAGCTCCGGCGTGTGCTCCGTCCCGGGAGACGAGTTGCAGCGTCGGCACCGACGGGGGCGGGTCGGCAGTGGGACTTCCTGATGCGCCTGTTCCGCCGGTTCGCGCCGCGCGCCACCCGCTCCGTCCCGTTGCCGATCCGGGCAAATTTCGACCTGGCCTCCATCCTCTCGTCTGCCGGCTTCGAGGTGCTGCGAAGCAACCAGGAGCAGATGGAGTTCCGTTTCGCCGACGAGCAGGCGTGGTGGGAATGGGCGTGGTTGCATGGGATGCGCGCTCTCTTCGAAGCGTTGGCGCCTTCCGACCTCGACCAGCTTCGTGACGAAGCGTTCAGTGAACTTGTGGCGTTCCGGACACCGCAAGGTGTTCCGATGAACCAGACGGTGACATTCGTGGTGGCGCAAAAGCCGTCCTAGTCGATCTGGGTCCCGCCCCGAATGTCTGGGTTGCGCCACCGCGAAAATTTCTTCCCATCGCTCCATGCTGGGATCCACCCGATGTGGCCGGCGACGCCGTACCATCTCCCTCACATCGTCAGAAAGCGAAGAGAAGGAGAGCGTTGTGGCGAAGACCACGGTGACGTTCCTGACCTGCGACCAGTGCAGGGCGGAGACCGGTGAGGATGTCGAAGCGGAGGAGAGCGTGGCCTTCGGATATGACGGCTACAGCTACGCTCTCGATCTCTGCGCGCCTCACGCCGAGAACTTCCAAAACACGGTGCAAGCGATGATCGGATGGTCGAGCGATCGGTCTCGCATCGGTACCGAGCGTCGCCCCCGCCGTGCCACGCCGTCGGGTGCCTCCCAGCCTGAGCCTGGTCCTGTCCGTCGCACCACGGGCGACCGTGAGCGTATGGGGGCCATCCGTGAGTGGGCACGGAACAACGGCTATCCGGAGCTCGGGAACCGGGGCCGGATTCCGCAGAACATCCTGGCGGAGTACGAAGCAGCGCATGCCGCATAGGTGAAAGAAGGTCAGGGGCAGCATCGCCGACGCAAGTGGCCCCAGCTCTCGAGGACGAGATCGTGGCGCTGCGCAAGTGGCTTTACCGAGGGGAGCCTCGATGCCGGCGCGGACCTCACCGCCGCTGCTCGAGACGCTGCGCAGTCGATCACGGTCGACGCCACACTGCCTCTTGAGCAGACAGCACATGTCGTGCGCCAGCTCGATGGGACCACCCGAGCGTCAGTGGCATGGGACCACTTCATCGGGGTGTCAACGTGGCGGCGGGATGATCGCCGGGCTGGCGCGGAGCGTCAAGCGGGCCGTCGCCGGCGCTGACGGTGGGCTTCTGGCGCTGCCGGTAGGACTCGCCGTCGAGGACGAGTTCGTGGGCGGCGGACTGGAGCCGGTCGATGGCGGGGCGAGGAGCGGGTCGGCCATGAGACCGAGCCACTCGATGGGCTCGCGGTTGGAGGTGACGATGGTGGCGGCGGCGCGGTGGCGTTCGACGATCAGCTCGTAGATGTCGGCGGTGTCGAGCGCGTCGAGCGGCTGGAGGGCGAAGTCGTCGACGATGAGTAGATCAACGCGCAGCAGTTTGCGCATCTCGGTGTCGTGGCTGTTGTCGAGCCGGCTGGCGCGGAGGCGCTTGAGAAGCCGGTCGCAGCGTTCGAAGTGCACGCTGTAGCGCCGGCGCACGGCCGCGTGCCCCAGTGCGGTGGCGAAGAAGGTCTTGCCGACGCCGACGGGTCCGATGATCACGGCGTTGTGGCCGGCCTCGACGAAGCGCAGCGAGCACAGCTCGTTCCAGATGGCGTGGTCGTAGGTGACCTTGGCGGTGTCGTCCCAGCGGTCCAGGGTCATGATCGGGTCGAGGCCGGCGGCTCGGGCCCGCCGGTCCGCCGAGGTGGTTTCCCGGCGGGTGACCTCATCGGCGAGGACGAGTTCGAGGAACTCGGCGTGGCCCATGCCGCCGGTGGCGGCGAGGGCGAGTCGTTCGGGGAGGGTGTCGAGGCAGCGGCCGAGCTTGACCCGGCGCAGCAGCGCTCGCAGCTCGGGCGTGACCGTCGGGGCGCTCATCGGGCGTCCTCGGCGAGGGCGACGGCGACCGCGTCGGGGGCGATCCGTTCCGGTAGCTGGACGGCGAAGTGGCCAGGGTCGCGGGCGAAGCGACCGGGGATGACGGTGCCGGCCGGCGTCGGCGGCGACGCCGCCGTGGTGTGCTCGGTGCCGCGCTCGAGCATGCGGCCGATGAGCCCGACGTTGACCTGCTCGTGCTCGAGCGCAGACGCGCACGCGGCGTCGACGCGTGCTGGGCCCCACTTCTTGACCAGGCCCAGGAGCGCGTAGACCTGGCGCATCTTGGTCCAGGGCAGCGGGATGTCCAACAGCGCGGTGGCGTAGGCGCCGATGGCGGGGCCGTGCTCGGCGGCCATGCGCCGCAGCCGGTCCAGGTCCCGCATGGCGTAGACCGTCTTGTCCGCCGGCAGGTCGTCTGGGTCGGTCGAGCGGCGGCCGGGCTCTTGGCGGGGATGACCTTGATGAGCTGGCCCCGGTGGAAGATCCGCACCAGGCTGCGGTCGGCGCGCACCTCGACCCTCGCGCCGATCAGCGAGCCGGGCACCGAGTACAGCGCCCGGGCGACCTCGACGTGATGATCGCGGTGCACCTTCGCGGTCGCGTAGATCGGCACGTCGTAGAGCTCGCTCGGCGCCGGCAGCAGCCGAGGCTGCTCCTCGACGGCGAAGACCTCGGCGGGCTGCTGCTGGGTGGTGCCATGGACGCGCATGCCCGCACGCTGCCGGCACCACAGCTCAGCCCGGCGCTGGGCGTCGGCGAGATCGACGAAGGCCTCGCCGGCGAAGAACGAGCCCCGCACGAACTGCACCTGGCGCTCGACCCGCGGCTTGTCCTGCGGCGAGCGCACTCTCGCCGGGTCGATCTTGAACCCACGGGCCTGCGCTTACTCGACGAAGGCCTGGTTGAAGCGCGGCTCCAGCGGATCGGCCGCGTCGACCACCGCGGAGAGGTTGTCGGGGATCAACGTGCGGAAGACACCGCCGAAGAACCGCCATGCCGCCTCACAGCCGGCGATGACGTCCGCCGTCGTCTGGCGGTGCGTGAGCCACACGAAGCAGTGCCGGCTGAAACACGCGGTGAAGATCAGCGCGTGCACGACCCGGTTGCGGCCCGTCACCGGATCGGCGATGAACCCCATGCGACCGAAGTCCACCTGCAACTCGTCGCCGGGCTCGCCGTCAGCAACCGGCACCGTCGGGCCCCGGCCGCGCCGGCGGCCCAGGACCTCGGCGATGTAGCGCTGCACCGTCCGGGCCGGGACCTCGACGCCGCGCCGGGTCAACAGCTCGGCGATCTTCATCCCGGTGACATCGTCGTTGACACGCCGCGATCTCGTCGTGGTGGGCCTGCAGCCGTCGCCACGCCTCGCCATGACCGTCGAGGCGATGCGGTCGCACCGCCTCGACAACCAGACCAATGAACACCTCGGTCAACTGATCGTCGCCGCCGTTGCGGACCAGCCCCAGGCCCATGGCGACATCCACGTAGCGCCGAACGGTCTTGCGGTCGAAGCCGACCAGCGTTCCATCGCCCGGATGCCCTCACCCGCCAGCCACAGGCGCAGCACCTCTCGAACCTCGAACACTCGGACCTCCCTGAACGCCATCGCCGCCTCCCGGCCTGCTGACAGGACGGCGGCGAGTGGACCGTCAGCAGGACCGACGGTGGTGGACCCCGAGTGGTCCCATCACTGGCGCTGAGGTGGTCCCATCACTGGCGCTGGGGTGGTCCCATGCTCCTGGCGCTCAACCCGCACAGGTGGTCCCATACGGCTGGCGGGCGACAAGCACAGGCGCACGATCGCGTCGACGCAAACTCCCGTGGGCCCGTCCTGATAGAGATTCCGGACTGACTTTCGACGCTCCGTCCACCAGGCCCACGCGTCCTCCTTCCCCCGACGAAGGCGAGCAGTAAGTGCCGATCCTCGTCGGACAGCGGGCACCGGTTAGGAGCGGTGTTCGCCTCTGAGCGGCAATGGCGTCGCGCCTAGACAGCCAGGAGGCGAAGGGCTCGCCGCTCAGCAGCTGCAGCAGCAGGTGTCGCCTCCACAGCACTCGTTGCGAGGCAGTTGGCGCAGCAGTTGCAGGAAAGCAGCTGGCCGCAGCTCGGCCCGCCGCAGCCCCTTGGTCTACGGTAGTAGTAACTGTCGCCGTAGGGATCGTACGGACCGTCGCTCCATTTCCGACGCCGGGCAGAACCTCCCCAAATCGCGGGTGGGCGACCATGGCTGCAGCCAGACCAAGAGCCGCCCGGGCATCAACGCCGTGTCAGTCGTTGTCACGGCGGGTGTGGGCGGCCAGACCCGAGCGATGGCGGCGGCAAGAGTGGGGCCGAGGAGGGCGGCGGCCAGTGCGTCGTCGACGACTTATAATTCGTCGAACGACCGCAGCAGGTCGGCGTGGAGTGAGCGGGCCACCTCACCGGCGTGGGCGTGGCTCGTGCCGGTCGCCTCGCGGGCATTGAAGCGGCGGTGACGCCGGTCCGCCGCCCGGTCCTGCGTGGCGTCGACCAGGTGGACCAGGCGACCGAAGGCGTACCCGCCTGCCGCAGTGCCGGTGAGTTGGCGGGAATCCCGGCGGCCTCGGCGGTGTGCGCAAGTACTGACGCCACTGCCGTGCCCGCAGGCGCGAGCAGTTGGTCGAGCCCGGCATCCGCTCGGCCCTCCACGGCGGTTGCGCGCCCCGGGAGCGGCGACTAGGTCCGTGCCGTCAAGCCCGCAACGAGCGGCGGCGGACGAACCCAGTGTGGACAGACGGCGGGCGGAGCGAGATGCCAGGGGGCGCAGCCACGCCGGCGCGTCACGTCGTCGACCTTGTCCTGCAGTCCTGAGGCCCCGGCGAGGATCGCGCCCCTAGTCAGTCACGCGAACCGCGCAGTCGCCCTCAGCAACGCCCAGAGCAGCCTGAGCCGCCTCACCGGCGGTCGTCCGAGGACCGGTAGTCGCCGGAGGCAGCCGGCACGCTCAACCACCGTTCAATGGCGCGAATATGCGCCGCGCGGCGCGCCATGGTGGCAAATCCGGGGCCCTCGCGGTCACCCTCGGCAGGGCTGGAAACCGCCGTCAACCAGCACTTCTGCCAGCGCCCGGCAGGACTCGAACCTGCGACCCGCTGCTTAGAAGGCAGCCCTGGGGTGCGAACGGGCCAGCACGAAAACGCGAAAGAGCAGGTCAAGCGGCATATCCACAGTTCGCCTGGTGCCGCTGAATCCGCCCTGTATCGGCCCGTTATGGCACGCCAATGGCACGGCCGGGGGACCATCGAGACCCGCGGATCATCCCGCCGGTGAACGCCCCGGCGCCAGCGT
>JADDQY010000114.1 GCA_016781135.1 Actinomycetota bacterium
CTTGACCGCCCCTCGCCGCGTGGGTGGCCACATCGAAGGCGTCGCCGAACGCCGGCGGAGCTCGACACTTCCTGCCGCCACCCTCCTCCCCAGTTGCTCTGGATGGCGGCACCCGTACGATGCGACGATCGCCGCGCTGAGCAAAGGCCGAACGTGGACCGCAGTCACCTCATCGAGCTTCACTACATTTCGCCGATCGAGAACGTGCCCTCGATACTTGAGGCAGGACTCCTTAGCCATCGCCGTGCGGAACGCGTAACCCATCGGTCCGTCGCGATGGCCGCGATCCAGAAGCGACGAGCCTTAGTTCGCGTTCCGGGTGGACGGCGACTGCACGAGTACGTGAACCTCTACATCAACGGCCGTAATCCCATGATGTTCACGATCGTGCGCGGCGGATCACTCGACGACCTATGCCTGCTTCGTGTCGCCCCTGCAGTGCTCGACCTCGACGGAGTGGTGGTCGCTGACTGCAACGCCTCCAGCGACTACGTTCGGTTCGCAGATGCACGTCGGGGGCTGCAGCTCGTCGATCGAGACGAGGTCTTCGCGCAGTACTGGACCCATCCAGGTGATCCCATTGCTGCGATGCGGCACAAATCGCGGATGTGCGCGGAGGTGCTGGTGCCGGACCGCGTGGAGCCGAAGTACGTCGTCGGCGCGTACGTCGGTTCGTCCGCCGCGAGCCGCCGGCTGGCGTCGGAAGCGCCCAGCCTCGATGTCACACCTGACGAGTACAAGTTCTTCTCATAGGGGAGGTGGGACGGCGGGTGATCACGGTTCTGAAGGGTGATCTTTTCAACTCGAACGCACAGACGCTGGTTAATACCGTGAACTGCGTAGGCGTAATGGGGAAAGGCATTGCGCTTGGCTTCAAGAAACGATTTGATGAAATGTATGCGGATTACGTTAGGCGCTGTGAGGCGGCCGAAGTGAAGCTCGGCCGTCCATACCTCTACAAGCCACTAGTGCCGCCTTGGATCTTGAACTTCCCCACGAAGGAGCACTGGCGCTCCGTCGCACGGCTCACCGACATCGTCGCTGGACTGGATTACCTCGAAGCCCACTACAAGGAGTGGGGAATCGAGTCCTTGGCCGTGCCTCCGCTCGGCTGTGGTGAGGGCCAGCTGGACTGGAATGTTGTAGGTCGCACGCTCTTTCGTCGCCTACGTGACTTCGACATTGACGTCGAACTGTACGCTCCATTCGATGTTCCTGACGACGAGCTTGATCCTAAGTTCCTTGATTCGGAGACACCCGGCTCGGACGGACCGCTGGGTACAGGACCGATCAGAGTGCCGCCACCCGTCGTCGCCCTTGCTGTCATTCTCCGCATGATCGAGCGTGAACGCTTCCGTTTGCCCGTCGGTCGAATTGCCTTCCAAAAACTTGCGTACTTCGCGACGCACGCGGGGATCCCAACCGGCCTAGAGTACCGACGTGGCAGCTACGGCCCGTTTGCCGACGACCTAAAGCGGCTTCAGACGCGCCTCGTCAACAACGGCTTGGTCATCGAAAGCCGACGAGGCAACATGTTCGAAATTCGTACGGGCCCGACCTACGGAGACGCCGTGGAGCGTTACCGCAGCAAGCTCGAACGGTGGCGGGAGGCGTTGGAGCGCACGGCGGACCTGTTGGTCCGTGTGAGCACAGCGAGCGAGGCTGAAGTCTTGGCATCCGCAGACTTCGTCGCGCGTGAGCTGACTGCTCGCAGCCAAAGGCAGCAGCGCGAGCCACCAACGGAGCAGGACGTCGTTGTGGGAGTTCTCGACTGGAAGATCCGACGGAAGCCCCCCCTTGAGGAGGCCGAGGTGGCAGCCGCAGTAAGGAAACTGAATGTACTCGGCTGGGTGGACTTGAAACCTTCGAAGGAGCTTCAACACCGAGACGAGTTCGTTGAGATGGTGGGTTAGCGAGCCGTCCTTGGAGCCGCCAGGAGCAAGTCGAGAACGGTCGCACCGGAAATTACCGACGGGCCGCCCGTGGGTGAGTGCACGCCAAGCTCCGATAACAGCGGCACGACGCGTATTGATGACGTTGCTCCTCGGCGCCTGCGATAGCTGTCCTCATCCGTAGGGAGGGTGACACGGGGGAGGTGCGGATGGCGGATGACAAGGCACTCGCGTGTGCCCTTGGTCGACGGTTGACCTTCAGTCGCTCGTGCCACTTGCGTGCCATAACGTGCTGCAACAGGGTGTTCGCGACGGTACGGGGAGGACATCGCCATGTGCTCTGACCAGGTCCATTTCCTGTTTGTGTGCCTGCGTTCAACTCCCCGCGCTGCCTTCTAAGAATGGCGGCGTGTTCTCCGCCGGCGTTGATGAGAGCGAGGGTGGATGCGGGCGAGAAGGCTGACGTCCGTGGGCGCTCAGGCCAGCAGGTCGGTGTCTTCGTCCAACTCCTTGAGCTCGTGCCAGATGCAGCGCAGCTCGTAGACGTTCGAGAGCGCCCCAGCAGCGGCGTCGGCGACCCACTCGGGGTCGCCGTAGGCCTCGTGTCCTTCCTCAACGCGAACGGTCACTGCGAAGCGATACATGCGGGGGGCGGCCATCCCGACATCTTCCCTCGAGCTCGGTCCGGCGCTCGAGCTGCGCGCCTTCGTGCCCCCGCTGTCACCGTGACCTCTGCACCCGACCGCGGGTTTCGGTGTCGTCCTCAGGTCGGGATGTGCGCCCGTGGTGGCGGTGGGGCCGGCGCCATCGGCGGCTCCGGCCGTCGGTGGCCCCTCCGACGTCCGCCTGGCGTCGGAGTTCAGGCTGCCGGAAGGTCGGTTTCGTGGTAGTGCCTGGTCGCCACCTCGACGTCTCGTGCCAGCATGGCGTTGAGCATGACATCGAGCCGGCGGGCGACTTCCCAGTCGAGCCACCGCTCGCCGCAGGCTGGGCACTCCTGCATCGGCACCTCGAGGACGACGGCGACCCTGCCGTCACGCTCAGCGAGCTTGGCGCGCTGGACCGGTCGCCGGTCCCCTTGGTCACATCGTTCGCAGCGCATCAGCGCCTCCTACGGTAATCCGTCGACCAGAGGTTCGGATCGGGCCCGTAGACCGTGACGATCCGCTCCTCGCGGCGGCGCTCGTCGACGACCACCACCACGTGCAGCGGTTGCCTCCACGCCACGCTGAGCAGGAGCTCCTTCAGCGAGCCCTCGTCGTCGAGCGCCCGGTCCTCGATGACTTCGGCATCGACGATCGCTGCCTCGGACTCACCGAAGGTGCAGTCGAGCAGCTGCAGCTTGTCGAAGGCGTGCTCGCTCACGACGTTGGGGTACCGCCAGACCTTCGGCCGGGGGAGCTCTCCTGCCACCCGCCGATCTTGGCCGCGTCACGGAAGCCGTGGACCGGCCGGGTCAGGCCAGGGGTCGGCCCGGTGTGTCGTTGTCATCAGATTTGTCATCACTTCTCCGAAAAACAGGACGAGATCAGGGGATACGGAGAGTTACAAGCCATCACCGCGCAGCCAGAAAAACACCCTGTGAGCAGGAACTATACGAACTACACGTCACCCCTAGCACATCGCCGGCTGGAGTTCAAGTCCTCCCTCCGACACGTACCTTGGGGACACCTAGTCGGCAGAGGCCTCGACCGACCGGGCGTCCGGGTGGTAGACGCCCGAGCGGCCAGCTTCTTCGTAGAAGCGGCTCCGGAGCGACGGCTGACCGACGCCCAGCAGCCCCACTAGCCCGCCCACCAGCTCGATGACGTCCCGCACCTTGGCGACCGTCATCAGGTCCGTTGTCGTCGTCTGCATGAGGTCCCGTGCGGTGGCCTCGGCCGGCCCGGTCGGCCTGGTCCTCAGCGATCCATCGGCTGACCAACGCCTCGTCCCTACCGGTCTCCCACGCCTTCACACGGGTGGTCATTCGCAACGGTCGATGCGGCTCGCCCACGCCGCCTGGGCCGTCGCCCACGAGGGCGTGGACCCCGATTCGGTCTGGGAAATGGCCCTGCACCGGTGCCGAACGGGCACCGCCGACAGCCACGAGATCAGGGTTCGCCGAGCTTCAGCTTGCCGATCAGGCGGTCCTGCGTCTGGCGGCGTCGACCGGCGTTCGGCCGGGACGCCGAGCTCCTGTCGCTGTCGCGGTCGTCGGCCCAACACATGCGGCAGCGCCTGATCGAGCGGGGCCAGATGGCGCCGGGCGACGACAGCGTTGTCGTCGTCGACGCCTTGTACGTCCATTGGATCCGCACCCGCTTCCCGATCTGGCGACCCGATCCCGTGCTCGGGAGCACCCTACGGCGCGTGGGTGGCCAGCTCCCCGAGGGCCTTCCTGGCGTGATCCAGTGCGGTCCCCGGCTCGGCACCGAGTTGGTGGGCGCGCACGGCGAAGGTGCGGGCGGCGTCGGCCAAGCCGGCTTCGGCGTCGCCGGGGACGCTGGCGGCGTCGATGGCCCGGACGAAGGTGCCGTGACGGCCGCGGGAAACCACGAGGCCGTTGCCCTCGAGCTCACGGTAGGTGCGGGCGACGGTGCCGGGGGCGAGGTTGAGGTCTGCGGTCAGAGGTCAGGAATCGGCTCACCGCCCTTTTGAACCCTCTTCGAGGACACGCGCCCCCGCCATCGGAACCCGGCTTCCGTTGAGCCAGGTCCAGGACACCCACGGAGGGCCGCCTAGGCGACTCGTAGTGGGAGACGGGGACCGAGTTGAGGTGGCTTGACCTGACGGCACGGCTGGCGGGTGGTGACCAGCGTGTTGTCTGTGCCTCAGCCGGTGTTGCGCAGGCCGCTGGCGACGCCGTTGATGGTGAGCAGGAGGGCCCGACGCAGCTGGCGGTCCTCGTCGTCGCCGCCCCGAACCCGAGCGAGGAGGGACACCTGGAGGTAGCTGATCGGGTCGAGGTAGGCATCGCGCACGTCGAGCGTGCGCCGGAGCTGGGGACGGCGCTCGAGGAGCGACCGCTGGCCGGTCAAGGTGAGGATCTGGGCGATGGTGCGATGGTGCTCGTCGACGATGATGTCGAACAGGTAGTGCAGAGACGGATCGACGAGGCGCTCGACATAGCGGCGGGCGATGTCGAGGTCGGTCTTGCGCAGCACCATCTCGACGTTGGAGACGAAGGTCCGGAAGAAGTGCCACTCCTCGAACATGCCGGTCAGCTCGTCGGACCATCCCGCGACACGGGCCTGTTCGAGGCCGGTGCCCACCCCGAACCATCCGGGGATGATCTGGCGGGACTGCGTCCAGCCGAACACCCAGGGGATCGCCCGCAGGTCGGCCAGGGCACTTCGTTCTGACGACGGATCGCGGCGGGCCGGGCGCGAGCCGATGTTGAGCTGGCTCAGCTCGTCCACCGGGGTGGACGAGCGGAAGTAGGCCTCGATCCCAGGATCGTCGATCAACCCGCAGTAGGCGTCGTGGGCCGCTTCCGACACCACGTCCATCACCTCGTCCCACTGGTCGATCACCTCGAGCGGGACCCGGGACTCGCGGTGGAGCAACGAGGCTTCCAGCGTGGCCGCCAGGGTGAGCTCGAGGTTGGCCCGAGCGAGCGTCGGCAGGCCGAACTTGTCGGACACGACCTCACCCTGCTCGGTGATCTTGATGGGCCCCTCGAGGGTGCCGTAGGGCTGAGCCAAGATCGCCTCACCCGTTGGCCCACCTCCTCGTCCGACGGTGCCGCCTCGCCCGTGGAACAGGCGCAGCACCACGCCGTGGCGATGAGCGCAGTCCCGCAGGGCCCGCTGCGCCCGGTGGATCTCCCAGAGGGACGTGGTGATGCCGGCGTCCTTGTTGGAATCGGAGTAGCCGAGCATCACCTCCTGGATGTCGCCCCGCAACGCGACCAGGTGCCGGTAGGACTTGTCCTCGAGGAGATCGTCGAGCATCTGCTCGGCCCCCTGAAGCTCCTCGATGGTCTCGAGCAGTGGCACGAAGCCCAGGCGGGCGACCCCTGCCCGCAGGTCGACGAGCCCGGCCTCCCGGGCCAGGACGGCGGCGGCGAGGATGTCGTCGGGCCCTCGCGTCATCGACACGATGTAGCTCTCGATCACCTCGTCCCCGAACACGTCGAGGGCGTGGCGGATGGTGGTGAACAACCGGAGGGTGGCCATGGCGCCGTCGGACAGGCGCAGGGCTGGGGACGTGAGCGGTCGAGGACCGGCGAGCTCGGCCGACAGCAGCCGGTGGCGCTGGTCACGATCGAGGTCCCGATAGGGCACGGCCAGCTCGCCGAGGCGGTCGAACAGCGGGGCGAGGGTGTGGTGGTGCTGCTCGGCGTGCTCGCGGATGTCCATGGTGGCCAACGACAGGCCGAACGCCGCCGCCACCCGCAGCACCCGGTCGAGCGGACCCCGGGCGAGCAGCTCGCCCCGGTGCTCGAGCAGCGACGAGCGCATGACCTCGAGGTCGTCGAGCAGCTCGCTCGTCTGGCCGTAGTCCAGGCCGGGGCGACGGGGCGACCTGTCGGCGAGGCGGCTTTGGGTGTTGACCAGGCGCTCGCGGATGTAGGAGCACTTCAGCCGGTAGGGCTCCTCGGCGTTGAGCCGCTGGTAGCGGGCGTGCACCTCGGGGAGGACCTGGCTGTCGGCGGCGATGCTCTTGGCCAGCTCCGGTGAGACGCCGACCATCAACGTCGAGGTGCTCAGCTCGGTCACCAGCTCCTCCACCGCCGCGATCAGCTTTCCCAAGGCCACGTCGTGTTGGCGGCGGAGCACCTCGAGGGTCACTTCGGGGCTCACGCCCGGGTTGCCGTCGCGGTCGCCACCGACCCAGGTACCGAAGCGAAGCGGTCGGGCCCGGGGAGGGAGCTCGACGTCCAGCCGCCCGAGTTGGGCGGCCAGGTCGTCGAGCAGCTCGGGGACGACGTCGCTGAACAGGTGGTCGAGGTAGTAGAGCACCGAATTGGCCTCATCCAGGGGGGTCGGGCGCTCCCGGCGCAGCTCGTCGGTCTGCCAGATCAGGTCGATGAGCTCGGCAATGCGCCGCTCGGCCCGCTCGATGTCGTCCTCGGACGCACGCTCATCGGCCCGCTGCTCGAGCAGCTCGGCGATTTGACGCCGCTTGGTCAGCACCGAGCGCCGGACCGACTCGGTCGGATGGGCGGTGAGGACGGGTCGCAGCTCGAGGCGCTGGAGGACCCCGTCGAGCTCGTCGCGAGCGACTCCCGTCCGTTCGATGTCGCTGACCGTCGTGCGCAGACGTCCTCCGCCTTCGGGTCGAATCGCCCGTTCGTCGGCTCGATGCACCTGCTCGGCGATGTTGGCCAGGTGGAAGTAGGCCGAGAACGCCCGGACCAACTGAGTGGCGGTGGGAAGGGGCAGGTCGTTCAGCAGCTCGTCGAGCTCGGCGGTGGCGCTGGGTGACGGCGAGCGCCTCGCCGCCTTGGTGAGGGCCCGGACTCGCTCGACCAGCTCAAGCAGCTCCGGCCCCTCCTGGCGCACGAGCGACTCGCCCAACAGCCGCCCGAGGAAGCGGATGTCGCGGCGCAGGCCGGCGTCAGGGGCGATGGCTCCGGGCGCGACCGGGATCGGGTCGACGAACTGGCCCGGAGCACCAGCCTGGAGATGCTCGCCCATGCGGGGGAGGCTACCGGTTCGGACCTCGCTGCTCCGGGGCCGGCGCGGGGGCGCCGGGATCAGCCTGAGACGGCGGTGGCGATGGCCGCTCCGGCGACCTCGACGTCGCTGGACCACACCTGCCAGTCGGCTCCCAGCACGCCCAGGCGCCCGACGCTGATGGCCTCGATGGGAGCGTCCAGGCCGACGTCGACCTCGGCGAGCCCCACCTCCCCCAGCGCCGCCTCCAGAGCGATCGGCAGCGTCGGGCGGGGGCACTCGTCGCGGCGGACCAGACACGTGGTGGGGCCCAGCCACAATGCCGCCGGCCACCAGCTGTCGACCATCAGCGCGTCGCCCTCCACCTGCACCGATGGCTCATCGGGGGGCGACACCCGGCGGACGAAGGCCATGGCCACGGCGTGATCGACGTTCACCTCGTCAGCTGCCATCGACCCTTCCTACACCAACGCGGCGCAGCGCCGGGCTTCGTGGACAAAGGCGTTGAACACCGCCTGCTGCTCGTGGTCGCTGGCGGCGGTGATCTCCGGGTGCCACTGGACGGCCACGAGCCAGCCCGGGGCCTCGGGCGCTTCGAGGGCCTCCACCAACCCGTCGTCGCTCCAGCCCACGGGCACCAGGCCTCGGCCCACCCGGTCGATCCCCTGGTGGTGGATCGAGGTGCACGAACCGAGGCGTTCGGTGCCCACTGCCGTGGCCAGACGGCTGCCCGGCGCCACCTGCACACCGTGGGTCACGAGGACCCCCGAGGTCGGGTCGCCGTGAGCGCTGCGACCGAGAGCGCCCGGGAGGTGCTGGTGGAGGCTGCCCCCGAACGCCACGTTGACGACCTGGGCTCCGCGGCAGATGGCGAGGATGGGGATCCCGGCGTCGACGGCAGCCGCGACGAGCGCCAGCTCGAGGTCGTCGCGTTCGCGCTCCACGCCGTAGACCCGCTCGTCCTGCCAGGACGCGTAGTGGTAGGGATCGAGATCGCCGCCCCCGGCCAGCACCAGGCCGGCGAAGGGCGCCAGCACCTCGGGCGCCGGGTCGGGCTCGGGGGCGGTGAGGAGGACGGGGCGGGCACCGGCACGCCGGAGGGCGGCCACGTAGGTGTCGGCAACGGCATGGGCGCCCGCCGCCCACCCCTGGATGCGCCCGGCCGCCAGCTGCGACGTGGGGATGGCGACGAGCGGGACGTCGATCGACCCCATCCTCAGCGCTTCCCCCATACTGGCAAGTCGGTGCGGAGCTCTTCGATCAAGGCGTCGACCACGTCGGGCAGGCTCCGTCCAGCGGCGACGAGCGAGCGTTGGCGGGCGTAGCTCGGGCCCTGCTCCACCATGGCGTGCACGTTGGCGAGCTCGTCGGCGCAGCCAAGGCCGGCACCGACGGGCGCCAGCGCCTCCACCAGCTCCGCGAGCTCGTCACGCAGCGGCCGCAGCGTGCCCTCCTCGTCGACGATGATCTCCGCATCCATGCCGTAGCGCGCTGCCTTCCACTTGTTCTCCCGGGCGATCCACGCCTTGGGGACCTCCAACGAGGCGCCCTGGTCGAGCCAGCTGTCCATCCGCTCGACCAGGCACTGGACCAGTGCCGCCACGCCGGCGACCTCGCCGAGGCGGGGCAGCCCATCGCACACCCGGACCTCCACCGTACCGAAGTCTGGGTGCGGGCGGATATCCCACCACACCTCCCTGATGGAGGTGATGGCCTTGGAGCGCTGGAGGGTCCTCATGAACTGCTCGAACTCCGGCCACCCGGCGAGCTGGTGAGGCAGCCCAGCCATGGGCAACGACTCGAATACCTTGGAGCGGGACGAGGCCAGGCCCGTGTCCCGGCCCATCCAGTAGGGGCTGGACGCCGACAGCGCCAACAGATGAGGAAGGTAGGCCACCAAGCCGTTGGCGATGGCGATGACCTTCTCCGCCGAGCGCACGCCGACGTGCACGTGGATGCCGAAGATCTGCAGGCGCCGAGCCAGCCACTGCATCTCGCCCACGAGCTGGTGGTAGCGGGGGTTGGGGCTCACCCGCTGGGTGTCCCAGTGGGTGAAGGGGTGGGTTCCTGAGCACATCAGGGCCAGACCGCGAGCGTCGGTGAGCTCTTGCAGCTCGGCCAGGGTGGCGGCCAGGTCGTGGCGAGCTTCAGCGACCGTCGTGCACACGCCGGTGATGATCTCAACCGTGGACTCGAACAGCTCGTGCTTGGCCTTGGGGTGCTCACCTCCGGCGTGGCCCTTGCCCATGATCTCGAGCAGACCCGAGGCGCCACTGTGCAGCTCGCGGCTCGAGACGTCGACGAGCTCGAGCTCCATCTCGATGCCCAGGCTGGAACGCGGTGAGGCGTTGAAAGGAATGCCCATGACCACCCTTCACGGTTGGCCTCGACGGTACCCGCCCTCTTGGGCGCATCCCCCGCCAGGTTGGGGTACAAGCGGCAACGACGGCGCCGGCGAGCAGGGGAGAGCGGTGATGGTCCAGTGACGTCGAGCGCGACGGTGGCCGGCACGGCCCTTGCCGGGGCCGGCGCGGGGGTCGTCGCCACTGCGGCGATGAGCGTCCCCATGTTGGTGGCCGGCGAGCGGGGAGACATGGGCGAGCAGCCTCCGAAGCGCGTCGTACGCACCGTGCTCGGCCTCGCAGGCGAGCAGGACACGTCCGAGGGGGTTCAGGACCTCGCCGCATCATTGGCTCACGTCGCCTTCGGTGCCGGCGGGGGAGCGGTGTTCGCCCTCACCCATCGGGTCCTGCACCTGCCGCTCCCGGCCACCGTCCAGGGGGTGGCATTCGGGCTGGGGGTGTGGGCAGCCAGCTACAAGGGTTGGATCCCCGCCCTAGGCGCCCTGCCCGATGCTGACGACGATCGGAGCGGTCGGCGACGCACGATGATCGCCGCCCACGTCGTCTACGGCGCGGTGCTCGGCGCCCTCGCCGGCCGCCGCCTGGCGTCTCCGGGCGGCTCCTGAGGCCGGCTGTCATCCCGACGGCCGGTCCGTCCGGATCAGCGGTTGCGAACGGGGACGGTCCCCGAACTCCCCTCCGACGAGGAGGACGTCGTCGTCGCTGTGGTCCGCCTCGCCGTGGTCTTCGTGCGCTCCCGTTCCGGTCGGCCGTTGCGGGGCACGATCCGCTGCGGGGTGGCCGTCGTGGGATCCGGAGGCGGCTCGTACGGCTGCTGGCTGGTGGTGGTGGTAGGCGGCAGCGTCGTGGTCGTGATGGTGGCGAAGGTGCGTGGCGGGGCGACGGAGATCACGGTCGGTGCTGGTGCTGTTGGCGGAGGCGGAGGCGGAGGCGGAGGCGGAGGCGGAGGCGGAGGCTCGTC
>JADDQY010000122.1 GCA_016781135.1 Actinomycetota bacterium
ACTTGAGCGCGAGATAACGCTGGGTGGCCCGCCGGGGGGCGCCTGAGCAAGTTCGTTCACGAGCCGTTGCTCCCTGATGCACGGCTCGCCCAAGTCGCGGCGGCTCCGTCCTCCCGCGTCTCAGTCAGCGTCCCCGACGCGATTGATAGGGCTGTCTCAAGCGCCCGGCTTGCTCTTGCCTCCACGTCGGGCATGACGCCAGTCCCTTCGCAAGGGCGCTGGGCGTCGACGAGGTCTTGCACGATGTCATCGACATCCTCGAATGGCAACCGTCGTGATCTCCTGTCAGTCTTCGATGGTGTGGCGACAGCGCTCGCCTCGGAAAGACCCTGCTGTTCCTTCTGGAGCCGGACGGCGCGGCTCGCAAGGACGGCGAGACGAAGGCGGCTACTTGCCGTGTGCCGCGTCGTACTCCTCGACGACCGCCCGCGGAATCCGTCCCCGAGACCGCACGTCTGGATGCCCGTGGCTCCTCGCCCACTCCCGGATGTCCTTCAGCCGCTCGCGCTCCGACGCCCCGGTGTCGGCCCGGACTGGGCGCTGCGCTCGGCCCTCGGTCGGGAAGCCGTCGATCGCCGACCCCCACGGCCACCCCTGCCCGGCGGGTGTGGCTGATCAAATCCTGCAGCTGATCCTGGACCTGCTCGCCGTGCTCGGCGCACACGTCTATCTCGTAGTCGTAACCGTCGAATCCGAACTTGACGGTCTCGACCCCCTCGGTCTCGTCCTCGTGCAAGTGATCACCACTTGTACTTCCTGTGCCACTGAT
Source organism: Actinomycetota bacterium (assembly GCA_016781135.1). Lineage (GTDB taxonomy): Bacteria > Actinomycetota > Acidimicrobiia > Acidimicrobiales > CADCSY01 > JADDRA01. The sequence continues at coordinate 770 of JADDQY010000122.1, forward strand.
TCCTTCCCTTTCCCGCGGCCGAGAGGGAGGGTAGCCGAGCATGGAGCAGATTCGGCTGGCCACCGCAATCGAGAAAGAAGCCGATTCACGACGGTGAGGCAAACGAGCGACATGGAAGAACGGACAGCGCTTCCTTCATCAGGACCTCGGTTCGGGGTTCCTGGGCAACGGGCTTTCTGATTCACGAGAGCGGGAACGGCGGTTGCCACCACCAGGGCTCGTCATCGACGGCGATCTCGGTCACCCACTTCACCCACCAGAACCCCCGCCGGTTCGGCGCCACCAGACGGGCGGGGAAGCCGTGTCCGGCTGACAGGGGCTCGCCCCCGAGCTGAGTGGCGAGGACCAGCGTCGGGGCATCCCGGGCGGGGAACCGGCGGCGGTAGCCCGTCGCCGAGCGCACCTCGATGCTGCGAGCCACTGACATGTCGGCAGCCGCCAAGAGGCGATCGAGAGGGACCCCGGCCCACCGCTGATGGGCGAACCAGCCACCCGTGCAGTCGAGGGTGGCGACGAGCTCGGTGTCCACCAGGCGCTCCAGCTCTTCCCGCGACCACCGCCGGTCGCCGACGTGGAGCCGCCATCCCTCGCCGTCGATGACGGGGACGTCGTCCCAGAGCCACTGCGTGACCGGCATCGCCGCCGGTTGAAACGATCCCCGCTCGAGCGAGCGAGCCGGTCCACGACCGGCCTGGGGCAGGGCGATCGTGAGGGCGCCGGACCCGCCGGCCAGCACTGCGCCCTGCAGCAGGGCGCGCCGTCCGAGGTCGGCTGCACGGGGCCGTACAGGGCGGGAGACCACGTGCCAGAGCGCGAGCGGAAGGGCCGCCAGCGCAGCACCGACATGGACTTGCATCACCAGCACCGATCCCACATCGCGTCCGCCGGCACGATGCACGAAGCCAGTGATCAGCGCCAGCAAGACCAGCGACGCCAGCCCCAGGGCGGGAACTGCCGCCGCCACCCCCCGGCGGCGGATCCCGCGGCGGGCCACAACCGACTTCCAGGGTGCCACGGCGACGATGGCGATGCCGACCACGCCGTGTGCGGCCGTCGGCCACCAGCCCCACCCCGACCCGACGAGCCACATCAGCATGCCGCTGGTGAAAGCGCCGACCATGAGCACGAGAAGCGCCAGGTTGGTGCGCTGGCCGGCCACCGATCCATGACAGCACAACCATCAGCGGAGATGCCTGCGGCAAGGCGCTCGCACGCTTAGGTTCGGGCGCCAACGCCCCTCGCGGGAAGGAATGCCACGTCGTCGAGCGGACCCTCGGCAGGGAGCAGATCCTCGCCTTCCGGGCGGCGGCGATGTTCCTCGACCAGCGCCGGCCGCCGACGGAGCTGCTCGACGTCGTCGGAGCCTGCGGAATCCAGGGCACCCCACCAGACAACGCCGAGGTCTCCCTGGCCGCCCGGCTCGACATCGACCGCCCGGTGGTCGCCGACGCGCTCCGAAGCGCTGGGCTCGTCCTTAACTGGTCGCTGCGGGGATCGCCGCACCTCCTTGCACCCACGACCTGGCCGCGTTCGCCCTCGGCGCCGCCCCGCCGACGGAACGCTCGTGCTGGTCATGGTGCCGTTCTCGCTGGCAGCCGGGTTGGTCCTCGCCTCGGCGTCCCGGTTCGCCGACGAGGACGTGGAGGCGGTGCGTACGCAGTTGCTCATGCCGGTTCCGTAGGAATCCGCTTGATCTGGCCGCGACTCCTGACGTCGAGGCTATAGATCGAAATTGACATCGCCGCCCCGGCGGAACACTTCTGGACACCAGCCCTCCATCTCGCTCCAGGGCACCTCCGACCGAAGGAGCGCTGCCGTACTCCGCGAAAACTCCGCGAAC
>JADDQY010000089.1 GCA_016781135.1 Actinomycetota bacterium
AAGCCCAGCTCAGGAGGGGTGGGCGAGGGGGGACTTGAACCCCCACGTCCTTTCGGACACAGGAACCTGAATCCTGCGCGTCTGCCAATTCCGCCACTCGCCCGAGTGCCAGCCCGCCAGGGTAGCCGCAGGCCGTCGTACCGTTCTTCCGAGAAAGGGGGCTGGGTACACTCCCGCCGTGGGACTGAAAGGCTTCGAGCGGCGCCTCGAGCGGCTGGTCGAAGGGGCTTTCGCTCGCGCCTTCAAGAGCTCTCTCCGCCCCGTCGAGCTCGGCCGGCGCCTCGTGCGGGAGATGGACCACCAGCGGACGGTCAACGTGCAGGGTGCGATGGCCGCCCCCAACGACTTCACCGTCACCGTCGGCCCCGAGGACAACACCCAGTTCGCCGAGATCGGCGACAGCCTGTCGCAGTCGCTGGCCGACGCCGCTCGCGACCACGCCCGCGAAGAGGGCTACGTGTTCATGGGCCCCGTCGAGGTGCACCTCGAGGTCGACCCTGAGCTCGGCCCCGGATCGTTCAGCCTGTCGGCCCGCTTCAAGGAGGGCGTGGCCGGTACTGCCGGAGGCTCCTTGCTGCTCCCCGACGGGACGCGCATCGCCCTGGCCGACGCTGTTGCCACCATTGGGCGGTCCCCCGACTGCACCGTGCACCTGGCCGACTCCAGCGTCAGCCGGCGCCACGCGGAGCTACGTCCGGCAGGAGACGGCTGGGCCCTCGTCGACCTGGGCTCCACCAACGGCACCCGGGTGAACGGAGCCACGGTCACCGAGCGCAGGCTCAAAGACGGTGACGCCGTCTCCGTCGGCGACGTCCAGCTCCGCTTCGAAGCTTCCTAGCCCGACGTGCCCGAGTCTCTTCTGACCATCCTCAAGCTCTGCGCCCTCGCGCTGCTCTACCTGTTCTTCCTCCGGGTCCTGCGGGCGGTGTGGGCGGAGATGCAGCCCCCGTCGATGGTTGGCGCACCGGGAGCTGCCGAGCGGGCGGCTCGGACCGCTGCCCCCCGGGACACCAGATCTTCGACCAAGCTGGCCGTCGTGGAGCCGTCCGAGCTCAGGGGTCGCACGTACGGGCTGGGCGAAGAGCTCACGGTGGGCCGGGCCGCCGGATGCCAGGTAACCCTCGACGACAGCTACGTCTCCCAGCTTCATGCCCGCATCTTCCGTCGGGACGGGGTCTTCTACGTCGAGGACCTCGGCTCCACCAACGGCACCTTCCTCAACACCCAGAAGGTCTCGGCTCCGGTGGCGATGAAGCGGGGCGACCGGCTCAAGATCGGCTCGACCGTCATGGAGCTGACGAGTTGACCTCGTTGCGGGCGGGAGCAGCGACCGACACCGGCCAGGTGCGGGCCAGCAACCAGGACGCCGTCCTGATGGCCGAGCCGGTGTTCGCCGTCGCCGACGGCATGGGTGGCCACGCCGCCGGCGAGATCGCCAGCCAGGTCGCCGTCGAATCCCTCCAGGAGGCCTCCGCCACCTCCCGGCGGGAACTGGTCGAGGTCGTTCAGCAGGCCAATCGAGCGGTATGGGAGCGAGCCGAAGCCGAGCCCGACCTGCGGGGCATGGGCACGACGATGTGCGTCGTGGCCCTGGTGCACGGAGCGGCCTCCGACGACGACCGGATCTTGGTGGCCAACGTGGGCGACTCGAGGGTCTACCAATTGCACGACGGCGACCTCGACCAGATCACCGACGACCACAGCCTGGTCGAGGATCTGGTGCGTGAGGGCCGGCTCTCCCCCGACGAGGCTCGGAGCCACCCGCAGCGCAACATCCTCACCCGTGTCCTGGGCAACGAGCCCGAGGTCGAGGTCGACTCGTGGGAGATCATCCCCAACCGCGGCGACCGCTTCTTGTTGTGCAGCGACGGGCTGTTCAACGAGGTCGACGACGACCGCATCGCCTCGGTGCTGCGCCGCCTGGCCGACCCCGACGACGCCGCCCGCGAGCTCGTGGCGCTGGCCAACCGGGGTGGTGGGCGGGACAACATCAGCGTCGTGGTGGTCGACGTGATCGACGACGACCACCACCGGGAAGCGGGCCGATCGGCGGTGGCGACGGCCACGGCCATGGGCGCCGGCGCGTTCCCCCCGACCCTGTCGACCTCGCTGACCGGGACGTTGCTCCCGGCACCGAGCGAGGCGGCGGTGGGGGCGACGGGGTCGGGCCCGGGCAGCGCCGGCGCCCCGCCACCTCGGTCCGGTTCCCGGCTGACCTGGCGTTCCGTGCTGTTCGTGTGCAGCGTCCTGCTGGTGCTGGGAGGTGCCGTGGCCGCAGTGGTGTGGTTCGCCCGGAGCACGTACTACGTGGGCTTCGACGACGAGCAGGTGGCCATCTTCCGGGGCCGTCCCGGAGGGCTGCTGTGGATCCAGCCGGACCTGGCCGAGCGCACCGACCTGGCGCTCGACGAGGTTCCCCCCTCCCGGCGGGCCGCGATCGCCGCCGGCAAGGAGGAGTCCTCCCTCATCGAGGCGCGCCGCTACGTCGACAGCCTCCAGGAGCAGGCCGACGCCGAGCGCCGTCGCACCACCACCACAACGACCACGTCGTCGACCACCTCGACCACGACGGGAACCTCGACCACCACCCCGACCCCGACGAGCACCCGGTGATCACCGAGCGGCGGCGCAATACCGAGCTCGGCCTGGTCGTGCTCGGCGCGACCATCACCGCGGCCATCTACACCCTGGCGAGCCTTGGTACGACCGCCGACCTTCCCGGTGACATCGGGCCGTTCCTCGGTGTCGTCCTGGCCCTGCTCGTCGGTGCCCATCTGGCCACCCGCCGGCTCGCCCCCGCCGGCGACGGCGTGCTGCTGCCCCTGGCCGGGTTGCTCAACGGCCTCGGCTACGTGTGGATCGCCCGCCTCGACGAGAACCTTGCCGCCCTCCAGGCCACCTGGACGGCGGTGGGCGTCATCGCCTTCGTCGCCACCCTGGTCGTGGTCCGTCGCACCCGCGACCTCGAGCGTTACCGGTACACCTTCATGCTGGTCGGTGTCGGGCTGCTGCTCATGCCGCTCCTGCCGATTGTCGGCAAGACCGTCAACGGCGCCCGCATCTGGGTGGGGGTCGGTCCCGTCAGCTTCCAGCCCGGCGAGTTCGCCAAGATCATCCTCGCCATCTTCTTCGCCTCGTACCTGGTGGAGAAGCGGGAGCTGCTGGGTATGGCCGCCAAGCGCTTCGGCCCACTCACCCTTCCCGAGCTCCGCCACTTCGGGCCCGTGCTGCTGGCCTGGGCCGCCTCCCTGGTGGTCATGACCGCGCAGCGCGACCTCGGATCGTCGCTGCTGTTCTTCGCCCTGTTCGTGGTCATGCTGTGGGTGGCCACCGAGCGGGCCTCGTACCTGGTCGTGAGCGGCGTCCTGTTCGCCGCCGGGGCCTTCGCCGCCTGGAGCGTGTTCAGCCACGTCCAGAACCGCATCTCGCTGTGGTTCGACCCCTGGGTGGACGTGTCCGGGCAGGGCTTCCAGGTGGTCCAGGCCACCTTCGCCCTGGCCTGGGGAGGGGTGGCCGGCACCGGGCCTGGGCTGGGCAGCCCCGATCGCATCCCCCTTGCCGAGACCGACTTCATCTTTGCTGCCATCGGTGAGGAGCTGGGGCTGCTGGGTGCCGCCGCCGTGCTCATCACCTACATCCTCATGATCGGGACCGGCCTGCGTATCGCTCTTCGGGCCCAGGTCCCGTTCAACAAGCTGCTGGCGGCCGGGCTCACCGCCATCCTCGGCATCCAGTCGTTCATCATCATCGGCGGCGTCATCCGCCTCGTGCCGCTCACCGGCATCACCTTGCCCTTCGTCTCCTACGGCGGGTCGTCGCTCATCGCCAACTACGTCCTGCTCGCCCTGCTCATCCGCATCTCCGACGACAACGCCGGCATCGAGACCCCCGGCCGACCCGTGTCGCTGTCGTCCGACGGAGGACCGTGAACCGCCAGATCCGCCGGCTGGGCGTCGCCCTGCTGGTGCTCTACGGCGCTCTGTTCGTCCAGCTCAACGTCATCCAGGTCCTTCGGGCCGACGCCTACAACGACAACCCCAACAACACCCGGGCCATCGTCCGTGACTTCAACCAGCCCCGGGGCCAGATTCTCGCCGCCGACGGCACCGTGCTCGCCCGCTCGGTGCCCACCGAGGGTGGCCAGTTCGAGCGACGCCGGGAGTACCCCGAGGGCGAGCTGTTCGGGCACGTGACCGGCTACTTCTCGTTCATTGCCGGTGCCGACGGGGTCGAGCGCACCTACAACGACGCCCTGGCCGGGCGTGCCGACGCCACCTCGGCCGACGACTTCGGAGAGCTGCTCCTGGGCGAGTCGCAGGTCGGTGATGTACGCCTCACCATCCCCACCGAGGTGCAGCGGGTGGCTCGCGACAGCCTGGGCGATCGACCCGGCTCGGTGGTGGCGCTCGACCCTCGCACCGGCGCCGTCCTCGCCCTGTGGAGCTTCCCCAGCTACGACCCCACGGTCATCTCGTCGGTCGACATCGACGCCGCACAACAGGCCCGGACCGAGCTGTTGGCGAACCAGGCCAACCCCATGCTCGCCCGCAGCTTCCGGGAGACCTACTTCCCGGGCTCGACGTTCAAGGTGGTGACCGCCTCGGCCGGGCTCTCCAAGGGCATGGTCAGCGTGCAGTCTCCGGTCTACCCCAGCAGCTCGGCGTACGTCCCGCCGCTCACCCGCAACCCCATCAACAACTTCGGGGGCAGCGTCTGCGGGGGCACGCTGTTCGACATCCTCCGGGTGTCCTGCAACACCGCGTTCGCCCAGATGGGGGTGGACGTCGGGCCAGAGGACCTCGTCGCCCAGGCCGAGGACTTCGGCTTCAACCAGGTGCCGCCCCTCGACCTCCCGGGGGTGGCACCTTCACCGATCGGCGACGCCGGGTCGTTCGAGGGAAACACCCCGGTGCTGGCCATGACCGCCATCGGGCAGAACGCGATCCGGGCCACGCCGCTGCAGATGGCTTTGGTGGCGGCCGGCGTGGCTAGCGGCGGCAAGGTCGTCACCCCCCACGTCATGGACGAGATCCGCGACCAGGAGGGCCAGGTCGTGCGGCGGTGGGAGCCGTCGGCGTGGACTCGGGCGACCAGCCCTGAGGTGGCGACCACCGTACGCGACGCCATGGTCGAGGTGGTGGAGCAGGGCACGGCCACCCGCCTGGCCGTACCCGGTGTGACCACCGCGGGCAAGACCGGGACCGCCCAGCTGGGCAACGGCCTCTCCCACGCCTGGATCATCGGCTTCGCCCCCGCCGAGGCCCCTCGGGTAGCGGTGGCCGTGATCGTCGAGGCCCAGCCCGGGGCGAGCGAGCAGACCGGCGGCAGGGTCGCGGCTCCCATCGCCCAGGCGGTCCTGGGCACCGCGCTCGAGGCGACGGCGTAGTCTGAGTCGCCATGCCCGACCAGGAACAGCGGGTGTTCAACGCCCGCTACGAGCTGCACCGCCGCATCGCCCGGGGCGGGATGGCCGACGTGTTCCTCGCTCGCGACTCCCTGCTCGACCGCCCGGTGGCCGTCAAGGTCCTGTTCCCCGAGTTCGCCACCGATCCCACCTTCGTGCAACGGTTCCGGCGGGAGGCCCAGGCTGCTGCCAACCTCAGCCACCCCAACATCGTCTCGGTCTACGACTGGGGTGAGGAGGGGGGGACCTACTTCATCGTCATGGAGTACGTGGAGGGCCGAAGCCTGGCCCAGGTGATCCGCGACGAAGGCCGCATAGAGCCCGAACTGGCCGCCGACATCGCCGCCGACATCGCCGCCGCACTCGGCTTCGCCCACCGCAACGGCGTCGTCCACCGAGACGTCAAGCCCGGAAACGTGATCATCTCCCCCACCGAGCAGGTCAAGGTGGCCGACTTCGGCATCGCCCGCGCGGTGTCGAACCAGGAGAACCTCACCCAGGCGGGCACGGTGATGGGCACTGCCACCTACTTCTCCCCGGAGCAGGCCCGGGGCGAGGCCGTCGACCCTCGCAGCGACGTCTACTCGCTGGGGGTGGTGCTCTACGAGATGCTCACCGGCCGCCCGCCCTTCACTGGTGACAGCCCGGTGGCGGTGGCCTACAAGCACGTGCAGGAGACGCCCCAGGCGCCCCGGTCCCGCAACCCACGCATCCCGGGAGCCCTCGAAGCGATCGTTCTGCAGGCGATGGCAAAGGACACAGCCGAGCGCTACGCCTCCGCCGAAGACTTGCGCAGCGATCTGCGCCGCTTCCGCCAGGGCAGCCCGGTGTCGGCGGCCACCGCCGTCATCGCCCCCGTGGCCGTCGACCAGACCCGGGCGATCCTCCCGCCGGTGGCCGACCCTGGCGCCACCCGGGCGGTGCCCGCCGCTGCCGTCGGGACCGGGGCGACCCAGGTGCTGCGCCGGGAGGAGGAGCACTACGTCGAGGCACCGCCTCGGCGGTCCAACACCGCCTTCATCGTGGTGCTGGTGGCCATGCTGGCGCTCCTCGCCGGGCTGTTGTTCCTGCTCGCCACCAACCTCGGCGTGAGCGACGGCGGGGGCGAGGTCGCCGTGCCCGACGTCGTGGGCGAGACCCAGGGCCGGGCCCGAGCGATCCTCGAGGACGCCGGCCTCGAGGTCGGCGTCCGGACCGAGGAGAACCCCGACGTCCCCGTCGAAGAGGTCTTCGCCCAGGACCCCCCTGCAGGCACCGTGCTCCAGGAGGGCGACGCCGTCGCCATCACCGTCAGCTCCGGGGCCCCCCCGGTCGCCGTGCCCCGGGTGGTCGGGCTCCGCGAGCTCGAAGCCAGAGGACGGCTCGAGACCGTGGGCCTCGTGGCCGACGTGCGCACCGAGGAGAGCGACGACGTCGCAGCCGGCCTGGTGATCTCCCAGAACCCTACGGAGGGGGGCATGGTGGCCCCCGGGTCGAGGGTGGTGGTGCAGGTGTCGAGCGGCCCCGCCACCGTCGCCGTGCCCGGGGTGGTCAACCTCAGCCAGGCGGACGCCACCAACCTCCTGACCCGAGCGGGCTTCCGCACCGAGGTGCGCCAGCAGAACGCCGACGCGCCTGCGGGCACGGTGGTCGCCACCCAACCAGGCCCCGGCGCTCAGGCCCCCGAGGGCAGTACGGTGGTGATCGTGGTGTCCACCGGCCCGGCCACCACGACCACGGCCAGCACCACGACCACGACCGCCGCGCCCACCACCACATCGACCATCATGCGCTCGACGACCACGTTCACCTTCCGTGATCGCACGACGAGCTCGACGGTCGACACCGACGAGTAGCGGGTCCTTCAGGCCTCCGCAGGGACGGGAGCGGCTCGGCCGAGGAAGTTGGCCAACAGGTCGTGGCCCGACGAGGTGAGGATCGACTCGGGGTGGAACTGCACCCCTTCGACGTCGAGCTCCCGGTGGCGCAGCCCCATGATCACGCCGTCGTCGGTCTCGGCGCTCACCTCGAGCACGTGGGGGAGGCTGGCCCGCTCGACGACCAGGGAGTGGTAGCGGGTGGCCTCGAAGGGGTTGGGAACGCCCGTGAACACCCCCCGTCCGTCGTGGTGGACCATCGAGGTGCGGCCGTGCACCACCTGAGGAGCCCGCACCACCCGGCCGCCGTAGAGCTGGCCGATGCACTGGTGGCCCAGGCATACGCCGAGCACCGGTACCCGTCCGGCCAGTTGGCCGATGACCTTGTTGGACGACCCGGCGTCCTCGGGACGACCGGGCCCGGGGGACACGAGCACCGCGTCGGGCGCCAGCTCGTCGACCCGGGCGAGGTCGAGGGCGTCGTGGCGGTGTACCAGCGGCGTGGCGCCGAGCTCACCCAGGTACTGCGCCAGGTTGAACACGAACGAGTCGTAGTTGTCGACGATCAGCACCCGGGGTCCCACCGGCCCGACGCTACCGCCGATGTCCGCCGGCCCCCTCCACTCGCCTTTCTCCGTCGGTTCGCTCAGCGCCCCCGTCCAGGCCACGAAGAACAGGACGACGAGGGCGTCAGCCGTCGTCGGTGTCGGCCAGGAGGTGGGAGGCCTTCTCGATGGCGCGGCGAGCTCGGGCCAAGCGTTTCTCGTCGACCGGAAGCTCGGTGCCCCCGGCTTCGATCGACTCCCGCAGGCGGATGATGGCCAGGTCGGCCAGCTCCTCGGCGATGCCGTCGAGGCGCTGGCGGATGTCGTCGAACTCCCCGGCCACCGGTGCGAACCTACCCTGGGCACGAGCGGCGCTCCCTCCGTATGCTCTGGGCCCATGGGCAAGCGAGCACCGAGCAGGCGTCAGCCGTCGACCGGGCGCACGACGCCCAGGGCCCGGGCCAACGCGCCGGCGACGAAGAGCCCGGGGACCAAGGGGACGGTCCCGACCGAGCGGAGGGCCAGGCCGTCGAACCGCTACACCCCACCGATCCGCAAGGAGCAAAAGGTCAGCCCCCGCTGGGTCCCGGTGCTGCTGTTCGTGTTCCTCCTCAGCGGTGCCGCCATCATCGTCCTCAACTACCTGGCGGTCCTGCCGGGCGACGCCGACAACCGCTACCTCCTGCTCGGCCTCGCCCTCATCACCGGTGGCTTCATCACGGCCACGAAGTACCACTGACTCCTCGCCGTCGAACCAGCGGTTGGATTACAGCGCTGTAACTCTCCCCAGGTTTGTCCACAACCTGGGGACGACCGGTCACTCGGCGGGAACGACGAGCTCCATCTCGTCCATGCAGTGGCGTGGCGGCGCGGGGTCCTCGGAGACCGCGGCCTGGACCCGCAGCTCCATCCCGCACGACGAGCACCGGTAGGTGAGCTTCACCCGCCGCATCTCGCCGGTCGGCGGAGGAGCGGGGACGGGCCGGGCCAAGGACCCGAGTACGGCGAAGCCGATCTTGAAGATGAGGTAGCCGACCGCCAGGGCCAGCACCACGTTGAGCACGGTGCCCATGGGTGATGCCGAGCGTACCGGCGGAAGCTCCTCGCTTCTCCACCTCTGCCACGTCGGCGACGGCTGCGCCCGCCCCAGCGTTGGCGGACCTTCGCCTACGCCTCGGAGCGGCCTCCCAGGTGCTCGGCGAGGAAGCGCTCCATGGCCCGGTAGAGGTCGAGCCGGTTCTCGGGGTTGGCGAAGCCGTGGCCCTCGTCGTCTTTCACCAGGTACTCGACGTCGACGCCCCGGTTGTGGAGGGCGGCCACGATCTGGTCGGCCTCACGCTTGGTGACCCGGGGGTCGTTCGCCCCCTGGGCGACCAGGAGCGGGGTGCGGATCGCGTCGACCCGACCCAGGGGCGAGCGAGCCCACAGGTCGGCCACCACCTCCTCGTTGGGCTCCTCTTCAGTGCCGGGATCGCCCACGAAGCGGTACCACGACCCCTGGAGGAACGGCCGCCAGTAGGGCGGGAACGAGCGTACGAGGGTGACCAGACTCGACGGGCCCACGTAGTCGATGGCGGCGGCGAACACCTCGGGGGTGAAGGTGACCCCGACCAGAGCGGCATAGCCGCCGTAAGAGCCGCCGTAGATGGCGATGCGAGCGCGATCGGCGATGCCCTCGGCCACCGCCCACTCGACGGCGTCGATGAGATCGTCGTGCATCTTCCCGGCGAACTCGTGCTCGGCGGCGTGCATGAACCTCTTGCCGAACCCGGTCGAGCCCCGGTAGTTCACCTGCAGAACGGCGTAGCCCCGGTTGGCCAGGAACTGGGCCTCGGGGTGGTAGCCCCAGGTGTCGCGAGCCCACGGGCCACCGTGGACCAGCAGCACCATGGGCAGGTCCTTCGGCTCGACGCCGAGCGGCAGGGTGAGGCAGGCGTGGAGGGTGTAGCCGTCGCGCGACGGGATGCGCACGGTGCGCATGGGAGCGAGGTGCTCGGCGTCGAGCTTGGGCCGGGGACGGAAGAGGAACTCGTGCTCACCGGTTCGAGTGTCGAGCAGGAACGTCGCCCCCGGCTCCCGGTCGTCGTCGAACGACACCACCCAGCGGCGCTCCTCGTCGTCCATCGACACCCCGGCGACGTCGCCGTGGTGCAGCGCCTCGGCCTGGCGCCAGCCGCGCTCGAAGCTGTCGTCGAAGAAGGCAACCTCGAGGCGGTCGACCATCGTGACCACCGCCAGCAGCTCGCCGGTGCGGCTGCGCAGGATGGGCCCGCCGATGTCGACCTCGGGGTGGGCGTAGACCTCGGTCTCCTCGCCGGTGGCCAGGTCGAGGCGGACCAGGCGAGTGAGGTCCCGGTCCCGAGCGGAGCCGACCCAGAGGGCGGTGCCATCGGGGGTGAAGCCGTAGACGTTGCCGCCGTCCTCGTTGGCGTAGATGGCGAGGGAACGGAACGGCTCGTCCTCGGTCGCCCTCGCCAGGATCTCGGTGTCGCCGGCAGCCGTCTGGGCCGAGGCCGCCAGCAGCGCACCGCCAGGGTCGGTGTGCCAACCTGCGATGTTCCCCGGGTTCTCGGCCACCAGCTCGAGCTCGCCCGTGCCCAGGTCGAGGCGGTGGACGTCGAAGCACTGGGGGTCGCGCCGGTTCAACGACACGAGCACCTGGACGGGGTCGTCGTAGGGGACGTCGACGATGCCCGCCCGCACCCCCTCGAACGGGGTCAGGTCGACCGAGGCCTGGTCGGGGCGGGCGAGGTCGGCGGCATGGACGTGGAAGTTCTCGTTGCCGCCCTGGTCCTGCACGTAGAGGATCCGGGTGGCGTCGCGGCTCCAGGAGTAGCTGCGGATCCCCCGGGTGTGGTCATGGGTGACGCAGACGTCGTCGTCGCCGTCGACGCTGCGCACCCAGACGTTGAGCCGGTCGGCCTCGGGGGCCAGGTACGACAGCTTGGACCCGTCAGGGCTGACCTTCGCCCCGGCCTTCTCGGGGTTCTCGAAGAAGTGCTCGAGGGGGATCAGGGGGGGCAAGGGCACGAGTCCTCCAGGACGGGTCAGGGGGCGAGCAGCGCTGCGACACTACGGAAGAACTGCGACCGTGGCATGGCCTCGCAACCGGTCGCCGCCGCCGCCTCCAGGGTCGTGCGCTCGACATGCGAGCCGAAGCCGACCACCCGGGCCCCGGTGGCGACCACCTCGGGCAGCACCTCTAGCACCCCCGGACGGCCGAGATCGACCACCACGACGTCTCCGGCCGTGGCGCTGCCCAGATCGACCGGGCGGGCGACGAAGGTGACGTCGGCGGCAGCGCCGACCCTGGAGCGGTCGATCAGGTCGGGGACGTAGGCGAGCACCCGCTCCCTGCTCATGCGCCCGGCCCCGGAGTGGAGGGCCGGTGGCGATGCAGGTGAGCCATGGCCTTGGCCGCGCCCCACGCCAGGCCCAGGTCGTGCAGCGCCGGGTCGATGTCGGCGAAGGCGAGCGGGACCAGGCCGTAGTCGTCGTCGGGGAAGTGGTGCTCGTCGAAGGCTTCGCGCACGATCGGCGGCACGCCGGCGTCGTGCAGCACGACGGTGGCGTAGCGCACCGCCCGGCGCAGGATGCTGAGCGGGTTGGTCCACTGCTGGTCGACGTCGGCCCCCACCAGGCGCCGGAGCTCGCCGCCCACCTCGGAGGCGGCCCGCGCCCCGGCCTCGCCCGCCCGCCGAAGCACCTCGGGGTCGGCGCTTCCGGCCCACTCGATGAGGCGCAGCCGTACCGACCGCTCCACCCAGCCCGGCAGCGCCGCCTCCACGGCGTCGGCCAGGCGCTCGCCGATGCCGTCGTCGACCTCACCCACCGGTGCCATGCTTGCCCACATGCGCCCGAGACGCATCCCCCCCCAACCCGGCCAGGAGTCGGTGTGGGACTACCCCCGCCCCCCGGTGCTCGAGCCCGTGGACGAGCGGATCCGAGTGGTGCTGGCCGGGGTCACCATCGCCGACACCCGCCGGGCGCTGCGGGTGCTCGAGACCAGCCACCCGCCCAACTACTACCTGCCGCCCGACGACGTCGACCCCGCGTCGCTGCGGCCCAGTGCCCTGCGCTCGTTGTGCGAGTTCAAGGGCCTCGCCCAGTACTGGACGGCCGCCGCCGGCGACCGGGTGGAGCCCGATGCCGCCTGGAGCTACCCCGTCCCGCGCTCGGGCTTCGAGGCTCTTGCCGACCACGTCGCCTTCTACGCCGGGCGGATGGACGAGTGCTGGGTGGGCGAGGAGCTCGCCACCCCCCAGCCCGGCGGCTTCTACGGGGGCTGGGTCACCTCGGCGGTGGTGGGCCCGTTCAAGGGCGGGCCGGGCTCGATGGGCTGGTGAGCAAGCTCGACGCTTCGAAGCGGCGCAGGAGGTAGTCGGGCACCTGCTCGAGGACGCAGCTCAGGCGCAGGGCGCCCTGAACCACCTCGCCGTCGAGTGGGCACGGGAACAGCTCGGGCCCGGGGAGGGCCACGCTGGCGTCCGGGAGGGGGCCGAGGTCGAAGGTGACGCGGCCGTCGGCGACGGTGACGTCGGACCCGACGCTCCGCCCTGCCAGGGTCGCCTCCACCCGGCCCGGGCGCAGGGTGAGGTCGAGGTTTCCTCGGGTGAACGCCTCCTCCAGATCGTCCTCGGTGACGATCGCGGTCAGCGCCGCCCGGTCGACCCGCTCGAGGTCGAGCTCCCGGTCGACGAGGGCCTGGCGGGAGATCTCGATGCCACGGACGTCGATGTCCACCGAGGAGATCGTGACCTCGGGACGGGCGACCTCGTCGATGGTGACCACCAGGCGCTGCACCTCGCCCGTGACCAGCCCTCGGCCCACGACCGGGAACGAGTCCAGCTCTGCGGTCACCGACGCCGCCTCGGGCACGCCCTCGGCCACCCGTGACTTGATGGCCTCCTCCATTCGGGGAGGCACGACCACCTCGGCACCGACCACGGCGATGGCGACGAGCAGCACCACCAGCGTGAGCAGCTTCACGCGCGGCCAAGCCCGAGGGCGGCGTTGAGGTTGCCCGAGCGGAGCCCGTCGAGGTCGAGGGTGACGTAGCGGTACCCAGCTGATCGCACCGCAGCCACCACCTCCGATCGCCGGGAGAGCGCCGCCTCGAAGTCGGCGACCGGCAGCTCCACCCGGGCCAGGTCGCCGTAGTGGCGCACCCGGAGCTCGCGAAAGCCGAGCCGGCGCAGAGCTGACTCGGCGGCGGCGACCTCGGTGAGCACCCCGAGGGTGACCGGGGTCCCGTAGGGGACCCGGGACGCCAGGCAGGCGGCCGCCGGCTTGTCCCAGGTGCGCAGGCCGAGCACGCGGGAGGCGGCCCGCACGTCGGTCTTGGTGAAGCCGGCATCGACCAAGGGGAACGCCGCGCCGCTCGCTGCCGCCACCGCCTGGCCCGGGCGATGGTCGCCGAGGTCGTCGAGGTTGACCCCGAGCACGACCGTGGCCTCCTCGGCCTCGGCCATCGGAGCGAGCACCGCCATCAGGGCGGTCTTGCAACGGGCGCAACGCTGGCCGTCGTTCGCAACGTAGGCGGGGTCGGCCAGCTCGTCGGTGGCGACGGGGCGCCACCGCAGTCCCCACTCCGCGGCCAGGGCGGCGCAGTCGAGCTCCTCGTCGGCAGCCAGCGACGGCGAGACCGCAGTCACCGCCAGGGCGGCACCCTCGGCGAGGGTGTCGTGCGCCATCCACGCCAGCAAAGCGGAGTCCGCCCCGCCGCTGAACGCCACCACCACCCGCTCGAGCCGGTGCAGCTCGGCCCGCAGGGCGTCGAGGAGGTGGGGGACTGCTGAGGCGTCCACCAGGCCAGTCTGCCCCCGGCCGCCCCGCCCCGGCGAACGCCGTCCGGCGCAAGCACGAACGCCCTGCGTAGCATGGCCCACGCCGCCAGCGAGAGGCGCTGGCGGGTGCTCACGAAGGAGAACCATGACTCGCGGAGCGATGGGTTGGAAGCTGTTCGCCGTGGTCGGCGCCCTGGGCCTGGTGGCCATGGGCTGTGGCGGCGGGGACGAGGGCACCTCGGCCGGCGGGGGCGGGGGAGCCCAGGGCGAGACCGTGACGATCGCATTCATGGGCGCCCTCACCGGCGACAGCGCCAACCTCGGGATCAACATCCGGGACGGCGTGAGGCTCGCCGTCGACAACGCCAACGCGGCGGGCGAGGGGCCGACGATCGTGCTCAAGGAGTTCGACACCGCCGGCGACCCGGCCCAGGCGGGCACGGTCAAGGACCAGGTCATCGCCGATGGCGACGTGATCGGCGTGGTCGGTCCCGCCTTCTCGGGGGAGACCAAAGCCGTCATCCCCGCCTTCGAGGACGCCGGGCTGGTGATGGTCAGCCCCTCTGCCACCAACAAGGACCTGCCCAACATCGTGTCCGGCGGTCGGGTCTTCCACCGCGTCATTGCCGACGACGCCCTCCAGGCCGACGGCATCGCCACCTACCTGGCCCAGACGGTGCGGCCGGCGTCGGTGGCCTACGTCCACGACAACACCGAGTACGGCAAGGGCCTCACCGATGACGTGGCCGCACTCTCCGGCAACCAGGGGGTGAAGGCGGCCACGCCCGCTCCGCTCACCCTCGACCCCGAGGCGCAGGACTTCTCGGCCACGGTCAACGCCGTGGTGAGCTCCGGTGCCGACGTCGTGTTCTACGGCGGGTACTACAGTGAGGCGGGCCGGTTCAAGAAGCAGCTGACCGACGCCGGCTACACCGGCACCTTCGTCAGCGGGGACGGATCGCTCGACCCCGGCTTCATCGCCACCGCCGGTCCCCAGTTCGCCGAGGGTGCCCGGCTCACCTGCCCGTGCAACCTGGCTTTCCCGACCTCTGAGAACGAGAAGCTTCGGGCGTTCTTCCAGCAGCACAGTGAGCAGCTGGGCCGCGAGCCGGGCCTGTACTCACCCGAGGGCTACGACGCCGCCAACATCCTCATCGAAGGCATCAAGGCCGGGAACACCGACCGGGCCAGCCTCCTGAGCTGGCTGGAAGAGGACTTCACGAACTACGAGGGCGTGTCCAAGACCGTCGAGTTCGCCGAGAACGGCAACGTCACCTCGAGGGACTTCTTCGTCTTCCAGGTGAAGGACGGCAAGCTGGCCCCGTTGGAGACGGTCAACGTCGGCTGAGTAGCCATCGGTCGGGGCGGGGGGCGCAGGGCGCCCCCCGCCCTACGAGGAGGACATCATCGACTCGTGCTTCCGGTGCCTGGCTGACCAGTTCGGGCCCCAAACCGTCGACGGGCTGACCCTTGGCGCCATCTACGCCCTCATCGCCCTCGGCTACACCCTGGTCTACGGGGTGTTGCGGCTGATCAACTTCGCCCACTCCGAGATCTTCATGATCGGGATCTTCGCCAGCTTGTTCGCCATGCACGGGCTCGGCATCGACTCGGGCGACCCGGCGCTCACCGGCGCGGCGCTGGTCGGCACCCTCGTGGTGGTGACCCTGGTGGCGATGGCGGCCTCGGGGCTCGCCGCCGTGGCCATGGAGCGGGTCGCCTACCGGCCCCTGCGCCGCCGGGGCGCGCCCCGCCTGGCCGCCCTCATCACCGCCATCGGCGTGTCGCTGTTCCTCCAGGAGCTGTTCGCCGCCCGCTACGGCCGTGACGAGCTGGGCTTTCCCCGGGTGCTGGAGAAGCGCCAGCTCTTCGAGGTCGCCGGAGCCAACATCCGCACCGACAAGGTGCTGGTGGTGTTGGCCGCCCTGCTCCTCATGGTCGCCCTCGACCGCTTCGTCAACCGGTCCCGGCTGGGTCGGGGCGTCCGAGCGACCGCCCAGGACGCCGAGACGGCGGCGCTGATGGGCGTCGACATCGACCGGGTGGTGATGCTCACGTTCCTGTTGGGCGGGTTGCTGGCGGGGGCGGCGGGGACGCTCTACGGGGTGTTCTTCGAAGCGGCCCGTTACAACATCGGCTTTCTCCCCGGCATCAAGGCCTTCACCGCCGCCGTGCTGGGAGGGATCGGCAACATACGGGGGGCGCTGGTCGGCGGGCTGTCGCTCGGGCTCCTGGAGAACTGGGGCTCGACCGTGCTCGGTGGCGAGTGGAAGGACGTGTTCGCCTTCACCGTGCTCGTGCTCGTGCTGCTGTTCCGGCCCACGGGGTTGCTGGGCGAGAGCCTGGGCAAGGCCCGAGCATGAGCCGGCGACTGCCTGTCGGGGGATGGAAGCGGCCGGGGGCGGCACTCGGCCGGTGGTGGCAGCGCCAGCCGAGATGGGCCAGGGCACTGGCGGCACTGGCGGCACTGGGCGTCGCCGTGGCCGTGCCCCCGACGCTGGAGCCGTTCTGGCAGAGCGCGCTGTTCTCCCCGATCGGGCTCTACATCCTGCTGGCCCTCGGCCTCAACATCGTCGTCGGCGCGGCCGGGCTGCTCGACCTCGGCTACGTGGCGTTCTTCGCCGTCGGTGCCTACACCACGGCGCTGCTCACCACCGGCGGCGGGTGGACGGCGTGGGACGCCCTCCCGGTGGCCATCGCCGCGGCCATGGTCGCCGGTGTCGTCCTCGGCGCCCCGACCCTGCGGCTGCGGGGTGACTACCTGGCCATCGTCACCCTCGGGTTCGGCGAGATCGTCCGCATCGTCGCTCAGAACAGCGGCTCCCTGGGCGAGGCCCGGGGCATCACCGGCATCCCCCACCCGTCGCCGGTGGCGGGGGTCGAGTTCGGCTTCCGGCCGCTCCCCTACTACTACCTGACCCTCGCCGCCACCGTGGCCACCGTGGTGATCTTCGTGCGTCTCGGCCGCTCCAGAGTGGGTCGGGCCTGGGCGGCGATCCGGGAGGACGAGGACGCGGCCGAGGCCATGGGGGTGCCCACCTTCAAGATGAAGCTGTGGGCCTTCGCCATGGGCGCCTCCACCGCTGGACTCGCCGGGTGGATCTTCGCCAGCCGGGTCAGCTTCATCAGCCCCCAGAACTTCCCGTTCTTCTTCTCGGTGCTCATCCTCTCGGCGGTGGTGGTGGGCGGCATGGGGTCGATCGCCGGCATGGTGGTCGGTGGTCTGGTCGTCGCCTTCCTGCCCGAGTACCTGCGCGACGTGGCCGCCGGTGAGACCCTCACCCAGTGGCTCAACGCCGTGACCGGGGGCGACGTCGCCACCTTCACCGAGTACCGGGTGCTGCTGTTCGGCTTGACGCTCGTCGCGGTCATGGTGTTCCGCCCCCAGGGCCTGCTGCCCAGCCGTCAGCAGGCGGCCGAGCTGGCCGACGCCACGCTCGGCGACAAGATGGGCGCCACGCCGGTCGTGGTCGACCAGCCCGACGACCCCACCAGCGACGGGTCCACCCCGGCCCGACAGTCGGCGTCGGAGGGGTCAGGGGGCGAGGCAGCGGTCATCCCCCTGGCGGTGCGGGCGCCGGAGCCCACCGAGGTGGCGCTCGACCTACGCGAGGTGACGATGGCCTTCGGAGGGGTGGTGGCCCTGGAACGCGTCTCCCTCACCGTCGAGACGGGACAGATCTTCGGGATCATCGGTCCCAACGGAGCCGGCAAGACGACATTGTTCAACTGCGTGACCGGGGTGTTCCGACCGACCGGCGGAACGATCCTCGTGAACGGCCGCGCCATCGTCGGCCGCAAGCCGCACCGCATCACCGTCTCCGGCGTCAGCCGGACCTTTCAGAACATCCGGCTGTTCCCGAACCTGACCGCGCTCGACAACGTCATGGTGGGTACCGACGCCCGCCACCGCACCAGCGTCCCCGGGGCCGTGCTCGGGCTCCCCCGCCATCGCCGCGAGGAGCGCACGGGGCGGGAGGAGGCGATGCGACTGCTCACCGATCTCGGCATCGGCCACCGGGCGGGCGACCTCGCCCGCAACCTCCCCTACGGCGACCAGCGCCGGCTGGAGATCGCCCGGGCGATGGCGACCGGTCCGAGCGTGCTGCTGCTGGACGAACCGGCCGCCGGGATGAACCCTCAGGAGAAAGTCGCCCTGGTGGCGCTCATCCGCCGGATCCGCAGCTCCGGGCTGACCGTCGTGCTCATCGAGCACGACGTCGGCCTGGTCATGGAGGCGTGCCACCGGGTGGCCGTGCTGGACTTCGGCCAGAAGATCGCCGAGGGACGGCCGGCCGACATCCAGGCCGACCCTCGGGTCATCGAGGCCTACCTGGGGGTGCCGGCCGATGCTTCTTGAGCTCAGTGACGTCCGCGTGCACTACGGGAAGGTCGAGGCGCTCAAGGGCGTCTCGCTCGAGGTCGACGAGGGGGAGATCGTCACCCTCATCGGCGGCAACGGAGCGGGGAAGACCACCACGCTCAAGACGATCTCCGGTCTGCGCCCGGTCACCCGGGGATCGATCCGCTTCGACGGCAACGAGCTGGTCGGGGTGCCGGCCCACAAGATCGTCGCCATGGGCATCTCCCAGGCGCCCGAGGGCCGGGGCATCTTCCCGGGGATGACCGTGATGGAGAACCTCGAGATGGGCGCTTACCACAGGGCGGGTGGCAAGGCCGCTTTCGCTCGCAACCTGGAGCGGGTGTTCGAGCTGTTCCCCCGCCTCGCAGAACGGCGCCGCCAGCCCGGCGGCACCCTCTCGGGAGGGGAGCAGCAGATGGTCGCCATCGGCCGAGCCCTCATGGCCGGGCCCAGGGTCCTTCTCCTCGACGAGCCCTCCATGGGGCTCGCTCCCAAGCTCGTAGCCCAGATCTTCGCCATCATCGAGGAGATCAACCGCCAGGGGACCACGGTCCTGCTCGTCGAGCAGAACGCCGCTCAGGCACTCCGGCGGGCCGACCGGGCCTATGTCCTCGAGACCGGCCGAGTGGTGATGGCGGCGCCGGCCGGCGAGCTGCTCGAGGACGAGGCGGTGAAGGCCGCCTACCTCGGCGGCGACGTCGGGTCGGCGTCGTAGCTCGGGCGCGGGCCCGGCTAGTCGATGCCGGCGCCGCGAAGCACCTCGTCGAGGGGGGCGACCAGGCCGGTGGTGAAGGGACCGAAGTCGGCGTAGTGGGCCGAGCCGGCGTCGAAGCGCATGGTGTGGACGCACGCCTTGAGGTCGTCGGGGTGGACGCCGAAGAGGGTGACGGCCCACTCGTAGTCGTCGAGGCCGGTGGAGCCGGTGACCAGCTGCAGCACTCGACCGGCAAAGGTCCGCCCGCTCTTGCCGTGGTCGTACATCAGCTCGAGGCGCTCCTCGTAGGGCAGCGTGTACCAGTTCTGGCCCACGTTGCGGCGCTTCGACATCGGATAGAAGCACAGCACCGACATGCCCTGGGGAGGAAGCGTCGGGTACAGGCGCTCGCGCTTGGCCTTGTCGGGGACGCCCTTGGCGTACTCCGAGACCTCGGTGAGCGAGACGTAGGAGTCGACGACGTCGAGGCCGGCCGCCTGCAGGTCGCGCTGCAGCGCCCGCAGCTGCCACAGGTCGGGGCCGAGGGCCATGAAGCCGAGGTCGGCCTTGTGGCCGAGCACGGCGAAGGACACGACCTGGTGGTCACCGGCCTGGGCCTGCTTCACCGCGGTGGCGATGGCTTCGCCGTCGGCGCCGGACGTGGCCCGGCAGAACAGGTGCAGGACCGCCCAGCCCTCGGAGGGCACGACCGGCTCGGCGCTTCCGCTCATCGAGATCACGCTATCGGTGCCCTGGGCGGGAGATGGTGATCGAGCAGGAGCGGCCGACCACCTTGTCGAGGGCGTCGTGGCCGCCGGAAGCGGCGTCGAGGAGAAGCAGGACCGGAGATCCGCGCGGCAAGGCCAGGAGCCCTGGAACCTCCACCATGGGGGGGATAGTGTGCCGACCCGTCGTGCGAGCACCTCACTGCCTCCGCCGGGCGGGCAGGTCGGAGCAGCCCCGGCTGCTGGCCGTCCTGGCCCTCACCGTCGCCGCTTCGCTGGCTCCGGTGCCGGTGGCCGCCCAGGAGCCCGAGCCCGCACCCGAGCCCGTCGTCGTCATCACCGGCCGGGGGTGGGGGCACGGCGTGGGGATGGCCCAAGATGGTGCCCACGCCATGGGCTTGGACGGCGCCTCCACCGCCGACATCCTGCAGCACTTCTACCCCGGCACCTCGCTGGGTCAGGGCGGCGGGAAGGTGCGGGTGGCGGTGGCCGACAGCGCCGGCGACACGGTTGTCAGCTTCCCCGGTGGCGGCGAGGTCCTCAGCTCCCGCGACGGCGCCCAGGCCCCCGGCTTCCCCGTGCGGGTGTCGCCTGGAGGGTCGGTCCGGCTCCGCTTCGACGGGTCGTACCGGGTGCAGCCCGTCTCGGGGGCGACGATGGCGGCGATGTCAGCCGTGCGTCCCGCCGTGGTGGAGGCACCCGACCCCGGCGAGGGTGGCGACGCAGGGTTGCTCGGCGGCACGATCACCTTGCCTCCGGCTGAGCCAGCTCCCCCCCCGCCCCCGTCGCCGGGCATCACCTTGCCTCCGCCACCACCATCAGCTGGCGTTGCCGGTGGACCGGCTCCCTCGCCTGCCCCTGGACCACCCGGTTCGGGTCCGGTGCCGGGGGAGGCGGTGGCCGGCTCGGCGCTGTGGGCGGTGCCGGCAGGAACGTCCACGGTCGCCGTCCCGGCGAACGGCGCCCGGTACCGCGGCGTCGTGCACGCCATCGCCGGAGGCTCGGGCCTGCGCCTGGTGAACGAGCTCGACGTCGAGGACTACCTGCGCGGGATGGGCGAGGTGCGCGACTCCAGCTGGCCGCGCGCCTCGCTCGGGGCTCAGGCCGTCGCCGCTCGCACCTACGCCCTCCGGGCCATGGCCATCACCGGGGAGCTGTGCGCAACCCAGGACTGCCAGGTCTACCTCGGCCAGCAGGCCGAGTACGGCGCCATGGACGCCGCTGTCTCCGCCACCCGGGGCCAGGTGGTGCGCTTCGGCGGCTCCCTGGCCCAGACCGTCTACTCGGCCAGCGGCGGCGGGGTCTCGGCCACGCCCGGCGAGGGCTTCGGCACCTCGGGCGAGGGGCTGAGCTACCTCCAGCCGGTCACCTACCCCACCCGTGACCCGCAGGCCTGGGAGCAGCGCCTCTCGCTGGGCCAGCTCGGGCGACGGCTCGGCTACCCCGGCAGCCTCTCCGACATCCGGGTCGCCGGCATCGGTCCGTCCGGTCGAGCACTGTCCGTCGAGCTCCTCGGGGACGCTGGCAGCCGCGAGGTCTCAGCGCTCGCGCTGCGCGACACCCTCGGCCTGCGCTCCACGCTGTGGACCATGCGACTCGAGGTCCCGGTGCCTCCGGTGGTGGAGCCGGTCGCCGCGGATCCCGCGGTGATCGACGGTCCGCCGTCGGCGCTCGCGGGACCGAGCCGGATCGAGGCCATCACCGTGCGCCGAGGCCGGTCGCTGCTGGGCAGTGGCGTGCCCACCGTGGCCACCGAAACCGGCCTGGCCCTCGGCGTCAGGGCGGCGGCCACCCTGGTGGCAGGGTTGCTGGTGGTGGGCCTCTATGGAGCCCTGGTCTTCCGGCTCGCTGGCCCGCACGCTCCCCGCTCCAGCCGGCGGAAGAGGCCGGGCAAAACAGCGAGCGGGCCGGCCCGAAGGCCGGCCCGCTCGGTGAGACGAAGCGCCGATCAGTAGTCGTCCATGCCGGCGCCGGCACCGGCGGCGGCAGACTCCTTCTCGGGCTTGTCGACGATGACCGCCTCGGTGGTGAGGAACAGCCCAGCGATGGATGCAGCGTTCTGCAGGGCGGACCGGGTCACCTTGGTGGCGTCGGGCACGCCGGCCTTGAGCAGGTCCTCGTACTCGCCGGTGGCGGCGTTCAGGCCAAAGGCGCCGGCCAGGTTGCGCACCTTGTCGACGGCCACGCCACCCTCGATCCCGGCGTTGAGGGCGATCTGCTTGAGCGGCTCCTCCAGCGACCGGGCCACGATGCGCACCCCGGTGGCCTCGTCACCCTCGAGCTTGCCGGCGAGATCGAGCACCGCCGACTGCGCCCGCAGCAGAGCTACGCCACCCCCGGGCACGACGCCCTCGTCGACGGCGGCCTTGGTCGTGCTGACGGCGTCCTCGATGCGGTGCTTCTTCTCCTTGAGCTCGACCTCGGTGGCCGCACCCACCTTGAGCACCGCGACCCCACCGGAGAGCTTCGCCAGCCGCTCCTGGAGCTTCTCGCGGTCGTACTCGGAGTCGGTGTTCTCGATCTCGGCCTTGATCTGGGTGATGCGGCCCTTGAGATCGTCCTCGGAGCCGGCGCCTTCGACGATCGTGGTCTCGTCCTTGGTCACGACCACCTTGCGGGCCGAGCCGAGCAGGTCGAGGGTGACGTTCTCGAGCTTGAGGCCCACCTCCTCGGTGATCACCTGACCACCGGTGAGGATGGCCAGGTCCTGGAGCATGGCCTTGCGCCGCTCACCGAAGCCGGGGGCCTTCACCGCCACCGAGCGGAACGTGCCCCGGATCTTGTTGACCACCAGGGTTGCCAGGGCCTCGCCCTCGACGTCTTCGCAGACGATCATGAGCGGGCGGTTGGCCTGCATGACCTTCTCCAGCACCGGGAGGAGGTCGCGTACGGCCGAGATCTTGGAGCCTGCCAGGAGGATGTAGGGGTCCTCGAGGACCGCCTCCATCCGCTCGGGGTCGGTCACGAAGTAGGGGGAGATGTAGCCCTTGTCGAAGCGCATCCCCTCGACCAGGTCCATCTCCATGCCGAAGGTCTGCGACTCCTCCACGGTGATGACGCCGTCCTTGCCCACCTTGTCGATGGCGTCGGCGATCATGGTGCCGATCTCGGTGTCGTTGTTGGCGGAGATGGACGCCACCTGGGCGATCTGCTCCTTGGCGTCGATCTCGCGCGACACGCTGTGGAGGTGGTTCACAGCGGCCTCGACGGCCTGCTCGATCCCCCGCTTGAGGCCCATCGGGTTGGCGCCGGCGGCCACGTTGCGCAGGCCCTCGCGCACCATCGACCAGGCCAACACCGTGGCCGTGGTGGTGCCATCGCCGGCCACGTCGTCGGTCTTCTTGGCCACCTCCTTGACCAGCTCGGCCCCGATCTTCTCGTAGGGGTCCTCGAGCTCGATCTCCTTGGCGACGGAGACGCCGTCCTTGGTGATCGTGGGCGCTCCCCACTTCTTGTCGAGGACGACGTTGCGGCCCCGGGGGCCGAGGGTGACCCGTACGGCGTCGGCGAGCTGGTTCATCCCGCTCTCCAGGCCGCGACGAGCCTCGGTGTTGAAGGCGATGAGCTTGGGCACGTTGGCTCCTCCGTAGATGACGTCCCGCAGGGTTCCGACTGCTCGGGAGTTAGCACTCTCGATCGTCGAGTGCTAACCAGGAAACCATCCCGACGCCCGAGTCGCAACTAGGAGGCTGGTGTGCAACGGAGGCTGCGGATCTCGCCGACGATCGGGGCCGACGGCTCGGCGTCCTCGGCACCCGGTCGACGCCCTCACGAAAGCGCCCGTGCACACCTCGGCACTGGCTGACCACCCCGTGGAGGAGCTGCTCGACCACCACGAGGACGGCACCACCATCTCCGTCTGCCTGCCCGCCCGCAACGAGGCGGCCACCGTGGGCCTCGTGGTCGCCCGCATCGTCGACGAGCTCACGGTGCGCCACCCGCTCGTCGACGAGGTCATCGTCGTCGACGACGGCTCCACCGACGCCACCGTCGCCGTGGCCCGAGCCGCCGGAGCCGTCGTCGTGAGCGCCTCCGACGTGCTCCCCGAGTTCGGGCCGGCGACAGGGAAGGGCGAGGCCATGTGGAAGGCGCTCGCCGCCAGCTCGGGCGACGTGGTGGTGTGGTGCGACGCCGACATCCGTGACTTCGATCCCCGGTTCGTCACCGGCCTGCTCGGGCCGCTGCTCGGAGACTCGTCCGTGGGCTTCGTGAAGGCGTGCTACCGGCGTGACCTCGACGGCCGTCCCGGCGAGGGCGGGCGGGTGACCGAGCTCGTCGCTCGCCCGCTGCTCAGGTTGCTCTTCCCCCATCTCGTCGGCTTCGCCCAGCCCCTGGCTGGTGAGTGCGCCGGGAGGCGGAGCGTGCTCGAGCAGCTCCCCTTCGCCCCTGGCTACGGCGTCGACCTCGCCCTGCTCGTCGACGTCGCCGCCCACCTCGGGGTGGAGGCGATGGCCCAGGTCGACCTCGGCCACCGGTCACACCGCAACCGCCCGCTGCACGAGTTGGCCCCCCAGGCCGAAGCGGTGCTGGCTGTGGCCCTCGCCCGGGCCGCGAGCGAGCCGTCGTCGGTGCTGTCGGGTTGGCGTCCGCCGCTGGTCGAGGTCGCCGCCTATCGAACCCAGGGTTGATACCCTCTGCTCCCCGTTGCTTCGCGGGCACTTGTCGCCTCTCGGTTCCAGAGATCCCCACCAACGGAAAGAACGGGAGGTGAGGATCCGGCGCTGACCCCGCTATCCCGGGGCGACAGGCTCGGGCTGGGACTCGTCGGCGACCTTGCGCACCACCCCCGGGGCCGAGCCATGGTCGGCCATCTCGGCGTTGTCCGCCACCTGTTCGAGCGGTTCGCCGAGCACGTAGGTGTGCCACAGGTGGCTGACCAAGATCTTGAGCACGGCGGCGGCGGGGACGGCGATCAGCAGCCCGAAGAACCCTCCGAGGGTGCCGCCGGTCAACAGCGCCAGCATCACCGCCGCCGGGTGCAGCTTGACCGCCCGCTGCATGACGAGGGGGCTGATGAAGTGGTTGTCGACCTGCTGGGCCCCCGCCATGATCGCCACCACCCACACGGCGGTGCTGATGTCGCGCGTGGTGAGGGCGATGATCACCCCGGGCACGGCGCCCACCCACGGGCCGATGAGGGGCACGATGTTGGAGAAGCCGGCCAACATGCCCACCAGGAGCCAGAAGGGCAGCTCGACCAGGGCCAGTCCGATCGACACCAGCACCCCGATGATGAGGGCCACCAGGAGCTGGCCCCGGAAGAAGCCTCCGATGGCCCGGTTGAGCCTGGTGGCGACGAGGCAGACCTCGTCCCTGGCCCGGTCGGGCACGAGCGACTCGGCCACGATCCGCAGCCGAGGCAGATCGACCAGCAGGTAGAAGGCGATGATGGGTGCCAACACCAAGATGAGCACCACGTGGAACACCCGACCACCGAAGTCGCGCAGGGTGGCGAAGGTGTCGCGCAGCCTCGACGAGCTCTCACCGCCACCGACCTCGCTCTCGAGCTCGCCTACGCTCGGGAACTTCACGATCCAGTTCTGCGACTGCTCGGCCCGGTCGTTGATCCAGCGCTCGATGTCGGCCCTGACCAGGGGCAACTCGTCGTCGAGGTCGTCGGCCTGGTTCAACGCCAGCGGAGCCACGATCAGCACGGCCAGCGCGACGACGGCGAAGAAGGCGAGGTAGCTGAGGGCGGTGCCCGCCACCCGGGGCAATCCGCGCCGGTGCAGGGCGGTAACCCCGGGGTTGAGCAGGAACACGATGGCCCCGGCGAGGATCAGCGGCGGCCACACCACCCGGACCCACCAACCGACCAGCCCGACCAGCGCCACGAGGGCGACCAGACCCACCACCGCCCACGCCACCTGCCCGGCGCGGCGGATCCGCTCGCTCATGGCGCAAGTATCGTCGGGGCGCCCGAACTTCGGCGCCCGGCGCTTCGACTCACGTCCCAAGGAGATGCGACGCCACCGCTTCTCGCACGCAGGTCAGGGTGTCGTGGACGGCCCGGTCTCGGCCGAATCGCTCCACCAGCGAGATCGCGGTGACCGAGGGGGGCACGACCACGCCCTCGAGGATCTCGCCGGCTACCACCAGCACCGGCACCAAAAGCGACGCCGCCAGCTCGGCCACCCCTCCGACGGCCTTGCCCGCGAACGACTGGTCATCGAGGAACCCTTCGCCCGTGACCACGAGATCGGCCGCTTCCATGTGAGCGAGGAGGTCGAGCTCATCGGCCACCAGGTCGAAGCCGGGCACGAGCCGGGCGCCGACGGCGGCCAGGGCTCCGGCGAGCCCGCCGCCGGCACCGGAACCCGGCAGTGCCCGCACGTCGACGCCGTAGGCCTCCTCGTAGACCTGGGCGAGGCGCTCCAGGCGCCGGCGCAGCAGCTCGACCTGAGCCGAGGTGGCCCCCTTCTGGCCGGCGAAGACCGACGCGGCATCGAGGAAGGTCGTGCGCACGTCACAGGCCACCACCAGCTCCACGGAGCGCAGCCGACCCAAGGGCTCGAGGGCGCGCACCGCGCCCAACCCGCCGTCGGTCGAGGCCGAGCCCCCGACACCGAGGATCACCCGGCGACAACCGGCGTCGAGCGCGGCCACGATGAGCTCGCCGGTGCCGTGGGTCGACGCCGCCATGGGGTCGTTCCCGTCGGGCCCGCCCACCAGCTCGAGGCCTGATGCCAGCGCCATCTCGAGCACCGCTTCGTCCCCGGTGCGACGCCACGGAGCGATGACGGGGTCGCCGAGCGGACCGGTCACGGTGGCGCTGCGGTTGGGACCTCCCAGCGCATCGAGGATCCCCTCACCGCCGTCGGCCACGGGGACGACCTCGCAGCTGCAGCCCGCGGCGGTGGCCGCCGCTCGGATGGCACCGGCGACCGCGGCCGCCGACGCCGTACCCCGGAACTTGTCGGGCGCGGCCACGAGGTGCACGGCGCCATGTTGCCCCGGAAAGGGCCTGCTCCAGCGGTGGCCACCCGGCTCCTCGACCGTCGAGGCGCTCGGCTGTGCCGGCCCCGGCGCCGCCTGCCGATGGTGGCTACGGTGTCGCGGTGGAGCGGACCGAGGGCCCCATCATCCTCGTCTCCAACCGAGGGCCCCTGTCGTTCTCGCTCTCCGCCGACGGCGCGCTGCAGAGCCGCCGGGGCGGAGGGGGCCTCGTGAGCGCGCTGGGCCCGGCGGTCGCGGGCACGGGAGCCACGTGGATCGCCGGGGCGCTGTCAGAGGCCGACCGCCGGGCCGCAGCCGCCGGGGTCGTCGAGGCCGACGGCTTCCGGCTGCGGCCTCTCGTGGTGGACGCCGACGCCTACCGGGCGTACTACGACGTGATCTCCAGCGGCGCCTTGTGGTTCGTCCACCACCGCCTCTACGACACCCCCCGGCGCCCCCGCATCGACCGCCACTGGCGCCACGCCTGGGACCGCTACCGGCAGGTCAACGCCGCCTTCGCCCGAAGCGTCATCGAGGAGGCCGCCGATCAGGCGATCGTGTTGGTGCAGGACTACCACCTGTCGCTCGTCGGCGCCGAGCTGGCGGCCAAGCGGCCCGACCTCACCACCGTGCACTTCCACCACACCCCTTTCGGGGGGCCCGATGACCTGCGCATCCTGCCCGAGGAGGTCACCGTCGAGCTGCTGGAGGGGCTCACCGCCTCCTCCGCCTGTGGCTTCCAGGCTCCTCGCTGGGCAGCGGCGTTCGAGTCGTGCTGCGTCGAGGTCCTCGGGCGGACCTGCCCGACGTTCGTGTCGCCGGCTGCGGTCGAGGTCTCCGAGATCGCCGGCGTAGCGGCATCACCGGCATGCGCGGCGGCCCTCGTGGGGCTCGAACAACAGGTGGGCGACCGGCGGTTGATCGTACGCGTCGACCGCATCGAGCTCTCGAAGAACCTGCTGCGGGGCTTTCACGCCTTCGACGAGCTCCTCCTCACCCGTCCCGAGTGGCGCGAGCGGGTCGTGTTCGCCGCCTGCGTCTACCCCTCGCGGGAAGGCCTGGCCGAGTACCTGGCCTACCGCCAGGAGACCGAAGGGTTGATCCAGAGGATCAACCAGACCTGGGCCACCCCGGGATGGACGCCCATCCTCTACGACGCCACCGACGACTTCCCCCGCTCGGTTGCCGCCTTGCGTCGCTACGACGCCCTGTTGGTGAACCCCGTGCGCGACGGGCTCAACCTCGTGGCCAAGGAAGGGCCGCTGGTGAACGAGCGCGACGGCGTGCTGCTGCTCAGCCGGGAGTCGGGCGCCTGGGCCGAGCTCGCCGCCGGGGCCGTGGGCCTGAACCCGTTCGACGTCGGCGCGACCGCCGAGGCGCTGCACGAGGCGCTCACCATGAGCGACGGCGATCGCAAGGCCCGGGCCAGTGAAGTGCGCAGGCGGGCGGCGGCCCGCACGCCGGCCGACTGGCTGGCCGACCAGCTCGCCGCCGCCGCACGCGTTCGCTCAGCCTGAAGCGGCCTCCACCGCCAGGTCGTCCAGCAGCGCCGCCACCCCGGTGGGTCCCTCGACCACGACGTCTGCCCCGGCCGTCAGCTCGGCCGGTACCTCGTTGCTGGCCACCGCCACCCGGGCAACGTGGACTCCCGAGCCGGCCAAGCGGTCCAGCGCCTCGAACGCCGCCAGGTCGCCGCGATCGTCTCCCAGGAAGCACACCGCCTCCATGCCCGCGCCCAGAGCCTCGACCTCGGTGCCCTTGTCGATGGCGAGCGGCGGGTGGAGCTCGACCGAGGCCCGG
This sequence comes from Actinomycetota bacterium, assembly GCA_016781135.1. Taxonomy (GTDB): domain Bacteria; phylum Actinomycetota; class Acidimicrobiia; order Acidimicrobiales; family CADCSY01; genus JADDRA01. The sequence goes on from JADDQY010000089.1 coordinate 28,110, forward strand.
GCCTCGTGCACCAAAAGCCCGCTGCGATCCGCCTCGGCCGCCGCCCACCCCCGCACCTGCGGGCCTTGCTCGGGACAGGTGCGGAAGTGCAAGGTGAGCGACAAGCCTTTGGCCTCGACGACCGTGCCGCCGAACTCGTCGCGGGCCCGCTTGGTCGCCGCTTCCACCGGAGCCCGCCACGACTCCACCTCGTCGACTTCGACACGGCGCCCGCCTCGCCAGCGCTCCAACCCGTAGAGGCCCGACAGGGCCAGGTCGGGACCGAGGTTGTCGACCAGGTAGGAGACGGGGCGGCCCGACACGACCCCGACGAGAGCGAAGCGACGGTTGAGGCTGCTGAGCACCTCGACGATGCCGGGGAGTGGCACCGCGGTCGCCGGATCGTCGACGATTGGTGCCAGGGTGCCGTCGAAGTCGGTCAGCACCGCTGAGCGCGATGGCGAGTCGGCCAGTGGCCGGAGCGGCGACGGGAGGGCCACGTCGGATGACGCTACCGTCGCTGCTGCCATGGGCCGCCCGCTCCGCCGTCGCCACCGTCAGGCGGCCCTCGCCACCGTGGTCGCCCTGGCTGCCCTCCTCGGGCTGACCGCCTGTGAGGAGGGGACGGTCCGCCTCACCTTCCGTCCCGAGGTGGGCGACACCTACCGCTACGAGGTGGAGGTGCGCACGGTGTCGGAGGTCGACCTCGGAGGCGCGGCGCCGGAGCGCCGAGAGGAAGACGTCGTGCTCACCGCCGTGCACACGGTGTTGCGGTCCGGCGAGGAGGGGGTCCAGGTCCGGGTCCTGCTGCAGAGCCCGGGTGCGCCCGAGCAGGTGTTCGAGGTGACCTTCGACCGGGCGGCGCAACTGGAGTCGGTGCAGTCGATCGAGGGCGTTCCCGACGAACGGCTGGGAAACCTCGGGATCTCCGAGATCTTCCCGGCGGCGGCCGGAGCTCCGCCCGACCAACCGCTGGCTCCGGGTGCGAGCTGGACGATCGACGACGCCATCGAGCTACCCGAGAGCGGCTCCGACACCCGGCTGCAAGGGTCGGGACGCCTGGTCGAGTTGGGCGTGGTCGGCGACGAGGAGGTGGCTCGGCTGGTCTCCGCCGCCCGGCTGCCGCTCGAGTCGGTCTTGCCCACCCCCGGTGGACTGCTGCGCCTCGCCGGCGAGCAGGTCACCGAGTACACCGCCACCCACGACCTCGACGACGGCGCGGTGCGGGACGCGACCTCCGACACCGTCGGCGAGTTCCGCTTGGAGGTGGAGCCGCAGGGCAGCGCCGGCGCCGCACCCATCGCCGGCTCCCTGCGGGTCGAGGTGAGCTCGCGCGCCCACCTCATCGGCTAGGACGGCAGGGACACGGGATCGTGCTCCAGCGTCGCCCCTGGAGCAACAGAGCGTGCCGCTCCAGCTACTCCCGGGCGAGGTCTGCCGCGGCCACGAGAACCAGGTTGGCCGCCTCGAGGTCGTCCACCGGCGGAGGGTCGGGCAGCGGTGCCACCTCGGGCGCTGGATCGAACGACGCAGCCAACGCCTCGGCGGCCGCCTCGAACCCAGGGGTGTAGTAGACGACCGAGGCGTCGACCCGCTTGGTGTTCGTCGGCTCCGCCGTCTGATAGCCCTGTGCCGCCACCTGCTCGCTGATCGCACCGGCCAAGCCGGCGACTCCGCCCCCGTTGGCCACCAGCACGGTGATGGTCGAGGGGTCGATCGGGGCCAGGGTCGTCGAGGTGGTCGAAGCCTCCTGACCGGTTTCGGTCGACGCCGTCGTGCTCACGCCCCCGGCGAGGCCCGACTCATCGGGCGTGGTCGTCTCGAAGGGGCCGGGGCCGTCGGTGGCTTGGAGCAGCAGGATGCCGAGCGCCACCGCGACCAGGATGAGGACGATGCCGCGCAACATGGCACCGCTCGCCGAACGGCCGAAGGAGCCGTCGTTGGCGGCGTGGCGACCAGGGCTCATCGAACCGGGGGCACGCCCGCCGAAGGTCCCTCGAACCGCACCCGGCGCCGCCGATCGCGCAGTCGTCGCAGCCGGCGCACCACCAGCGGGTCGTAGGCCAGTGCCTCGGTGGAGTCGACCAAGCTGCCCAGCACCTGGTAATACCGGGTCGCCGACATCGCCAGATGCCGCCGGATCGAGGCCTCCTTGGGCCCCGGCAGGCTCCACCACCGGCGTTCGAAGTCGAGGATCGCCTTCTCTCGCTCGGACAGGGGCATCCCACGAAGCCTTACCTCGCGCCGCCTTCGATGCAAGGACCCCCGATGCAGGCAGGCGGCGAGCAGGCAGACCACGCGGCTGGGATGCGCTCCGGGAGCCACATAGGTGACGTGAGCCTGGGGTAGACGAGCCTCATGCTCGTGCGCACGAAGCTCCTGGCCGCCGGCGTAGCCGCCCTTCTGCTTCTGGGCGGCACCGCCACCGCCTGCGGTGACGACGCCGGAGAGGACGAGATGGGCGACATGGAGATGAACGACGAAGGCGACTGACCCCGGGAGACGAATGAGAGCGACTGCCACCCAGGAGACGGTGGCTCTAGTACTGCATGTCGACAGGAGACTGGCACCTCGTGAGCGGCGGGGCGAGCTGTGGTGGGGCACGCGGGGTGCCACGGATCTGGCCCTGGGCGATTCACGCTGACAAAGCACTGGCAGTCACCGGTGAGGGGGCGGTCATCTCGCGTGCGCGGCGTCTTCTCGGAGCCGGGTCGGGGATTTGAACCCCGGACATCTTCTTTACAAGTCATGGACACCGGAGTGGCCGTAGTTGGTCGAGGTTGGCCATACCGGCCCTGACCTGCGGCGTTGCCGGTCGGCACCTGGTTGCAGTTGCTCTCGGTTGCCCAGCCCTGGTCCGAGTTGCGCTGACAACGCGCTGACACTAGAGGTCAAGTTGCAGGAGACGAAGGGTCCGCAGAACGGAGCGAGCGCCTGGGTTAGCTGACCCACCCCCCGAGTACGCTCGTGATATCACTTAGATGTCGGTAGCGACAGTGCTGTGACGAGAGGAGGGGTCTCCATGACCGTTCGTAGGGCGACGGCGAAGCCGGGAGCGGTGAAGGTGGTAGACCTCCCACGTTCAGCAGTCATCGAGGATGTCAAAGCTGAGGCTCGCCGAGCTGGGATGAGCCTCGAACGGTTCATCGAGCTCGGTCGGGTCGGGGAAGCTCGATGACGACCGTCTACGCGACTTCTGGTCGATGGCAGGGCCTGGACTCGGCTGACCCACAGTGCCGCCGGCGGACCTCTCCGGGGAGGCGGAGGATTTCGCTTGGCGGTTGACCGCCCTGTCCTTCGTCCAACTCGGTTCGTTTGCAACCTGTTTGCCGGGGGACCTGCCTGGGGGCGTCACCGTTGCCCAGGCAGGCAGGTCCACTGCTGAGCGGGCCTGTACGGCGGGTGGTAGTTGATGGGGGTAACCTGGGGAGTAACCACGAAGGAGAACGGCGATGGGGACTGAAGCGTGGTACGACGAGGAGAAGCTCGGGGAACTCATGCTCTACGTCGCTGGGCGTATGAGTCAGGACCCGTCGTTCGGAGCGACCAAACTGAACAAGGTTCTCTTTTTTGCCGATTTCTTCCACTACGCGCAGCACGGCACTGCTATCACCGGCGCCGAGTACCAAAAGTTGCGGTATGGACCGGCTCCGAGGCAGTTGGTCCCAGTGCAGCGTTCCTTGACAAGTACCGGCGCCGCTTTAATCCGGCGAAGTGAGGCAGGCCCCTACGCTCAGAAGCGCCTTACGCCGCTGCGAGACGCGGACCTATCGCGGTTTACAGGAACAGAGATTGCAATTGTAGATGAGATCATCTCCTGCCTCACAGGCAGGACGGCGACAGAAGTAAGTGACATATCCCATCTAATGGTTGGATGGAAGATCGCGGCTGAGGGGGAGACGATCCCCTACGACTCGGTCTTCCTTTACGACGGCCCCCTTACCGACAGTGACTACCGGTTCGCCAAGCAGATAGCTGAGCGGCTTCGTCCCGAGTTGGAAGGTGCCGGGATCGCGTAAGCGAAGCGTTCGCTTGGAGCCATCGTTCGAAGAATCCGCTTCGGACGTTGAACAAGATGCGAGACGTTTCGATGACCTGTACCGGGGACTTGAGTGGCAGATAGCTACTAACGCGGAAAGCTGCCCAGAAGCGTCCGGTACACCGTTTCGCATCGCCAGGGCGCATGTTGAGACCGGACTCCTTCGTGTCCTCTTCACAATCAACTCCGACGACCTGTGCAGTCTCTGGTGGGTAGACATCACGACGGACCCAGAAGAGCAAGACAGAACGGGCTAGTGTTCTGAGCCAGAGCTTGGGGTCGTCATTCCAGTTGGTGATCCCAGGTTCGGACGGATGCCACCAGCTCCTTGACCGAGCGTCGCGACCACTTGGTGGTGAGCTCGTTGGCCGAGTCCGACGAACACGAGTAGCTCGACAACAGCCACTTGCATCTGGGCCTCGAGCGGATGCACCATCGCAGGAACAACCGAGTGGCCCGGGCGGTGCGCTAACACCCCCGGGCCTGGCCGACACCCCTAGGAGGTGCCGACATGTCTGACGCTACGCGTCCGCCTGACGTGGAACGCGGATCCGCCGACCCAAGCGCAGGTCTGGGTCACGACCAACTTGCCGCCCAGTTCTGCAAAGCGCTGGGCATGGTTGAAGCGATGGCCAGAACGGCCCTTGAGCTGATACCCGCTCCGATCATCGCATCGGTCGATGGCGACGACGAGACCACTGAAGCGGAGATGGACGTCACCGAGGGCGGTGCGCCGACCGGTGACCTCGCAGACTGCCCCTGCAGTCGCCGGTGGTCGCTTGACCGGGCACACCACGATTGGCTCCTCAGCTTCGAGCAGCGAGGAGTCTCCGGCGCCGTAGGGGTGATGGAATACTTCGAGACGGACGCTGACCAGAACGAGCGGGACGAGCTGACGCTCCTCAGCTGGGTGGACTTCCTCGACTTCGTGGCAGTGCACAACTGGCAAGATCCCGAAGCAGTTCAGAGCCTCGCTTCCATGGTCGATCACGCCATCCGCTGGCAGGAAAGCGCTACGAGAGCATCTTCTCGTCTCAAGGCGATCGCAGCGCTAGCAGAAGGGGAGCAAGATGGCGACCAGTAGCGCTTTGCCGATGCCGTCGCTCCACCAAGCCCTAGACCGTGGTCTCGGCCTCGAGCCTGCCGGCGACTGGGTCGAGCGTCTCGCGGAGCTGGTCTACTTCACCCTGCCTTCCACTCCCCCTCTCGAGCGTGTCCAGGAAGCCGCACGGGCGCGGGCACGGGCGCAGGGCACCATTCCACCTCCGAAGGCGTTGCGAGGGCGCAGGCGACGCCGAGAGCGCCAGGAGAGGGCGATCTACTGGCAGTGGGCCGCAGACCTCTACGAGACCCCGGAGCTAGCGGAGCAGGTCAAGGAGGCGTTGCCCTCGGAGATGGTGACCGACTTCGAGGCCATCGCCGATCTTCACCGCCGGCCCTACCGCCTCGACGTCCGCACGCTTCCCAGTTGGTGGCGCTGCCACAACTGCGGGGCCGCGTTCGACGAGGGGGAGGAAGAAGCCCTCGTAGTCCTTGCGGATTCCTCGAACGACCTCTCGGAGGACATCACCTACTGCCTGGCCTGCATCAGGTCGAGGGTCCCGCCTGGACCTAGCGACCGTCCGGGGAGGCGCTGACCAATGGCCCCCGTTCTCCCACCAAGTCTCTAGACGTGGCTCGAAGAGGGCTACGACCTGACCGTCATCCCCGACCTGGAGAACTACGCCCGGGTCATCGTGACAGCCCGTCATAAGGTGCCGGAGCACGAGCGGGACCGCTTTGGCGGCGCACTTCTGGCGCCAGCTGTGGGCAATCGTCGGTTCCACCATCCGCCCGTCGAGAGGCGACTCCACGGCCTCGCCGTCGAGCACATCCGCCACGCCAAGTGGATGATCCAGGGTCTGACCGACATGGAGGTGGCCGAGCGCTTCGACGCTGCCCTCCCCGAGGAGCTCCGAACCCTCGTCTGGGAGCAGATCAACGAGGCCGGAGACTGGCCCCTGGGGCGAAGCTGATGGCCGGGAGCGAGCACACCGGGTCGCACATCGGGGTGGCGTCACCATCCCGAACTTGGCTGCTCGAGGAGTTCGCCGCCTCGCTGGTGTCCCTCTCGGTCCAACACTCTCTGGGCCTACCGAGCCGACCTGGTGCTCTTCACCGAGTGGGCCGCCGGGGAGGGCCCTCAGCGACCCCGAGAGCATCGACCGGCGGGTCCTCAGGCGCTACATCGCCTATCTCAGCACCTCGCGCTACGCCCGCAGCAGCATCGCCCGCAAGGCGTCCACGATGCGTCGCTACTTCGGCTGGATGACCAGGCACGGATGGCTGACGTTGAGGAAACGCCGTCCGCTATGGTCCCCGGTCCATGGCGGCGCCGTCCTCGTCGTGGTGGGTCGGGAAGTTGGCGGGTCGGAAGGAGCCAGACGAGCAATCCTTGACTTTGGACACCACGTTCGGCCAGGGAGTCGGTGGTGGATCGGGCTCGTTCTGGGGACTCGGCTCCGACCGCCAACGATGGCGCGTCAAGCCGATAAACGGTGCCCATGGGGAAATGGCTACCGTCAACGAGTTCATCGTCGGTCGCGTCGGAGCCATCATCCGCGCTCCCGTCTGTGAGGTCAGCCTGATCCGCATTCCTCCAGAACTGGCCGGCTGGGAGTTCCAGGATGGGCGATGGCTTGAGGCTGGAGTTGCTTGCGCATCGCGCGAGGTGGTGGGAGCCCATGAAGAACGCGCGCTTACGCATCGAGACGATGATGACAATCGCCGCAGACACGTGGGCGTTTACGCCCTGTATGACTGGTGTTTCGGCAGTGACGACCAGTGGCTCTACGAAACGCCGGCCGACGAGGCGGTCCACAGCCATGATCACGGCTTGTACCTGCCGGGCAGCACGGATTGGCGGAAGCAGGACCTCCAGGCAAGGATCAACGAGGCGCACGTGCTCGGGACCCCCGCCGAAGGACTCGACGTGGGGGCGAAGGAAGACTTCGCCCAAAGACTTGAGGCGCTCCCTAAGGGCGCGCTCCGTAACGTTCTGTTGGCGGTGCCCCCCTCATGGCCCGTCGGGGAACCTGACCTTGAGGGCCTAGGCCACTTCCTAGAGGCACGGGCGCCGCTCGTCGCAAGTCGCGTGCGCTCCCTATCATGAGAGTGAGGTCAAACATGACGAAGTACCTCTACTCAGTCGTCCGGTTTGTGCCGGACCCGGCGCGTGGCGAGTACGTCAACGTAGGTGTCATCGTTGGCAGCGACGAGGCACGCGAGTGGGAGTTCCGGGCAGCAGAGAGCCTCCTCCGTGCAAGGCGCCTTGACCATCCGGAACGGCCGTCTCTGCCGGCTGTCGCAGGCTTCATCGAGTCCCTCGGTCGTCAGGTGGATGATTTCTCTGAAGCAGTGGAAGACGGTGATCCACCTCCCGAGGGTCTGAGCGAGGCCTGGCTGTTCGACGAGCACCGGTCACTGGAGCACGTAGTGCAGATGTCCCGGCCGACGCCCGTCCGCGCCTCCTCAGCCACAGAGGCCGTCTCACTGGTGTTCAATGAGCTCGTCGTCGAGCCGCTTCAAGAGCGGCTCCCATACCTGCGGCGAACCCGCGCCGCCGCCGCCCTAAGGCAGGCTTACAAGACCGAAAGGGCAGTGCCTGTCTTTGAGAGCGTGCGGATTGAAGCCGGGTCACACGGAACCCAGGTGGACTTCGTCGTCGCAAACGGCCATGTTGTTCAGCTTGCTCAGGCATGGTCCTTCCAGGTACCCGATCAGAAGCGACTCGTCGAGCGAATCCGCTCTTGGGGCTGGACCATGGAGAGGCTCGCAGAAGTGGGCGGCATTGTGCGCCTACCTGGCAACCGTGCCGAACACGTTGACGCAGGTGTAAACCTCGAAATCGTTTATGTCGCGCCAAGAGAGGAGCAGGTGGACAGTTCCGCATTCTCTGACGGCATGAGTGTCTTCGATGAAGTCGGCGCTCACGTGCTTCCGCACGAGAGCGCAGCGGAGATCGCACAGCGGGCCGTCGAACTGTTACAGCAGCCGTCCGAATTGCTACCAGCAGCCCCCTCCGAGGCACCGCGGATCCCGCCTCGTCCGCGAAGCCTAGAACCAGGGCCGAAGCCAGAACCAGGGCCGAGGCGCTGACGTTCGTCCGACGCCACTCCGGCCAAGCGCCGTTGGCAAAGAAGTGCCCGGAGGGACGGCGCCCTCCTTGAGGTCGCGAATGACCGACAACCACGGCGAGTGCATTCCGAGGCCGAAATCGCCAGCGAGCGAAATTGAGGAACGTCGAGTGTGAAGCTCAGGCTCCCACCCCGGCGGCCGGGCCGCATCTGCAAGGTACTGACCTACTTCGCTGATACCCAGCTCCCCAATCGAGAGATGGGTCCTTCTGGGAAGAACCAGGTTCCTGATGCCTTCTGGATCGAGGCGCGGGGCTAGCTGCGGGGCTGATGCCTACTCAGTCTCGAAGCGCATGAACGTATCCGAGACCAGCTCATCGACGGGAATCCCTGTCCCCTCCGAGATACGCAGGGTGAGCGCCTGGAAGCCAACGCCGACGAGATAAAGGAACGAGGCGCACAGTTCCCGATCGGCTCGGATCTCGGCGAGCACGTCGCCGGTGATCTGGCCGATCATCTCCTTGTCGGTGTGAGCGTGTAAGCGCTGACGAGCTGGCGGTAGAGGTCGATGGCTCTGAGCTGTGTCTCGTCGTCGCCGAGACTGATCTTGTCCGTCATGCCACTCACCGTACGCCGGCTCTCGGCATGCGCTTCAGGCGGACGAAGGTCCGTCCCCTAGCCGCCCCGGCCATGAGACGGACCTTCCGCCGCTGCCGGGGGGGTTGCACGTGCCCCAGCAGGGAGGAGCCTACGACAAAGCTGTGCGGCGGTCAGTAGGGACTTGGTGCACCTAGCAGCCCACGCCCATCCCCACGGACGGGAACCCCGCCCCCCACCCCCGGCCCTAGTTTCGGAGATGGGAGGCGGAGACATTGTCCCCCGGCTTG
>JADDQY010000072.1 GCA_016781135.1 Actinomycetota bacterium
CGCCGCGGGTAGTGCTCATCTGATTTGGCCCCACCTGGGGTCCACCGGTGGGGGCTGGCTGCCATCGACTGTGGGCGATGCCCAAGAGGTCGAAGGTGAAGCTCTACGAACAGATCCGCAGGTCCCATGAGCGCGAGCAGCTGTCGGTGCGCGAGCTGGCCCGGCGCTTCCACGTGCACCGCCGTGACGTCCGCTTGGCGTTGGCGTCGGCGGTGCCGCCCGAGCGCAAGGCGCCGCAGCGCCCCGCGCCGGTGCTGGACCGCTGGAAGCCGACGATCGACACCTGGCTGGAGGGGGATCGCTTCGCACCACCCAAGCAGCGCCACACCGCCCGGCGGGTGTGGCAGCGCCTCGTCGAGGAGCACGGTGCCCAGGTGGGAGAGTCGACGGTGCGCCGCTACGTGGGCGAGGTCCGCCGACGGATGGAGGTGCCGCTGGTGGAGGTGATGATCCCCCAGCACCACCCCTTGGGCGAGGAGGCCGAGGTGGACTTCGGGACCGCCAGCGTCTGGCTGGCCGGCGCTTTGGTGGAGGTGTCGGTGTTCGTCATGCGGCTCTTGGCGTCGGGTCGGGGCTATGCCCGGGCGTATCTGAACGAGGGCCAGGAGGTGTTCCTCGACGGCCACGTCCGGGCCTTCCAACACTTCGCTGGAGTGCCCCGGCGCATCCGCTACGACAACTTGAAGGCCGCGGTCGAGCGGGTGCTGAAGGGCCGGGATCGGATCGAGTCGGACCGGTTCGTCGCCCTGCGCTCCCACTACCGCTTCGACAGCTTCTTCTGCCAGCCCGGGATCAAGGGCAGCCACGAGAAGGGCGGCGTGGAGGGCGAGGTGGGCCGCTTCCGCCGCCGCCACCTCGTGCCCGTGCCCCGGGTGGCCACCATGGCGGAGCTCAACGAGGTGCTCGCCGCCGGCGCCGCTCGCGATGACGAGCGGTTCATCGCCCAGCGGCGCATCACCGTGGCCGAGCACTTCGCCCTCGAAGCCCACACGCTGCGCCCGTTGCCATCCGAGGCCTTCGACTGCAGCGTGGTGGCCAGCCACCGGGTGGACCGCAAGAGCCGGGTCTCGGTCCGGGGCTGTCTCTACTCGGTCCCCGCCGCCCATGTGGGCAAGCGCCTCGAGGTCCGAGTCGGCGCCGAGACCGTCGAGGTCCTGGCGGGCGCGGCGGTCGTGGCCCGCCACGCCCGGGTCCCTCAAAGGCGACGAGGTCCTGGTCTTGGACCACTACCTCGAGGTGTTGGCCATCAAGACCGGCGCCTTCCCCGGCGCCACCGCCTTGGCGAGGGCCCGAGCCGGCGGGATGTTCGGCGCCGTGCATGAGCGGTTCTGGGCCGAGGCCCGCCGCCGCCTCGGTGACCGTGACGGCACCCGCGCCCTGATCGAGGTGCTGCTCTTGCACCGGGCCATCCCCGCCGAGGCCGTCACCGCCGGCATGCACCTGGCCCTCACCGCTGCTTCGGTTGACCCTTCGGTGGTGGCCATCGAAGCCCGACGGGCCGTCGAGGGCGCCACCGCCAGGGTGGTGCCCATCGGGGAGGGCTTCAGCCGCTTCGACCGGCCCGCCCCGTCCATCGCTGACTACGACGATCTCCTGGAGGCGCAGTGACCAAGATGGGCGATGCCGCCGCCACCGCAGCCATCACCGCCGCCACCCGCGAGCTGCGCCTGCCCGTGGTGCGCTCCGACGCCGCCCGGCTCGCCGAGATCGCCCAGCGCTGCCAGCACAGCTACCTGGGGTTCTTGGCCGAGGTTCTCTCCGCCGAGGTGGACGAACGGATCGAGCGGCGACGACAGCGACGGATCAACGAAGCCCGCTTCCCCCGCACCAAGCGCCTCGCTGACTTCGACCTCGCCGCTGCTCCCTCCATCAACCCGGCGACCATCGCCACCTTGGCCTCGGGGGCCTACCTCGACGCCGGTGAGCCCATCGTGTTGCTCGGTGACTCCGGCACCGGCAAGAGCCATCTGCTCATCGGCCTCGGGATCGCGGCGTGCGAGCAAGGACGCCGAGTTCGCTACGCCACCACGGCGCAACTGGTCAACGAGCTTGCCGAGGCGTCCGACGAACGGCGCCTGTCGCGGATCGTGGCCCGCTACGGGCGCCTCGACCTGCTCTGCCTCGACGAGCTCGGCTACGTCCAGCTCGACGCCCGGGGCTCGGAGCTGTTGTTCCAGATCCTCACCGAACGAGAGGAGAAAGCCAGCGTGGCGCTGGCCACCAACCTCCCCTTCAGCGAGTGGGGCAGCGTCATCCCCGACCCCCGCCTCGTCGCCGCCATCGTCGACCGAGTCACCTTCAACGCTCACATCCTCGAGACGGGCGCCGACAGCTACCGACTCCGGACCACCCGGACCCGGACCCGGCGCAAGACCGCCTGAGCAAACAAAGCCAGGCACCAACCACCCACCCCCACCCTTCCGAAGCCCTCTACGGGCCACACAGAGGGCCGTTTTCCGGCCCGACTAGCGGATCAGCAGGTGGGGCCAGTTCCGACGAGCACGGTGGGGGGCGGATTCAAGGGATCCACGCAACGACTCGGTGAGTCAACGACCCTGCCTT
>JADDQY010000068.1 GCA_016781135.1 Actinomycetota bacterium
CCGGGAAGACCAAGGGTCACCGACCTACTTCCACCACGTCACGGGACGCGACCGAGGGGACCGTGCACCGGGCCTACGGAGGGTTGGCCAACCCCACCTACCTCATCGGCACCGAAGGCGGCTTCTTCTTGGTCACGAGACGCTCCTTGAATCGACTCACGGGCGGTGCCCGGGCGCGCGGAAGGCGACGAGCGCGTCGATGAGAGAAAACAAGACTGGCGGTGGGGCAACCAGGGGCCCGGCGGTACGTCAGATCGGCCCACGATGACGTCACCAACGGCAGGGAAAAGCACTGGGAGGCGGCGGCGGCGGGTGCCACCAGCGTGTGGCGCGCGTCTACGCGCTAGCCCAGCTGCGGAGGTCGACCAACAGCACCACGACGGCGACGAGGAGCATCTTCTTCACGACGTTGACACCGGGCTAGGAGTTTGCAGCTGGTCGTCACCAGGGCCGGTCGGGGGCGGCGGAAGCGGTAGGGCCCAGACTGTTTTGGGTGACGACCGAGACCATGGAGCCATGGCGGCGCTGGTGGCGGTGAGTGTGGCGAAGGCCCACTGATGGGTGACGTCGGCCAGACCGATGCACGCCCAGACCTTCCCGAGCAAGGTGACCCTCAGCTGCCGTCAGCTCGAGCCTCGAGGAGGGCGAACAGCGACAGCGGGACGACTCGTTCCAAGTGGTAGCCAGCGTGTTCCAGCAGCGATTGGTACTCCCGCTCGGTACGCTCCCTTCCCCCGAACATGGCCAGCATGAGCACGTCGGCGACATGGGCAACAGGATCAGAGTCAGGGCCGAGCAGACGCTCTACCACGAGCACGACGCTGCCTGCCCCGCCGGCGACACGACACCTCTCCAAGATGCGGGCCGCGTGCTGATCGTCCCAGTCGTGGAGGATGTGCTTCAGCAGGTACACGTCGCCACCCGGCGGCACTTCCGAGAAGAAGTCCCCTCCCACCACCTCCACGCGATCGGCAAGGCCTCGCCGCCGCAGGTGCTGATCCGCCTCGCACACGAGCTCGGGGAGGTCGAAGAGCACACCAGTCGCTCGGGGATTGGCCTCGAGCAACCGGGCAAGCAGGATCCCCTGGCTCCCGCCCACGTCGACGATGCGCTGGAAGCGGGACACGTCGTGGTGGGCGACCAGTTCGTCGGCCACGACGGCCGAGATCTCGCCCATCGCCGCGGCGAACGCCGCTCGCTCCTCCGGGTTCTGCCGGTAGTAGTCCCACAGGGTCATCCCGAGGACGTCCGACGGTGCCGGTCGCCCCGTCGCTATGACATCGGGGAGCCGTTCGAGCGACCGCCAGTGCCCGGGGGCAGCCATCGCGATGGCAAGGTGACGCAACGACCGCTCGTCCGACTGAAGCCACTCGCCGGCAGGAGAGAGCCCGAACTCGTCGACTCCTACCTGGCAGAAGAGCCCGAGGCCGACCGAGGCCCGCAGGAGACGGGCGAGGGCGTCGGGGTCCGCGCCGGTCGACCGGGCCAGCTCGTCATTCGAGCGCGGCCCCCTCGCCAGTTCGTCGGCGATACCGAGACGGGCGACGGTGGCCACGATCTGAGAGATCACATGGCCGAAGATCATCCGCCTGAGCTCGATCGCCGGCGAGGATTCCTGAGGTGGAGCAGCGCGGAGGGGTTCCGGGGGGTCGCTCACTTGTCATCTCCCTTCATGCGCGCGCCTCTCGCGATCCAGCATGGCTTGTTCGTCACGCCGGAGGTGGCATCTGGCCCACCAGCCCGTTACCGGCCGGCGAGGCCCTGTGGGAGCGAGGGAAGCGCCCGGGCGGCGGCGATGTTCCGCCGCATGCGGGCCTTCCGCCGAGGGTTGGGCGCCCGAGGGCCGGGCGCAGCCGGGCGGCTGTCGCCCAGGAAGATGGGGTTGCCGATCGTGGTGCGCGAGATGTCGTCGAACGTCTCCACTCGATACCACGTGCCCAGGAGCCCCTCGTCGGCAACGCGGGTGGCGGCGAAGGTGTGCCGGAAGTCGTCGTCGGAGATCTTCAGGCTCCCTACCTGGTTGCCGTTGCGGATGATCCGCAGAGACTGACCGGCACCGCCGCACACGGACACGGTGACGAGCACCGTGGCGTCCCTGGCGACGACTAGCTGAGAGCCGAACGTACCGGTCTCACCTCCGGGAGCGACATGTCGAGCTCGGGGCTGGCGAGGACTCCCGGCCTTCACCTCGAACGGCAGCTGAAGATACGAGCGGGCATCGCCGGGAAAGACGGTGCCGTGCATGACGATGGCAGGACCGTCGGGCTCACACGCAGGGGGCGCGCCGCAGTACCGGGCACGCCGCAAGCGTCGGAGGATTGGCGAGGTGGGGAGTCCGACCGCAGCGAGAAGTGAGAGGGGTAGTCGCAGCAGTCCGGGGACTGGGCGTTCGACGCACGCGCCTGGCTGAGCCGGCGCCCGCTGGTGAATGACGGGTGTCACGGTCTTCACGACTCCCGCCCGTTCCCTCCTGGAGAGCGGATGCGGCAGCAGTTGGGCGACGTGCACACGTTCGCTGCCCCCATCGCCCACGTGGAAGGCCTCCTCAACTCCGGTTGCAGCAGCCAGACATCCCGGCGAACGGTACGTGCCGAACTCGGGCGACTGCCAGGTCGGGCCGCCTGACCTCGTTGGCGGGGCCCTTACGCACCGGCTTGCACCTCAGCGGCGATGGACGTCGAGGAGCTCGGACGTCTCGCCGAGTCGAGTTCCCCGGGCCACTCAACCAGTGCCCTCTGTTCCATCGGGCCGCTCGTCGATCAACCGCCCCTGGCTCCCCGTTGGTAGTCGGATCCGGGCCCGGGCGCTCGGTGGGCTGGATGACCGTCCGGTCTATCCGGAAGCTCCCGCCGAGCCCGCCGAGGGAGACGTAGTCGACGGCGACCAGGCGCCCTCCCGAGAAGTGCAGCACCTCGGCTTCGTAGTCGAGCTGGGTGGCCACCGTGAACGACCCCAACCCTGTGGCGCCGGTCGAGCCCACGGTGAGGAAGCGGGTGCCGTCCCGCTCGTCGTTGCTCCGCTCGTGGCCGTGCCCGGCGACGACCAGCGGGACACTGCCGGCCGCCGCCTCGGCCAGGACGGGGTCGTGCAGAGCCAGCACGTCGGGGCGCTGGGCCGCCACCACCCGGCCCACGACCGACGCCTGGCGCCGCTTCTCGGCTGTCGCCTCGGCCGTCCCGACCCGGTTGTCGGCGGTGAAGGTGGGGTCCGCCACCCCCAGCACCCGGACCCCACCGATGTCGACCACCGACCCGGCGAGGGCGGTCACGTTGGGCACGGCCGCCAGCGCCTCGCGCACCTCGTCGGAGTCGTGGTTTCCCGGCGTCAGGTAGTACGGGACGGGGATGCCGGCGATGAGGTTGCCGAGCGAGCTTCCAGGGGGAAGCCGAACGAGGTCAGGTCACCGGTGTCGAGCACGGCGTCGACCTGGAACTGGGAGGCGATCTGGCGCACCACCTCGACGGCGAGCGGGTTCAGGTGGATGTCGCTCACGTGGAGGATCGAGACGTCGTCCTCGCCACCCTCGGGGCTCAGCACCGTCGCCCGGTAGAGGTTGGCAACCTGTTGGCTCAGGATGCCGACCCGGCCCCGGATGTCGTCGAACCCCTCGACGTGCTTCTGGACGCTGCGCAGGATCTCTGGCGCCCGCTGCAGCGAGCCCTCGAACCGGGGGTTGCGGAACGCCTCTTCGTCATAGGTCGACCAGGTCTGGGCGAGCAGGGCGCTCACGGCCACCACGCCGCCGGCGGCTCCGGCCACCAGCCAGCTCCAGCGTCGTCCGGGTAGCACCGCGCCGACGAGGATGCCGACGACCAGGGACGTGAGCACGGCTTGCCGGGCGAATCGCCTCACGAGGGGCTCGATGTCGCTGCTCAGGCTCCGACGCAGCCAGGTCTCGGCGTCGGGGCGCCCGAGGAGCTCCTGTACCCGCTCCATGTCCAGCTCCTCGACCCGTAGGTCGACGGCGAGCGGGGTGTCGTGAGTCACCGCCGAGATGGCGCCGAGGGGTGGGAGCCCGAGCTGGGTGCGGCCGTCCCGGCTCCATTTCGCCCGCAGCTCCACCTGGCCGGGTCCGAGCTGGGCGTGCGTGGACCGGCCGAGCCCGACGGTGGCGAGCCCAGCCACGCCGGCGAGCACGGCGACGAGCACCAGCGGGCCGAGCCGGCGGGCGGTGACCCAAGCCGACCAGCGCGGGTGCCTGGGCCGCCTCCTCTCCGGATGGTCAGCGGCCGTGCCCGCGCCGCTTCCCTCGCCTCCCCTGCGGAGGATCATGCGGCCCCAGACGGCGTCAGAGGAGTCTGGGCGGCATCACCGTCACTGCATGGTGCTCGACGAGCAGTTGGAGGCCGAGCTCGAGCGGCGTGCGGAGATCGACCGTCTGCAGGCCCACCTCGAGGACGTGGGTGGGCCTCGCCGCCTCCAGGAGAGGAAGCGACGGCACAGGACATCGCCTGAGCCCTGCGGGTTGGCTCAGCTCGACCACGCCCTCGTCCTGTTTCGGTCGGAGATCAGGAGACGCCGACGACTCACACTGCGCTGCTCGTGCCCCGGATGCTGGTCCACTGACCGAGGAATCGGCATCCTTGCCGGCGTCGGAGGGGTCGCTCACGAAGTCCATCGCGGTGGTGCCGCCGAAACGAGCAGGGTCATGGCGCCACCTCCGAGCGGGCTCACCTGCATACCGTTCTCGTGATTGGCGGACGGGGCGGACGGGGCGGACCGGCCGAGAAGGAGCCCATGCGTCGTGTCCCCTCGGCAGCGTTCCCGCTTCCGGAGCGCCTTTGGCGAGAGGCAGGGGCGTTCCCGCCTGGCCGAAGGCGACGTAACGGAAACCCTCGGGAAGTGGCCGGTGGCCCGCCCGGCGGGCGTAGCGGCGGCGGCACGAGCGAGGAGCCCGGCGAGAGACCCGCCGTCGACGGTCGCCACCCGGTAGCTGCCGCGCCACGGATGAGGAACGTGCGTCGAACCATCGAGGACAGGGATCGGACGTACGAGTCCTCATTACCTTCGGCTTGCCGCCAGTCGGCCTTGGAATGGCAGCTGCTGAATTCCCGACACTGCCCGTGTGGGCCACGCCGCTGCGACGTTCACCAAGCGACTTCCCGGCGTCGCCCGTTGTTCATCTCCACTGACCGAGCATGCTCGCCGTCGCCTCGAGACGGCCGGACGCCAGCTCGTCGTGGCGTCAACAGCCACGGTGAGCCACGTCTTGGTGATCAGGCGGCAGGGGGTGGACGGGGGCGCTACTCGCCCCCGTCCTGCATCTCCGTGGGCTCGTCCCTGTGGTCCTCATCCTCGAGCTCCTCCAACGGTTTGCCCTTGTCCGCCGGCAGCTCGGTATCAACCTGGGGTTGCTGCGCGTCTTCCTGCTCGGCCACCTCGGTCCTCGGTTCTCGGGTTGCGAATGGACTTCCCCATTCGCCTGCCGCGACACTGAAGCACCTGCGGTCAAGGACGAGCGATCTCGAGAACGACCAACGGCGCTTCGTCCCGCCCGCAACCGCATGGGCTGGAGGGCCGGGGGTAGAGCATCGCCATGACCGTCAACCCCATCCAGGTCCAGAAGTTCCTCAGCGGCGTCGACTACCCGATGTCCAAGGACGACATCGTCAACACCGCTCGGGACCAAGGCGCCGACGACAACGTGCTCTCCACGTTGGAGCAGCTACCGGCTGAGCGGTTCAACTCGCCGAACGACATCAGCGAGGCGATCGGCAAGCTCAACAGGGAAGGGGACGGCTAGGGACCCCGGCGGGGCGCCCTCGACCTCCGTTCAGGAGGGGGGACCAGGTTGCGCTCGGTAACGAGCGCAACCGACAGGGTGCCATCCCCTGGTCGCCCGACAGAACGGTCGTGTTTCGACGTCCTGGCCGATCAACTGCCCTCGAACCCACCCGGGGTGCTCGGAACAGCTTCGGTGGCTGTCCCTGCGAGTCGAGACCTACGCTCTGCCGGTGGTCGACCGCCCGATGCTGCATCTGGTGTTCCCGCGCTGGGGGGGCACCGGGTTGCACCTCACCTTCGGCCACCGGATGCCACCCATGGCGCTGCTGGTGCTTGCCGCCCATGCCCGCCGCCAGGGCTGGGATGTGCGCGTCGTCGACGAGAACTACGAGCCTCTCCCGACCCAACGTCCGGACCTCGTCGCCCTCACCGTGTGGACCTCGACCGCCCCCCGTTCCTACCACCTGGCCGACCGGTACCGGGGGATGGGTGTGCCCGTCATCCTCGGCGGCGTCCACCCTTCCCTGATGCCCGGGGAAGCGATGCGCCACGCCGACTCGGTGCTGGTCGGCGAGGCCGACGCCATCTTCGGCTCGGTGCTCGGCGACGCTGCCGCCAACCGCCTGCAACCGCTCTACCAGGGCCACTGGGGTGGCATGGATGCCGTGCCGACCGTCGACGAGTGGATCGACCTGCTGCGGCGTTGGCCGATCACCCGCTACGCGCCCATGAACACCGTCCAGACCACCAGGGGCTGCCGCTTCAACTGCGACTTCTGCTCGGTCATCCGCATCAACGGCCGGGGATCACGCCACCGTGACCCCGACGTGGTGGTGGACGAGCTTCGTATCCTCAAGCGCCGAGGGCAACGGCTGGGCGAGTTCACCTACGTGTTCTTCCTCGATGACGACCTCGCCGCTGACCTCGACTACGCCACTGACCTGCTCGCCACCATCGAGCGCTCGAAGGTGAAGGTGACCTGGGGCGCCCAGGCCTCGATCGGTCTGGCCCGGAACACCGAGCTGTTGGACCTGGCTGCCCGGACCGGTTGCCGGGCGCTGTTCACCGGCTTCGAGAGCGTGTCGCGCGAGAGCCTGGTGGAGTGCAACAAGAAGAACCGTCCTGGCCAGTACGGCGAGCTCGTCGATCGCATCCACCGCCGTGGCATCTCCGTCGAGGGTGGGTTCATCTTCGGCTTCGACCACGACGGTCCCGAGGTGTTCCACGAGACCGCCGACTTCGTGGACCACATCGGCGTCGACGTTGCCCACTTCTCGATCCTGACCCCGTATCCGGGGACGCACACCTTCGCGAGAATGATGACTGAGGGGCGCATCACATCGTTCGACTGGAAGCGCTACAACCTCTACAACGCGGTCTTCACCCCCGCTCGGATGAGCGGCGCTGCGCTGGAGGCCGGGATGCGACGGGCCTACCGGCGCTTCTACCGAGCCCGACCGCGAGCAGCGCGTTTCCTGCGAGAGACCCGCCGGCGCGACCTCCGCTTCAACCTCGCCCTGGCCGCCGCCGGCCAGAACTACGCCCGCCATTACCGGGCGCCGAGGTCCTCGTCGGAACCGGGCTACGAGGCCGACGCCGACGACCTCGCTCGACTGGCCGTGGTCAGCGCCGCACCCGCGCAGGAGACCCTCGGGTTGGCCTTCGCCGGAGCGGACGCCCCGGCGACCACGACGGTGCAGATGCGGTCGCGCACCGTCCTGCGTCGCTCCTGACCGGACGTGGTCCCGTCGCCGACCCGTCCCCCCGCCACGCCGCCGCGCTCAACGCGGACGGCGAAGGCAGGCGGGTGATCAGGTGCCCTGGCGGTAGCGGTTGAGCATGCCTCGAACGGTGCGCAGCAGGCTTGCCAGCGACGGCATCGACTGCTCGAGGGCGTGTTCGCCGCTCTCGGTGATGGCGTAGACCCGGCGGGCCGGACCACGCTGGGGGGTGCTCCAGTAGGAGCTGACGAGCCCTTCCTCGGCCATCGTGCGCAACGACCGGTAGAGGCCACCGGTCGTGGGTGGCACCTCGACGCCAAGCTCGGCCAGCCGGCCCATCAGCTCGTAGCCGTGGCTCTCCTGCTCTCTGAGCAGGAGCAGGATCGCCGGCCGCAGCAAGCTGCGGGAACGGACGTCCTCTGACTCGATGGAGCCCGGAGCCGCCGGGCTCACCGGAGCGGACACGGGAAGCTCCGTGTTGTCGTGGTTCCTCCGGCCGCGTTCACGACTGGCCCAGCTCGGCCAGGCGCCGGTCGACCGACTGGCGCAGCTCCTTGAGCTCGGCGATCTCCTGGTCGGTGCTCTTGGCGGTGGTGGAACAGCACTCGCACCCGCAGCCGCACGGCTCGGCGGCCCTGGTGACCTCGGTCATGGTGCCGCATCCGCACCCACAGGCGTTCTCAGAAGCAGTCATAACGCTCCCCTCTCGTGGTGTTGGTTCGTCTGCCCAACTGGATCAGGCTGGAGCCGCACTGCCAGCTCTCCTGGTCGGCGTCGGGCATGTGGTCGTCGATCATCCGCTGGATGTCGTCGCGGAGCCGGCCCAGCGCCGCCATCTCCTCGGTGAGCTCGGCCACCCTGGCCTCGAGCATCCGCCTCGTGCTCCCGCACGGGCACATGCCCCGCTCACGAATCGACAGCAGCTCACCGATCTCCTCGAGACGCAGCCCGAAGCGTTGCGCCCGCTTGATGAAGCGAACCCGCTCCACGGCGTCGTCGCCGTAGAGGCGGTACCCGCTGGCGCTGCGAGCCGGCGGCGGCAGCAGACCGATGCGCTCGTAATAGCGGAGCGTGTCGGACGACGTGCCTACCTGGCTGGCAAGCTTCGACACGGTCAGCTGGCTCACAGGAACCAGCATAAGGGTTGGACCTAACTTCAAGGTCAAGGGATTGAGGAGAATTTCTCATGCTGTCACGTGTTGTGCCAGAGCTTTTCCCTCACACTAGTGGCAAACTCACTCTAGCCAACCCGTCATTACCCAGTGCGCCGTGGACCTGATCCACTTCCAAGGCCTCATGCGGGAGACCTACGGGTCCCGCGACCGGAACCGGGGCACTGCCGCCTCCGTGGCGTGGCTGGTGGAGGAGCTCGGTGAGCTCGCCCAGGCCGTGCGCAAGGGCACGCCGGCCGACCAGCTCCACGAGCTCGGCGACGTCCTGGCCTGGCTCGCCAGCATCGCCGACCAGCTCGGCCTCTCCCTCGCAGAAGCCGCCCAGCGCTACGCCAACGGCTGCCCGCACTGTGGAGTGACCCCATGCGAGTGTCCCTGATGCGGCGCTCCTCGGCGAGCGTCAGCGAGCCGCAGATCCGGCGGCAGCAGGGCGCGCCGAAGGCGCTGTCCTGCGGCCAGCAGGAAGTGGTCAGCGTTCCGGATGATGGTCCGCCGCCGTCCGGAACGCTATCTAGGTCGTCGCCGAACCTCCGGTTCGGCCACGAAGGAGGATCTCCGCGATCTGCACGGCGTTGAGGGCCGCTCCCTTGCGCAGGTTGTCACCCGAGACGAACAGGGCCAGGCCGTGCTCGACGCCCGGGTCACGGCGGATGCGTCCGACCAGGGAGGGGTCGATCCCGACCGACTGCAGCGGCGTGGGGAGGTCGGCCAGCTCGACGCCGGGCGCGTCGGCAAGAAGCTCACGAGCTCGCTGGGGCGTGAGCGCCCGTTCGAACTCGGCGTTGATGGCGAGCGAGTGCCCGGTGTAGACGGGAACCCGGACGCACGTGCCCGACACCGCCAGCTGGGGAAGGTCGAGGACCTTCCGGCTCTCGTCGCGCAGCTTCCGCTCCTCCACCGTCTCGCCGCTGCCGTCGTCGAGCTCGTCACCCGCCTTGGGCACCACGTTGAACGCCAGTGGGGCGGGGAAGACCACCGGCGCAGGCGCGGTCAGGGTGTCACCGGCGAAGGCCAAGGCGGACGACCCGTCGGTGCCCTTAACCAGCTGCTCCTCGAGCTCGGCGATCCCGGCGACTCCCGCCCCGGACACCGCCTGGTAGGTGCTCACCACCAGCCGGCGCAGCCGGGCCTCGTCGTGGAGGGGCTTGAGCACGGGCATGGCAACCATCGTCGTGCAGTTGGGGTTGGCAACGATCCCTTTCGGCCTGCGGTCGACAGCGCCCGGATTGACCTCGGACACCACGAGGGGGACGTCGGGGTCCATCCGCCACGCCGACGAGTTGTCGACGACGACGGCACCGGCGTCGACGAAGCGGGGGGCGAGCGCTCGGGACGCCTTCGCCCCCGCCGAGAACAGGGCCAGGTCGAGACCGGCGAGGTCGGCGGTCGCTGCATCTTCGACCTCGAGCTCGGCCCCCTGCCAGGGCAGGCGCCGACCCGCGGAACGGGCCGAGGCGAACAGGCGGAGGTGCGCGACCGGGAACCCGCGCTCGACAAGCATCTCCCGCATCACGCCACCTACCAGCCCGGTGGCCCCGACGATCCCCACGCTCAGCGACATCGCGGCAACGTTACTTCGCCCCTTCGGGCTTCCTTTCGTCCTTCGTTGCCAGCTCGCCGGCACGGCCGAGCCGACGGAGCACACGAGGCGCGACGGCGGCCGCGTTCAGACGACGGGACGTTCGAGCTCGAAGGCGTCGTGGAGAGCCTGCACCGCCTCTTCCAGCCTCTCGGTGCGGACGACGCAGGTGATGCGGATCGAAGAGGTGGAGATCATCTCGATGTTGATGCCCCGGGAGGCGAGCACCTCGAACACCTTGGCCGACACCCCCGAATGGGACTTCATGCCGGCGCCCACGAGGGACACCTTGGCGATGCCGTCGTCACCCAGCACCCGGGTCGCGCCGAGATCACCGGCGTGGTCCTGGCAGGACTGCTGGGCTCGGTCCAGGTGCTCGCAGGGGACGGTGAAGGAGATGTCGGTGCGCCCGTCCTCTGAGGTGTTCTGCACGATCATGTCGACCATCACGTTCAGGTCGGCCAGTGCCCGGAACAGTGCCGCAGCGATGCCCGGCCGATCCGGCACTCCCTGAACGGTGACCTTGGCCTCCGAGGTGTCGTAGGTGACCGCCGAGATGATGGCCTTCTCCATTGACGGATCCTCCTCTCGAACCCAGGTACCGGGTTCCCAGGTGAAACTCGAGCGGACGTGCAGGGTGACCCCGTTCCGACGGGCGAACTCGACCGAGCGCATGGCCGGTTTGGGGCAGCCGGTCGCCGTCATTTCCAACAGCTCGTCGAAACCGACCGTCCCCAGGCGCCGGGCTGACGGCACGACCCTGGGGTCGGCGCTGAAGACGCCGCTGACATCGGTGTAGAGCTCGCAGGCGTCGGCGTCGAGGACAGCGGCGAGCGCGACGGCGGTGGTGTCGGAGCCGCCACGGCCGAGGAAGGTCACGTCGCGCGCCGCGCTCACCCCTTGGGCACCACCGACGATCGGCACCCTCCCCTCGGCCAGGACCTGGCGCACCCGATGCGGCTTGATCTCGAGGATCCTGGCGTTGGTGTGGCTGGCATCGGTGAGGAACCCCGCCTGGCTGCCGGTGAGGCTGTCGGCTCCGACGCCGAGATCGTGCAGCGCCATGCACATCAGCGCCGTGGCCTTGCGCTCGCCGGCGGTGATCAACATGTCCATCTCCCGCCCCGGACGAGAGCGTGACACCTGCTCGGCCAGGTGCAACAGATCGTCGGTCTCGTGGCCCATGGCACTGACGACCACGACGACGTCGGTGCCTCGGCGGCGGGTGCGGGCGATGTGGTCGGCCACCGCCCTGATCCGGTCAGGGTCGGCAACCGAGCTTCCCCCGAACTTCTGCACGACCACCGGCATGGCCGGGTGACGCTACCAGCGTTACGTTTGGAGCCGATGGGGACCGAGAAGCGCCAACGCCAGAAGGAGGGCCGCCAGGTCAGATTGGCCGAGCAGGAGGCCACGGCGCGTCGCGACCAGCGACGGCGCCGCCTGATCCTGTCGGTGATGCTGGCGGTGGTGGTGTTCGGCCTGCTGGTGCTGCTCTCCCAGGCCGGTACCGACGATGCCGTCGATCAGGCGGCGTCGTCGACCACGGAGACGACCACCGACGCGGGCTCCACCACGATCGCCGCCGGTGAGCCGGTCGAGTTCGAGTACGGCACCGGAGCGTGCCCGACGGCGGAGAAGCCGGCGGAGCCGGTGCGGACCTTCGACGCCCCCCCACAACGCTGCATCGAAGACGGGGTCGACTATGCCGCTACCGTGACGACGTCCGAGGGAGCGTTCAGCATCGACCTCCTCGAGGCCCGGGCGCCGGGAACGGTGAACAACTTCGTGGTCCTCGCCCGCTACGGCTACTACGACGGTGACGACTTCCACCGGATCATCCCCGGCTTCGTGGTGCAGGGCGGCGACCCCGTGGGCCAGCCGCCCGGGACCGGGGGACCCGGCTACGAGTTCGCCGACGAGCTGCCCACCAGCGTCGACGAGTACGTCGAGGGCTCGGTGGCCATGGCGAACGCGGGGCCCGACACCAACGGCAGCCAGTTCTACATCTACCTGGGGCCGAACCGGTTGCCCGGACCCAACTACTCGCTGTTCGGCCAGATCACCGAGGGCCTCGACGTGGTGAAGGCCATCGAGGCGAAGGGGACCCCGGGGGGAACGCCCCAGCAACCGGTCACGATCCAGTCGGTCGAGATCGTCGAGCGCTAGCAGCTACCCTGGCAGCGCGTCGAGGCCGGCCTCCCGGCCGTCGACGAACACCCGCACCGACCCGGCTCCCGCCGACCGCCACGAACCGTCGGGGTCGCGCACCAGCGCGGTTCGGGGGGGCACCGCCGCCACCGGCAAGCCGGCGCTGGCCAGCTCGAAGGTTCGGTGGTGAGCCGCGGCCACGTCGGGCTCGGCGTGGGCGAGCACCGCCAGGTTGAGCACCATGCCGAGGCCGACGGTGAAGGCCCCGCCGCGAGGGTCGACCATGGGATCGCACAGCACCATCGCCCCGGCTGACGAGCCGGCAACGACGGCGCCGTCGTCCCACGCCGCCACCAACGCGTTCCACACCGGCGTCTCCTTGAGCACCGAACGCAGGTGCAGTGGCGAGCCGCCGGAGAGGTAGACGAAGCGAGCCTCTCGAACGGTGGCGGCGTTGCCGGCGTCGAGGGCGTCTGGCCGCTGGAGGACGTCGACGCCCCGTACCGTGCCTCCCAAGCTGGCGAACCACTCCGCCGCCGCCGCCACCGCCCGATGGGGGTGCTCGTAGGCGGCAGCAGTGGGAAGCACGAGCACCTCGCTGCCGCCGCTCGCCGCCAGCAGCTCCTCGTCGAAGCTGCATCCCGGGCGCCACTCCTCGCCTCCGACCAGCGCCAGGGAGCCGTTCATCTGCGTACCGTAGCGGCCGGCACCTCGAGAGGGTCCAGACTGACCTGGTGCCTTCCGAGGACCTCCCTTCGAGCCGGTGGGACCTGCCCCCCGCCGAGTCGGCTGACGAGGACGGGCTGGTCGGGGTGGGCGCGGACCTCGAGCCCGCCACCCTGATCGACGCCTACCGGCACGGCCTGTTCCCGATGCCGCTGGCCGGGCTCGGGCCACCGGAGCCGCTCGGGTGGTGGTCACCGGACCCCCGGGCCGTCCTGCCGCTCGACGGCCTACGGGTGACCCGCTCGCTGCGCCGCTCCCGGCGTCGCTTCGAGGTACGGCTCGACACCGCGTTCGCCGAGGTGATCGCTGCATGCGCCGATCCCAGCCGCGACGGCACCTGGATCTCCCCCGCCATCGAAGCCGCCTACCTCCGCCTGCACCAGCTCGGCTGGGCTCACAGCGTCGAGGCGTGGACGCCCGACGGCAACCTGGCCGGCGGACTCTACGGCGTAGCCGTCGGAGGCCTTTTCGCCGGGGAGTCGATGTTCCATCGAACGGCGGACGCGTCCAAGGTGTCGCTCATGGGTCTGGTGGAGGTGCTGCGGGCCGGTGGGGCGACCTTGCTCGACGTGCAGTGGACGACGCCCCACCTACGATCGCTCGGCGCGGTCGACCTACCGCGCCGGCGCTACCTGGAGCTGCTCGCCCACGCTGTCCGCCAGCCGCTCCCGGCGGTGTTCGCCGGCGGGAGCACGGGCTGAGCCGACACGCCGGCATCCACAGCCGCCGGGCGCCGGTGCCACCAGCGCCCGGAGAACCGCCAGGCCGGGGTGGTGGGATCGGGAAGAAGGACCGGCGCCACGGCGGGCTGGGGCCACACCGCGGCGACGGCGGCCACGATGGCAGCCAGCTCCTCGGCGGAGGGCGCGGTCCCCCGCCCACCACCCTCGCCGTGCCGGGCCCCGGTGACGCCGGGGGCCGCCGCCCCGACCACCACGGCGTCACCCGGCGCTGGGCGCGGCGACGGGGTCATAGCGGGAGGTTGCCGTGCTTGCGCCGGGGCGGTTCTGCCCGCTTGGTGCGGAGCATCTCGAACCCGGCGACCAGCTTGATCCGGGTGTCGCCCGGGTCGATGACGTCGTCGAGGTAGCCCCGCTCGGCGGCGACCCAGGGGTTGGCATGATGCTCGAGGAAGTCCTCGATGAGCTCGGCTCGGCGGGCGACGGGATCGGGGGTGGTGGCCAGCTCCTTGCGGTGGATCACCGCCACCGCTCCCGGGGGTCCCATCACCGCCAGCTGGGCCGAGGGCCAGGCGAAGGCCAGGTCGGCTCCCACCGACTTCGAGCCCATGACCACATAGGCGCCGCCGTAGGCCTTGCGCGTGACCACCTGGATGCAGGGCACCGTCGCCTCGCTGTAGGAGTAGAGGAGCTTGGCCCCGTGGCGGATGATGCCTCCGTGCTCCTGGCCCACCCCGGGCAGGAACCCCGGCACGTCGACGAAGGTGACGAGGGGGATGTTGAAGGCGTCGCAGGTGCGCACGAAGCGGGCCGCCTTCTCCGACGACTCGATGTCGAGCACGCCGCCCAGTACTTCGGGCTGGTTGGCGACGACCCCCACCACGTGGCCGTCGAGGCGGGCGAAGCAGCACACGATGCTGCGGCCCCAGTGCGGGTGGTACTCCACCAGGTGACCGTCGTCGACGACCGCCTCGACCAGCTCGAGCACGTCGTAGGGGGCGTCGGCACTGTCGGGCATGAGGTCGACCAACTCCGGGCAGCGCCGCTTCGGGTCGTCGTCAGGGGCGAACCACGGCGGCTGCTCGAGGTTGTTGGCGGGAAGGAAGGTGAGCAGCTCGCGTACGGCGTCGAGGCAGGCCCGCTCGTCGGGGGCGACGAAGGTGGCCACCCCTGACTTGCTGGCGTGGGTCATGGCCCCGCCCAGCTCCTCGAGGGTGACGTCCTCACCGGTGACCGTCTTCACCACGTCGGGGCCGGTGATGAACATGTGCGAGGTCTCCCGCACCATGAACACGAAGTCGGTGAGCGCAGGGCTGTAGACGGCTCCGCCGGCGCAGGGCCCGAGGATCACGCTGATCTGGGGGATCACGCCTGAGCAGGCCACGTTGCGCCGGAAGATGCCGCCGTAGGAGGCCAGGGAGACCACCCCCTCTTGGATCCGGGCGCCGGCTCCGTCGTTGAGGCCGATCACCGGGACACCTACCGAGGCGGCGAGGTCCATGACCTTGTGGATCTTCTCGGCGAACACCTCGCCGAGGGCTCCGCCGAAGACGGTGAAGTCCTGGGAGAAGACGAACACCTTGCGACCGTCGACGGTGCCCCAGCCGGTGACCACGCCGTCGGTGTAGGGGCGATCGTCGGCGAGATCGGTGCCGTAGGCCCGGTGGCGGGCGAGCATGTCGGTCTCCTGGAACGAACCCTCGTCGAGCAGGTAGTCGATGCGCTCCCGGGCGAGCAGCTTCCCCCGGGCGTGCTGGCGCTCGACCGCTTGGGGGGAGCCGGCGTGGAGGGCGGACTCCTTGCGCTCGGCCAGCTCCTCGAGCCGAACCTTCAGGGGATGGTCGCTCACGGCTGCGAAGGCTATCCCCCTGCGCCCTGCCGGCCCCTCGTGGCCGCGGCGGCGAAGGTCGCCCGGGCCCGGCCGGCGAGCTCGGGGGCATCGAGGCGCTCGCACACGGCCTCGAAGGCGCCGGTGGGGCCGCGCCAGCGCCACTCGTCGACCGTGCCCACCGGGCAGTCGGAGCGCAGGGTGGCGAGGGTGCGGAACAACAGGGCCCGGTCGCGCTGGGCGGCGAGGGTGGCCGCCAGCTGAGGGGAGTTGCGCACGCTCACCTCCCACTGCCCGGCGGCGCTGGGGATGGCCTCCAGGTGGCGGTAGCGGCGGAGCACGGCGGCAGCCGACTTGGCGCCCCAGCCGGCGAGGCCCGGGAAGCCGTCGGCGCTGTCACCCACCAGCGCCAGGTAGTCGGGGATCGACGCCGGAGCCACGCCGAACTTGGCCTCGACGGCGGCGGCGTCGTAGCGCATCCCGTGGCGACGGTCGAGTTGCACCACCTTGTCGCCGACGCACTGGGCCAGGTCCTTGTCGGGGGTGCACACCAACACCTCCTCGACCCGCTCGTCGCCGGCAGCGACGGCGGCGGCCGAGGCCAAGGCGTCATCGGCTTCGTCCTCCACCATCGCCCACACGTGCACGCCCATGGCCTCCAGGGCGTCCTCCAGCAGGGGGAACTGGGCCTTGAGGTGGACGTCGATCCCGGAGCCGTCCTTGTACCCGGGCCACAGGTCGTTGCGGAACGACTCGATGACGTGATCGGTGGCCACGCCCACGTGGGTGGCGCCCTGGGCGAGGAGGCCGAGCACCGAGCCCAGCACCGCTCGGGTGGCGGCCACCTCCTGCCCATCGGAGCGGCGGTGGGAGGGGACGGCGTAGAAGTGGCGGAACAGCTCGTAGGTCCCGTCGACGAGGTGGACGCGCATGCTCCAGCGTGCCAGCCGAAGTGGTTGAGCACGATGGCCGGGGCGCCTACCGGCAGGGACGGCACGGCACAGCACGAACCAGCGTGGACGACGGGAAGAGGCAGGACGCATTGGCCCACCCTTGCCGAGCCGGCCACGACGTCCGCCGCCGCAGCTCGGCCCCGGTGGTTCCCGCTCGGAGTGTTCCTGCTGCTCAGCGGCGTGTTGGCCGTGGTGGTGTGGCAGACGGGCGTGCACCTCCCCCGATCCCCGGGCCACGCCCCGTCGCCCCTCGACGTCCGCGGTGGCCCCTTGATCGAGGGCTGGGTGCGCTGGGACGCCGGCTGGTACGTGGTCGTCGTCCGCGACGGCTACTTCTACATCCCCGGTGCCCAGTCGTCGATCGCCTTCTTCCCGGCCTACCCCGTGGCGATGTGGGCGGCGGCCAAGGTGATCGGCGATCCGGTCTGGGCGGGGATGGCGGTCACGTGGACCTCGGGCCTGGCGGTCGCCCTGCTGTTCGGACACTGGTGCCGGGACCGGCTGGCACCGGCCGCCGCCACCACCGCAGTGGTGCTGTTGCTGTCGTTCCCCTACGCCTGGTTCCTCTACGGCAGCATCTACGCCGACGCCCTGTTCCTCGCTGCGGTGCTGGCATCGTTCGCCCTGCTCGAGCGTGACCGCCCGTGGCTGGCCGGGCTCGCCGGTGCTGTGGCCACCGCCGCCCGCCCGGGTGGGCATCGCCCTGGTCGTCGGCCTGCTGGTGCGAGCACTCGAGCGCCGGGGGGCGCTGCGTCTGTCGAGCGGCCATTGGCGGTTCCCCATCGGCGTGCGCCACGACGGGGTACGGGGCCATGACCTCGGGGTGCTCGTCTCGATCGGCGGGCTGGCTTCGTACTGCCTGTACCTGTGGGTGCGCTTCGACGATCCGCTGGCCTTCGCCGCGGTGCAGGGGCGCCGGGCTGGAACCAGGGGTCGGGACTGCGCACGTGGTTCAAGGTCTCGTTCTTCGAGCAGGTGTTGCGGGTCGGCCCCTTCGAGGTCACCAAGCTCGTGCTCCAGGCGGTGGTCACCGTGGTGGCGCTCGGTCTGGTGCCATCCATCCGTCGGCGCTTCGGCTGGGGCTACGCCGTGTTCACCTTCGCCGTCGTCGCCCTTCCGGCGCTGTCCACCAAGGATTTCATGGGCATGGGCCGCTATCTCCTGGCCGCCTTTCCGTGCTTCGCCGCCGGGGGCGTCCTGCTGGTGCAGCGACCCCGCCTGCGGCTGGCCGTCCTCGGGGGCAGCACCTTCGGCCTGCTGTTCCTGGCGTCCCTGGCCGCCCGGGCTATTACCTGAGCTGAGCATGAGGCCCAACTTCGGAGCTGACGATCCTGTTCCCGATGTGGAACGAGGAGCAGACCATCGTTCGCACCGTCGACGCCGCCAGGGAGATCGGCGACAAGCTGGTGGTCGACGGCGAGATCGGCGGCTACTAGGTGCTGATCGTCGACGACGCCCCCACCGACGCCACCGGGGAGCTGGCCGACAAGCTCGCCGCCGACGACCCCCGAATCCGAATCGTCCACCACCCCGTCAACCGCAAGCTGGGCGGGACCATCAAGCGCCGCCTGCTGAGCGCCTGCACCCGGTGCCTCGGCGACGGGGGGTGCTGGTGGTCAAGGAGGTGGCCGACGAGCCCCGCTGGAAGTTCCGCTGGAACCAGGTGCAAGAGACGCTGTCCACCCGGGTGCTCGGCATCACCGCCGGCGACGGGTCGTTGCACTTCGTGACCCCGTCCACCATGGCCGGGTGGTTGGAGCTGAGGGGTTGCGCACCGAGCGCCGGGCGCTCGACCGGGGCTACCCCTGGCCCCACCACCTCCTGGTCGGGCGGCGCTGAACGCGCTAGGCGGTGCGAGCCCGCTTCTGGCTGCGCCGGCGCTCGGCGCCGGGAAGCAGCTCCTTGCGCAGCCGCACCGACAGCGGGGTCACCTCCACGCACTCGTCCTCGGCGATGAACTCGAGCGCCTGCTCGAGCGAGACGGGCCGGGGCGGGGGCAGGCGCACCAACACCTCGGCCGTCGACGATCGGATGTTGTTGAGCTTCTTCTCCTTGACGGGGTTGACGTCCATGTCGTCGCCCCGGGAGCTCTCGCCAACGATCATCCCTTCGTAGACCTCCACCCCCGGGCCCACCACCAGCTCACCCCGATCCTGGAGGTTCATCAGGGCAAAGGTGGTGGTGACCCCCCGGCGGTCGGCCACGATGCTGCCGTTGGTCCGGGTGCGGAGCGTGCCGTGCCAGGGCTCGTATCCCTCGAAGACGTGGTGGGCGATGCCCGTCCCCCGGGTCTCGGTGAGGAACTCGGTGCGGAACCCGATCAGGCCCCGGGCCGGGACGAGGTACTCCATGCGCACCCAACCGGTGCCGTGGTTGACCAGCTGCTGCAGTCGACCCTTGCGGGTGGCCAGCAGCTTGGTGACCACACCGAGGTGCTCCTCGGGCACGTGCACGCTCAGGCGCTCGACCGGTTCGTGGATCTTGGCGTCGATCTCCTTGGTGACCACCCTGGGCTTGCCCACGGTGAGCTCGAAGCCCTCCCTGCGCATGGTCTCCACCAACACGGCGAGCTGCAGCTCGCCTCGGCCGAGGACCTCCCACGTGTCGGGACGCTCGGTGGGCCGCACCCGCAGGGACACGTTGCCGATGAGCTCGGTGTCGAGGCGGTCCTTGAGGATGCGGCCGGTCAGCTTGGTGCCGTCCTGGCCGGCGAGTGGCGAGCTGTTGACACCGACGGTCATCGACAGGCTGGGCTCGTCGATGCTGATGACGGGCAACGGCCTGGGGTCGGCGGCGTCGGCCAGCGTCTCGCCGATGGTGACCTCGGCGAGACCGGCCACGGCGATGATCTCACCCGGTCCCGCCTCGGTGGCCGCCACCCGCTCGAGGCCCTCGGTGACGAACAGCTCGCTGAGGCGAACGGTTTCGATCTCGCCACCGGTCCGGCACCACGCCACCGTCTGGCCCTTGCCGATCGTGCCCTGACGCACCCGGCACAACGCCAGCCGGCCGAGGTAGGGGGAGCGGTCGAGGTTGGTGACCAGCGCCTGCAGGGGATGGCCGTCGTCGTAGGTGGGGGCGGGGATGGTGTCGAGCAGGAGCTCGAACAGCGGCTTCAGGTCAGCTCCGTCGACGCCGGCGAACGTCGATGCCCATCCCGCCTTGGCGTTGCAGTAGACGATGGGGAAGTCGATCTGGTCGGCTTGGGCGTCGAGGTCGAGGAACAGCTCGTAGACCTCGTCGATCACCTCGGTGGCTCGGGCATCGGGGCGGTCGACCTTGTTGATCACCAGGATCACCGGGAGCCTGGCCTCCAGAGCCTTGCGTAGCACGAAGCGGGTCTGGGGCTGGGGACCCTCGGCGGCGTCGACCAGCAGCAGCACGCCGTCGACCATGGCCAGAGCGCGCTCCACCTCCCCGCCGAAGTCGGCGTGGCCGGGGGTGTCGACGATGTTCAGCTTGACCTCGCCGTAGCGCACCGAGGTGTTCTTGGCCAGGATGGTGATGCCCTTCTCCCGCTCGAGGTCGGTGGAGTCGAGCACCCGCTCGACCACTTCCTGGTTGCTGCGGAACACCCCCGACTGCCACAGCATGGCGTCGACCAACGTGGTCTTGCCGTGATCGACGTGGGCGATGATGGCGACGTTGCGCAGGTCATGACGCGCGGGCATGGGTGGCCTTTCGGGAACTGGATCGCGCCGGCGAGTGGACGACGAGGCGGCGATTGAAGCCTACGGCCTGTGGGGCGAACCCGTTGCGCTGCCGAGGCAGGGACCATTGGAGTCCGGCTGGCCTCTTCAGGCTGATGTCATCCGCACGCCGAGCACGCTTCGTAGCAGGCGGAAGATCAAATCCCCCCAAACGAGGAGAAGTTCGTGCAACGAAGGAAGTCGTTGGTCCGGTTGGCTTTCGTGGGCGCCGCGCTGCTGTCGGCTGCCCCGGCCGCCGCTGTCGAAAGAGGATCCGCCCGCACGCAGGTGTTCCGAGCAGATCTGCGCCCCGTCCCTCACGCTGCGGCCGCCGACAGCGGCTCGGACGTCACCGGCAGGGCCACGCTCGTGCTCAAGGGCGATGAGCTCCGCACGGTGCTCACGGCCCGGGGTCTGAGCCCGAAGCTGCCCCACGCCATGCACATCCACGGTACGCCGCAAGCCCTCAACGAATGCCCGTCGCTTGGTGCTGACGCGAACGGCGACGGCCTCATTGACACGGCCGAAGGCCAGCCCGACTACGGTCCCATCGACGTGTCCCTCACCACCAGCGGCGGCACCAGCAAGGAGTTCAGCGACGCTCTGGCGCTGGACCGCTTCCCGGTCGCCAAGCGCAGCGGCGTCCTCACCTACAACCGCAGGTTCACGATCCCGACGGAGTTCGCCGAGTCCCTCGGCCAGCTTCACATCGTCGTCCACGGAGAGGACCTGAACGACAACGGTGAGTACGACTTGGGCCCGGGGACGTCCTCGCTCTCCGGAGCCGTCGGCAGCCCCGTCCCGCTCGAGGCCGAGCTGCCCGTCGCCTGCGGCACCATCGAATAGGCGACCTTTCCGAGCTGGGTGCCACCGTTCCACAGGCAGGAGATCCTCTCCTGCCTGTGGCTCGGGGCAGCCCTGCCTGCGGGGGAGGTCAACGCGAGTCGCTGATCCTCGCCGTTCCGCTCCCAGGACGTGGGATCGCCCACGTCCAGGAGGTGAGGTCGGCGCTCCTCAGCTGGTCGCCGGGGTCGGCGGGGCCGTCTTCGAGCCCGAGCCGACACGCCTGAGGACGGCCAGGGCGACCAGGGCGGCGATGCCCATCCCCATTGCCATCGCGGCCAGCGCTGCCATCCAGGTCGGAACACCGTACGAGCTCTGGCCGGCTTCGGTCCCGGCCGGGGCGTCCCACTTGAGCGACGCGAAGTAGACGTCCTCGCTGTTGGTCAGGTTCGATCCGTTGCGGGTGTCCTGCCAGGCGAAGTAGACGGACTCGTTCGACGAGGCCACGCCCACGTTGTAGTGACTGTGGACGTTGTTGGACCACACGCCGAAGCGGCGGTCGCTGATGCGGACGTCCGGGCCGAACGTCTTGCCCCCGTCTCGTACCAGGCGATGTCGACGCGACCGTCGGGGGCGATGGAGATGCCGGGCTCATACTGGCGGGCGCCCTGGCGCTCCGGCCCACCGGCGTCCACCGGGTCGTTGACCGTGACCCGGTTGCTCCAGGTCGTGCCCCCGTCGCTCGACGCCCGCAGGTAGACGTCGGTGTCGTCGAAGAGCTCGGGACGGGTCTTCGGGCTCCCGTACCAGACGGCGTAGAGGGTGCCGGAGCCGGGGTCGGCGGCGAGCAGGTGCTTGCGACCGTGGCCGAAGCCGGCGTTGCCCGGGTCGATCTCCGCCACTGGTGACCACGTCCTGCCCTCATCGGTGGAGCGGCGGTAGAAGAGCGGGCGGATGGGGTCCTCGGGCTCGGGCGCGCCAGGGGGGCTCTGAGCGGTGAAGCCGGCGCCGGGAAAGATCACGTGTACCACGCCGTCCGGCCCGACGGCCGGGCGACCCTGGTACCCCCCGATCTCCACCGGCTCGGCGAGGTCCACCGGTTCCCCGAAGGTCCTCCCGCCGTCCGCTGAAGCGGCGACCAGCGACTTGGCCTTCTGCGCCGAGGTGGACTGCATCCAGGTGACGTAGACCTTCGAGGCGTCGTTGGGGTCGATGGCGACCATGGCCCGACGGTTGTTCACGACCTTCGGGTCCCCTTCGGGGACGCGGTAGACGAAGCTGGTGGTGAAGGAGCGGCCGCCGTCGGTCGAGCGGGCCAGGAACACCGAGCGGGGCCGTTCCGCCCGGTTCAGGTCGGCGAACCTGGGGTCGGTCGCCGTGAAGGCGATGTACAGCCCGGCCTCGTCATCGACGGCCATGGTGAAGTACGGGCCGTTGATGGCGTAGTCGGACGTCCAGGTGAAGGGCTCCATCATCGGGTCCCCGCCTCGGAACCAGCTGCGGCCGTCGTCGGCAGAGATGCGCACGTTGATGCCGAAGTCGTGGTACACCTCGGTCTCGCCGACCACGAGCTCGCCGTTGCCGGGTTGCGGACGATCTGGGGCGACGAGTGGGCGCGCACCGGATCAGGGTCGTCGGTGACCTGCACCGCCGCGGTGACGACCGGATTGCGCTCGTCGTTCTGGGTGGAGGCGGGAACGGCCAGGAGGACACCGGCCAGGGCGCCGCCGAGGACCTGCCTGAAGCGAAGTGTGCCGATCATGAGGCCCCCCGTGAGTTGTCGAACGAGCAACGACCTCGGAGCGATTACCAGGCAGAGAGGCAAGAGCCTCTCCCCTCAGGAGCACGAGCTCCTGCACGGTGGCCAACGAAAGGAGACAGCAGCGCAAAGGACTCGGCGCCGTGGCTATGGCAGCCATGCTGCTGACCGCCACCGGCGGCCCCGCTCTGGCCCACCACCGCTCCGGACACGACGGCGGCCCGCCCGCCGACAAGGTGACCGCTCGTGCAGAGCGGCAGTGTGAGAAGCAGGACGGAGCCTTCGTCGACCTGGACGGGCTCGCCTACGTGTGCCTCCTTCCCACCGAGGCCAACGAGCGCGACATTCGCAAGGCCGAGCGGACCTGCGAACGGGCGGGCGGCGAGCTGTTCGTCGCAGCCGGCAACGTGGCCTACGCCTGCGTACTGCCTGGTGGCGCCCAGCTGCTGAACGACTTCGTCGACACCGGCGCCCCGGCGGTGGCCCCCTCCTCGGCGAGGACGGGCTCAGGCTCTTCCCCATCGTCGCCTCCTAGCGCCCCACCCGTCACCCAGGGGTGGACACAGGCGGAGGGTGCTCACGGGCGCCCTCCACCTCGTCCGCTCGCTGCCAGTGCGGTCGCCACGACGGTGATCGAGAGGCGAGGACCGCTTCCTCCCCCGCCACCCCTTGGAGCCGGAGGTCCTGTTGCACCAACGGACCAGCGAGCTCCGTCCGGAGCGCGTCACGTCGCCAGGCTCCACGCGGCTACCGGCCGAACCTGCCTCCGTGCACACCCCGGGCTTCCGAGAGGTGCCGGTGAGCGCCTCGTGCCCCGCAGCACACCGGCGAACCTCCCGCCCACGGCGGGGACCGGCGACGGGATGGCGACGCGAGGTTCGCCGACGTGATCGAAGCTGCCCGGCGACACGACCCGTGGGCTTTCACCCGCCTCTACCAGTCGCTGGCCCCGGCAGTCGACGCACACCTGCGGGCCCAGGGGGTGCGAGAAGCCGAAGACGTGACCAGCCACGTCTTCCTCGCCGTCCTGTCCGGCTGCTCGTCGTTGCACGGCGACGAGACGCAGTTCCGGCGGTGGGTCTTCACCATCGCCCATCGGCGGATCGTCGACAGCAGGCGCTCCGACGGGAGAAGACCGAACGTGGGGTCCCTGGCCGCGAGCGGCCCGGCGGTGCCACCGGGCCGCAGCCCGGCCGCCGAGGACGACGCCCTGCGGGACCTGGGCACGGAACGGGTTTGCCGCCTCCTGTCCGCCCTGTCCACCGACCAACGCTGCGTCCTCGCCCTGCGGGTCGTCGCCGACCTGAGCGTGGAGGACGTCGCCATCGCCCTCGACAAGCCGCCGGGAGCGGTCAAGGCGCTGCAGCGCCGGGCGCTGGCGGCGCTGCGACGGAGGTTGTCCCAGGAGGGAGACGACGGTGAAGCTCAGGGGTGACGACGGCCGCGGGTGGCGCGTTCGCCAGCAGCTCGACGATGCGGTCGTGGAGGAGCTGCTCGCCGCACGAACCCCGGCGGGTGCCGACGAGGTGGCCCGGACGTCGGCCTTCCTCGAGGAGCTCCGGGGCTTGGCCCAAGGCCCTCCGCCACCACCCTCCGCCGCCCTGTCGAAGATGCTCGGCGCTGCTCCCGCCCCCTCCGCCGGCCGGTGATAGCGCCTGGTGGACGACCACGAGATCCCTGCTTGCCCGATGGCTCGGACGCGACCCGGGAAATCAGCGCCGACGGCCCTTCCAGGGGAGGGCATGGGCGGCGAGCGGTGCGCTGGCCAAGCGATGCGGCCCTGATCTTGGTGCTCACGGTGACCGCCGCCGCCGCCCAGCTGCTCCCCGGGCGCGCCCAGCATGTGGTGACCAGAGCCATCGAGAGCGTGGCCCCCTTCGGGCTGCCGGGGACCGACGACCGGATGTCGCGCCAGGGCGCCGCCGTCGAGGGTGCGAACGGCGACGAGGCCTCAGATCCACATGAGGGCGGAGGTGGCGGCTTCGTCGACCCGCCTGCTGCCACTCCCGGCTCCCCGGGCTCGCCGAGGTTCCACCGGCCGCGGGATCGACGCAGGAGTCGGGCCCACGGACGGTCCCGCCCGTGGCCCTCGGAGCGACGACGACGGTCCCGACTGCACCACCCCCGTCCGTGACGGGCGCCGGCGCGCGTCCGAACCCCGGGTGGGCGGTGCAGCGAGCACCGTCCCCGCTGCACCACCACCGCCGTCGTCGTCGACCCTGCCCTCCGACGCCGTTCCCCCTCCGGTTGCCGGTGGTCGCGTCTACACCGCCACCCTGACCGGGGACCCTCACCGCGGCGGGAGGCGACCCCGACGGGTCGGGTCGGGCTCGGGTCAGCCTGCACTCGGGAAAGAACCTGCTGTGCTTGGCCCTCACCACTTCCGGGGTCGCTCCGGTGAGGAGCGTGCACCTCCACGAGGTATCGCCGACCTCCCCGGACCCGGTCGTCGCCACCCCCGCCCCGGACAGCACCGGATCCCCAAGCTGCGTCCCCGTCGGCGCCGAGGTCCTGCGGGCGGTCCGCAAGAACCCGACCGGGTACTACCTCGAAGTGCACAACGCCGAGTTCCCCGATGGCGCCCTGAGGGGGTTCCCCGATAGGGCGTGCCAGTACGACGTCGGCGCCGGACGCAACCGACGTCGTCTGTGCACCGCTGGGCGTGGCCGCCGCCGTGGCTCGAGCGAGGAGCGGGCGGCGGTCAGACGAAACCGGGTGGCACGGCGTAGCCACCGACCAGGGCGCCGACCAGGCCCGCGACCGCGATGGTGAGCCCGTCGGCGTGCGGGCGCCCGACCACCTGGGCACCCACGGGCAAGCCGCCCGCTGTCCGGCCGACCGGCACCACCGTCGAGGGCAGCCCGGCCATGCCGACCACGACGTTCCACATGATCTGGTCGAGGTAGGGCCGTGCCTGCCCGTCGACGTCGATGGTGCGGGCCAACCGTCGGTCCACGCTGTCGACCTCCCCCGGCTCCGGATCATGGCGGACGGCCGGTACCGGCGAGACCGGGCACACGACGACGTCGACCTCGCCCAAGAGCGCAGCCCACGCCCGGGTCATCGACCGCCGGCGGGCGTCGAGCCCCTGCCAGTCTCGGTGCGACATGGCCTGGGCCCGGTCCCGCAGGGCCGGCAGGCTTCGGTCGCCGGCAGACGTGCGCGCCGCCCTCTCGACCACCTGAGCGTGCTGGTCGTCGTCGGCTGACGACGCGCTCGCTGCCACCCACAGCTGGAAGGCCACGTCGCGCGCCTCGGCGGTGTCGAAGGCGGGCGCCGCCTCCCGTACCGACGCGCCAGCCGACGCCAGCGCGTCCGCTGCGGCCCCGACGAGCGAAGCGACCTCCCGGGACGGCGCCATCTCGGGAGCGTCCAGCCACACGCCGACCCGCAGCCGTTCCGGCGCGGGGGGCTCGGCGAGGGGTGCCAGCCCAGCGAGCACCTGCATGGCCAGGGCGAGGTCATCGGCGCTGCGAGCCAGCGGCCCAGCGGCCATGAGGTCCACGTCGGCGCCGATGTCGTCGACCGGCACCGACGGGAGGTGCCCGGCCAGGGGCACCAGCCCCGAGGTCGAGAAGTGCCCGTAGACGCCACAGCAGTGGGCGGGCTCGCGGATCGACCCGCCGCTGTCACTCCCGACCTCCAGAGGCGACAGCCCGACCGCCACCGCGGCCGCCGCCCCACCCGACGACCCGCCCGGTGTCCGATTGGGGTCCCAGGGGTTGCAGGTACGACCGAACACCACGTTGGCCGTCTCCTGACCGGTCACCTCCTCCGGGAGGTTCGTCTTGCCCACGATGACCGCGCCCGCCGCTCGCAGGCGAACGACGACCTCGGCGTCGGCGTGCGGAACCAGCTCGGCCATCCCCGGGCTGCCCGCCGTCGTCCGCATGCCGGCCGTGGCCCAGCAGTCCTTCAGCGTCAGGGGCAATCCGTGGAGCGGGCCGATGGGCCCAGCGTGAGCCAGTGTGCGGTCCAGATCATCCGCCCGCCGCCGGGCGCCCGCTGCGTCCACCGTCACCACCGCGTTGAGCCGACCGTCGAGCCGCTCGATCCGCTCCAGGTGCAAGTCGACGAGCTCACGGCTCGACACCTCGCCCGCTCCCAGGAGCCCGACCATCTCCGTGGCGGTGCTGAAGGGGTCGACGGGCACGAGGCCTACCTGCCCGCTGCCGCGAACGCCGGAACCAGGTGCCCCCGTCGCAGCCGAACCTGACCCGGGGGCGGGGCCGTCCCGGATGCCGACTCGTAGACTCACGGGAGACCGGTGTGTGCCCTCAGGATGCAGCCGGCCCGTTCCCTGCCATCCAGCTGACGATGTCCAGGAACTCCTCGGCGTCGAGGCTGCCTCGAGTCGCCCCTACTCCGTCGAGCACCTCGAGGGCGGCGAAGCGCTCGACGTTGTCGCGCCTCACACTGCCTCCGTAGAGCACCTCGGGACGAGCGGCCCCCAGCCGGCGCAGGGATTCCTTCAGGTGCTCCACCGCCTCTCGAACATGCTCGGGCTCGGCGGGGTGGGCGGCGCCGATCGCCCAGGCCGGCTCGTAGACGACCAGCACGGTGTGGTCAGCGAGTTCCACTTGTGAGAGCCGCTGCCGGAGGCGCTCCTCACTCTGGCGGATGCCCTCGCCGGTGGGGGCGTCCTCCCCCACGAAGACGATGGGTACGAGGCCCGCTTCGACGACTGCGGAGACCTTCCTGGCCACGTGCTCGTCGGTCTCTCCCACCAAACGGCGCTCGCTGTGGCCCACCAGGACGTAGTCGACCATGCCTTTCAGCATCACCGCTGAGATCTCACCCGTGTAGGGCCCCTTGTGCTCCCAGTGGCAGTTCTGGGCGCCGAGCCGTACCAGCCGCTCGTCCACGACGCCCCGTATCGGTACGAGCGCCACGAACGGGGGGCAGATGATCGGCATGGGCAAGGCGTGGCCTGCACGGGCCTGAGCGCTGAGCCCGTCCTGGATGGCCTCAAACAAACCCAACGCCTCCCCGACCGTGGGGTACATCTTCCAGTTCGCGACCACGTACTTCACGCTCGAGGGCGAGGTCGAACGAGCTCGGCGGTCAGGCGAAGAACGAGACGGCTCGGGGCGGACCCAGCGCCGCTCGACATCCGCCACCCGTGCCGCGTCGAAGACCGCCTGCACGCGCAGTCCCTCCTCCAGCGACGGCTCGGGCGACGCACCGGTGCGGACCGCAGCCCAGAAGTTGCGGGCCACCCGCTTGAAGGCCTCGTCGAACCCGTCGTCGAACGGCCCCTCGCACCGAAGCTCTTCGCCGCGACGGCCCCACCACACCCGCCGGTCGGCGTCGAGCTTCGCCGTTCCCTCGTCGCCGTAGAGCTCGATCACGTCACCTCGGTCATGGCGCGCCGTGGCTACCAGGGTGACAACTCCGAGGCCGCCGCCCGAGAATCGCAGCACCAGCGCGTAGGCGTCATCGG
This sequence comes from Actinomycetota bacterium, assembly GCA_016781135.1. GTDB lineage: Bacteria > Actinomycetota > Acidimicrobiia > Acidimicrobiales > CADCSY01 > JADDRA01. Next base: position 28,209 of record JADDQY010000068.1, read on the forward strand.
CGGTCACCGGGTGCAGATCGCCCTCGGCCGAGGTCCGAACGGGCACGCCCACGTCGGTGGCGGCAACCACGGCTTCGACGGTGGGGAACACCTCGAGCAGCAGGTCGAGGTCGTGCACGCCGTAGCCCTGCAGCCGGCCCCCGCCCATCCTTGCGTCGTGCACCCAGGTGTAGGGGCGTGAGTCGGGATCGGCATGGTCGGACTGCACGAGCGAGACCGACGCCATCCGCGGCGTTCCCACAACCTCGCGAGCGTGCTCGATCAGGCGCCGGCGCGTCTCTTTCATCCGCACCTCGTAGTCCACCATCCCGACCACGCCGGCGGCCTGCACGGCGGCGGCAATGCGCCGCGCCTCGTGCAGGTTGCCGGCCAGAGGCTTCTCGCAGAGGACGTGGAGGCCCCGCTCGGCGGCGGCGAGGGCGAACTGGACGTGGGTGACCACGGGGGTGGCGACGTGCACTGCTTCGAGCCCGGGGAAGGCCAGCACCTCCTCGAGGTCCGAGCTCCCGAGGGCCACACCGGCCTCGTCCGCCAAGGCCTGAGCCCGCTCCGGCCGTCGCGACCACAGCGCCACCGGCTCGAACTCGTCCAGCTCGGTGTAAGCCGGAAGGGCAACCTTGCGCCCGAAGCCAGCGCCGGCGACGGCGATCTTGATCGGGCTCTCCACGAGGCATCCTTCTCCGACGACGAAGCAGCACGCAGGAAGCTACTTGCACCGCCGTCGGCCACGAGCCAGGTCCTCGTCCGCCCGACGAGAGGTCGGGCTCCGCTCCGTTCCAGCCGACGTCGTCGCGGTGGCGAGGCCGGGATCCCAGCGGGCGCGTTCCCTTCGGTTGACCCGCCCGTCCTTGCGATGTCACCCCTTCTTGATCACCCGCGCAGCTCAGGCACGCGCCAATGCGAAGGGGACACGAGCCCCTTCCCGTGCGGCGGGTCGGACATGAGCCTGTACTGGTCGTGGAGCACCGCTCGGACGAGCAGGTTGAGCAGCGGAGTCTGGAGATGGGGTTGGGCACCACCGGCCGGGACGGTCGGACAAGACACTCAAGGTGGTCTGGCCAAGGCTCCTTATCAGGTCACATCCGACCCGACCGGCTGGTGCGCGTCCCCGGCCAGACCCGCGGCGACAGATCAGCGGTAAGGCACCGAAGGCCAGTCACAGATGGAGAGTCAGACCCGGGGCCGATCGAGGACCCGTCCATCCTGAGTGTCACACCCCGTCTATACCCTCGGGTGATGCCGCAGGCGGAAGTGCGCTCGACGGCGTACGGCAGGGCGGCCGTCGACCTGCTCGTCGGTCAGGTCAGGGAGCTGAAGGCTGGTGACCCCCTCGCCCCGGTCACCGTCGTCGTCGCCTCCAACTACGCCGCCGTCTCGACCCGACGTGCCCTCGCCGCCCATCCGGGCGGCATCGCCAACGTCTCGTGCCTGACGCTCTACCGCCTGGCCGAGCGCTTGGGAGGCGCTCGGCTGGCCGCCGCCGGCCGGCGGCCGCTGTCGGCGCCAGTCCTCGCCCAGGCAGTGCGCGGCGTGCTCGCCGCCGAGCCCGGGATCTTCGCCCCCGTCGCTCGCCATCCCGCCACCGAGCTCGCCCTGGTCGACGCCACGCGAGAGCTCGCCGGCGTCAGCGAGCATGCCCTCGACGCCCTCGCCGCGTCCAGTGCCCGAGCCGCCGACGTCGTGCGCGTGGCCCGCCGTGCCCGCCATGAGCTCTGCTCTCGCTGGCACGACGAGCACGACCTCGTTCGCGCCGCCACCGCCGCCGTCCGCACCGGTGTGCTCGGCGAACCGGTGGTGCTGCACCTGCTCCAGGACCTGTCGCCGTCTGCCGCCGACCTCGTGGGGGCCCTGGCCGACCACAGCGTGCTCGTGGTCAACGTCGGCCTGACCGGGGACGCCGGCGCCGATCGCCGGGTCCTCGAGGCTCACACCCGAGCGGGCATCGCTGCCGACGCCACGGGCGTCGGTGCCCCGTGCGCCTCGTCCGTCGTGAGCACCAGCGATCCCGACGAGGAGGTCCGGGCCGCCATCCGCCGGGTCGTGGAGTGGATGCGCGCCGGGATCCGGCTGGGGCGCACCGCGCTCCTCTACGGCACCGCCGATCCCTACGCCCGTCTGCTCCACGAGCAGCTGGCGGCCGCCGGCATCCCCCACAACGGTGCGCCCGTGCGCTCCATCGGCGACATGCTCCTCGGCCGCACCGTCCGCTCGCTCCTGGCCTTGCCCGACCGAGGCTTTCGCCGCTCCGACGTGCTCGCCACTCTCACCGGCGCCCCACTGCTTGCCGGCGAAGCCCGCGCCCCCACCCGCGCCTGGGAGCGCATATCCCGGGCCGCCGGGGTGGTGGACGACGACGACTGGCGCCGGCGACTGGAGGTGTTCGCCCTCGAGCAGCGCCGCCGCGCCGAGGCCGCCGACCACGAAGAACGCGACCGCCTGGCCGAGCACCTCCGCCGCGACGCCAACCGAGCCGAGCAGCTGGCCACCTTCGTGCACGACCTCCGCGACGACCTGGCCGCCGGCGAGGGCCGTGGCTCGTGGGCGACCAAGGCGGCGTGGGTGAAGCATCTCATCGTCCGCTACCTGGGAGACGAACGCCACCGCATCCGCTGGCCAGAGGAGGAGCAGGAGGCGGCCGAGCGGGTCGAGGGCGCCCTCGACCGCCTGGCCTCCCTCGACGCCACCGGCGGCCCGGCACCGTCGGTGGAGGTGTTCCGCCGCACGCTCGACGCCGAGCTCGAGGTGGCGCTGCGGCGGGTGGGGCGCTTCGGCGAGGGGGTGCTGGTCGGGCACGTCTCGATGGCCGTCGGCGTCGGACTCGACCGGGTCGTCGTGCTCGGCATGGCCGAGGGCGCCTTCCCGCCCCGGCGACTGGAGGACTCGCTGCTTCCCGACGACGAGCGGCGCGCCGCGTGCGGGGAGCTCACCTTGCGCGCCGACCGGCTCCAGGACGACCGCCGCCAGCTCCTCGCCGCCGTGGCCGCCGCCGAAGAGGCGACGCTGAGCTTTCCCCGCGGCGACCTGCGCCGCTCCGGCGACCGGGCGGCGTCGCGCTGGCTGCTGGCCGACGTCGCCCGCCTCCGCCGACGAGAGGCGGTGTTCACCGCCGACCTCGCCACCATCGACGAGCCGTGGCTCGACCAGGTGCCGTCGTACGTCTCCGGGTTGGTGGGCACCGCCTTCCCCGCCACCGCCCAGGACCTCCGCCTCGTCGCCATGCTGCGCGACCCGGCGTCGGTCGTCGCCACCGAGCCGGTGCTGGCCGCCGGCATGGCCCTCGCCGAAGCCCGACGCAGCGACCGGTTCACCCGCTTCGACGGCAACCTCGCCGGCGTCACCCTCCCCGACTACGCCTCGTCGGGCGTCGTCTCCGCCACCCGGCTCCAGTCGTGGGCCGAGTGTCCCCACGCCTTCTTGATGCAGTACTTGCTGGGCGTCGAGGTCGTCGAGGACCCCGAGCGCCGCCTCGAGATGAACCCGCTCGACAAGGGCGCCCTCGTCCACGAGATCCTCGACAAGTTCGTCGCCGCCGCCGTCGGAGCCGGCCGGGCGCCACGGTGGAGCGACGACGACCGCGGGCGCCTCCTGTCGATCGCCGACGAGGTGTGCCGCGCCCACCAAGAGCGAGGCGTGACCGGGCGGGCGCTGTTCTGGCGGCGTGACCGGGCCCGGCTGGTCGCCGACCTCGAGCGCTTCCTGGCCGAGGACACCGGACGGCCCGTCGCCACCGAGCTCGCCTTCGACGGCGCCCCGTACCCGCTTCCCGACGGCCGCGCCGTGTTTTTCCGCGGCGCAGTCGACCGCGTCGACGAGCGCGGCGACGGTGGCGTCACGGTGATCGACTACAAGACGGGCGCCAGCCACTCCTACGAGGGATTGAGCGCCGAAGACCCGCACCTGCACGGCACCCACCTGCAGCTGGCTGTGTACGGCACCGCCGTCGAGCACGTCCTCGACCGCAGCCCTGTCGACGCCCTCTACTGGTTCGTCACCGCCAGGGGGAAGTTCGAGCGCATCGGCTACGAGGTGACGCCGGCCGTGCGCGACAACGTCGGCACCGCCATCGCCGAGATCGTCGACGGCATCCGCGCCGGGGTCTTCCCGCTCCGCCCCAAGGCCGATCCGTCCTACACCCACGTCGACTGCTGGTACTGCTCGCCCGACGGGCTGAGCACGCACGAGGCGCGCCGCACCTGGGAGGCGAAGCGCACTGATCCCGCACTGGCCGGCTACACGGCCCTGTGTGAGCCGGAGGTGATCGATGGCGGCGGTTGACCAGGCCGCGCGCGACGCCATCCGCCAGCGCCTCGACGAGACGATGTTCGTCGAGGCCGGTGCCGGCTCCGGCAAGACCAAGTCACTCGTCGACCGGTTCGTGGCGCTGGTCGAAGACGGCGTCGAGGCCGACCGCATCGCCGCCATCACCTTCACCGAGAAGGCCGCCGGGGAGCTCGCCGACCGCATCCGGGTCGAGCTGCAGAAGGGGTCGGCGACCTCCCAGCGCTGCCGTGACGCCCTGGCCGCCCTCGACCGCTCCGCCATCTGCACGCTGCACGCCTTCGCCCAGCGACTCCTCACCTCCCACCCCATCGAGGCGGGACTGCCGCCCCGCCTCACCGTGCTCGACGAGATCGCCTCCCAGATCGCCTTCGAGGCACGATGGGAGGCGTTCCTGGACCGCATCATCGATGACGACGACCTCGAGCGGCCGCTGCGGCTCCTGCTGGCCGCCGGCGCCCGCATGGATCACCTGCACGAGGTGGCGGTGAAGTTCGGCCAGAACTGGGACCTCGTGGCCGAGCGGCTGGACGGTCGAGCGGTGGGCGATGTGCCGCCCGTCGACGTCGCGCCGCTGGCCGACGCCGTCGACGCCCTCTCCGCCCGCCGCGCCGAGTGCTCGCAGGATGCCGACAAGCTGGTGCGGCGGCTCGACGAGCTGGCGGTGTGGGCGGAGAGCCTGCGAACCGCTGCCGACGAGGACGCCCGTCTCGAGGTCCTCCTGTCCGCACCGAGCTTCGCCGCCGGGGTCGGGCGCAAGCCGGCCTGGGGCGACATCGAGTCGGTGCGCGACCAGGTGCGCGCCCTCGAGCAGATGCGTGACCGGCTGCGCGACTGCGTTCAGCACGCCTGCCTCGAGCGCCTCGCCCAGGAGTTGGCCCGCTTCACGGTGGCCGCCGCCGCCGAGCGCCGCGCTGCAGGCGAGCTCGAGTTCCACGATCTGCTCGTGCTCGGTCGCGCCGTGCTGCGTGATCGGGGCCAGGGCGTGGCCGTCCGTGCCGCCCTCCACCGGCGCTACCGGCACCTGCTGCTCGACGAGTTCCAGGACACCGATCCGATCCAGATCGAGCTGGCGGTGCTCATCGCCTCCACCGATCCCGACGCCGCCTTCAAGGAGTGGTCCGAGGTCGAGGTCGAACCCGGTGCGTTGTTCTTCGTCGGCGACCCGAAGCAGTCGATCTACCGGTTCCGCCGGGCCGACATCGCCGTGTTCCTCCGTGCCCGCCATGCCCTCGGCGGGGACCGCCAGGAGCTCACCACCAACTTCCGGACCGTGCCGCGGATCCTGGCCTGGGTCAACCACACCTTCGGCCAGCTGATCGAGGCCGAGGGCGAGTCGCAACCGGAGTACATCGCCCTCCAGCCCGCCCGGAGCGCGTCGCCCTCGGGCCCGGCAGTCGCGTTCATCGGGATGGGTGAGCACGCGAGGACCTGGCGAGCCGGCGAGCTCCGCCGGGCCGAGGCCGCCGACGTCGCTGCGGTGATCCGGGAGGTGATCGGCGAGCGCTGGTCGGTGTTCGACGAGGAGACCCGGTGCTGGCGCGACCCTCGCTGGAGCGACGTCGCCATCCTCCTGCCCGCCCGCACGTCGCTGCGCCAGCTCGAGCGGGCTCTCGACGACGCCGCCGTCCCCTACCGGGCCGAGACCTCGTCGCTCGTCTACGGGACCGGCGAGGTGCGCGACCTGTTGACGGTAGCCCGCGCCGTGGAGGACCCGACCGACTCCCTGGCGGTGGTGGCCGCCCTCCGTACGCCGGCGTTCGGGTGCGGTGACGACGACCTCTACGTGTGGAAGACGGCCCACAGGGGCCGGTGGGACCACCAGTCACCGATTCCCGAAGGGGCAGCGGACCACGTCGTGGCGCGCGGGTTGGCCTGGCTGAACGGGCTCCACCGGGAGCGAACTTGGCTGTCACCGAGTCAGGTGCTGGAGCGCATCGTGCGAGAGCGGCGGCTGATGGAGGTCGCCTTCGTCCATCCCCGGCCCCGCGACCTGTGGCGGCGGCTGAGGTTCGTGGTCGACCAGTGCCGGGCCTGGGAGGAGGCCGGCGGTGGCACGTTGCGCGACTACCTGCGGTGGGTGAAGCTGCAGTCGGCCGCGGGGTCGCGCGTCATCGAGACCGTCCTGCCCGAGACCGACGACGACGCCGTGCGCATCCTCACCGTCCACGGCGCCAAGGGCCTCGAGTTCCCGATCACCGTGCTCTCGGGGATGACGACGCAGCTCCGCGGCCGCCAGTCGGGGGTGCAGGTGCTGTTCCCCCCGACCGACGGCTGGGCGCTTCGGCTGAAGAAGGACCTCGAAACCGACGAGTTCAGGGACTTCCAGCCCATCGACGAGCAGATGGACGCCCACGAGCGGCTCCGCCTGCTCTACGTCGCCGCCACTCGCGCCCGGGACCACCTGGTGGTGTCGGTCCACCGCAAAGAGGCGGGAAACCGAGCGCCGAGCGCCGCCGAGCTTTTCTACGAAAAGGGCTGGGAACCCTCACTCGTCGTCCCCCTCGCCTTCGTCGGCGAGCTCCAGGACTCGCCGACGACCACAGCGTTCCACATCGGCGGCGTCGCGCCCCCGCCCCTCGACGAATGGGAGCGTGAGAGGGCAGCGGCGTTCACAACGGGGACGCAGCCCGTCGCCGTGTCGGCGACCCGCCTCGCCGAGGAGGCGTCGCGCGCCGCTGAACTCGAGCGGCTCGCCGGGCTGGAGAAGGACGCCCGCGACGTCGACCTGCCCCCCTGGCAGAAGGGCCGGTACGGCTCGGCCGTCGGCCGGGCGGTGCATGCGGCGCTGCAGACGGTCGACCTGGTCACCGGTGAGGGCCTCGAGGACGCCGCCGCCGCCCAGGCCGCGGCGGAGGGGGTGCTCGGCAAGGAGGGCGTGGTCGTCGCCCTGTGCCAATCGGCGCTGGCGTCCGAGGTTGTGCAGCGCGCCGCCCAACGGCCCCACTGGCGTGAGGTCTACGTCGGGGCACCGCACGAGGTCTACGGCGTGCTCGAGGGCTACGTCGACCTCCTCTACCGAGACGACGACGGCTTGGTGGTCGTCGACTACAAGACCGATGCCTGGCGCGCCGACGCCGAGCTCGACAGCAAGGTCGACCGGTATCGACCGCAGTTGCAGGCCTACGTGGAGGCCCTGCGTGTGGCCGTCGGACCGGTTGTGGGCGCCACTCTGCTCTTCCTCAGTACGAACGGGTCGTTCGCACGGCAGGTGCCGGTGTGAGGTCCGAGTGTGACCTCGGACAAGCCTGACAGCGCGCTGAGCGATTACCGGTAGCCACTGGCGTGTGGTGCGGTGACGAGGGACGTGCCGCTTTCGTGTCCGTGTGACTGCGGACCGGCGGTGCCCGCCCCGCCGGCCCGGGCCGACTTAGCCAGCGGGCAAGCGAGTTCGGGTAGCGGCGAGGAGCGATGGAAGAGAAATCGCCGCGGTAGCCGGAGCGCGCCTGACGCAGCGCCACCCTGGACCCGAACGAGCCACCAGGGCGGTGGTGGGGTGAGGGCTGCACCGCCATGGACCTGGCCGGCGACGTCCAGCACCCCCAGGGCGTGGGGCGAGGCCAGGTCCTCGAATGCCACCAGGCCCCGGGGTAGAGCTCGCGGAGCGTCCGGCACAGCTGGTTCACCTGTCGCTGGCGCGTCCAGATCATCATCAACGGGGTTGGCTGGGGCCAGCACCTTGACAACCTCGGCCAGCTCGCTCTCGCCGGCTACTGGCCGGTGCTTGTGACCATGGGTACAGGACTTGTGGGGCCCCCGGCAGTATCTGGTTTCAGGAGATCCCGGACAGCTGTCGCGAGACATGGCGGCGCCCCCGGGAGGATTCGAACCTCCGACGCACGGTTT
>JADDQY010000015.1 GCA_016781135.1 Actinomycetota bacterium
GGCCAGGTCCTCGATCGGTAGACCACCCTTCGGTGAGGAGGAGCTGGAGCAGAAGGCTCAAACTCGCGGCCTAATCGGCCAGGCCATGGGCACATCATGGCTCGGTCCGACGTCAATGCCGACGAGGCCTTCGAGATGTTGAGCGCGGCCTCCCGGCGGACGAACGAGAAGGCTCCGGAGCGCCAGCCCTCCGGGGTCTGCCGCGGGTCTGGTTGACATTCCATGTGTGGGGCGGTGCCCCGCGGAAGGATGGAAGCTATGCCCAAGAAGTTCCCGCCGGAGTTCAAGCGTGATGTGGTCACGGTCGCTCGCCGGGGTGATCTGACCGTCGCCGAGGTGGCAGCCGACTTCGACATCTCGCCGGAGTCAGTCAGGCGGTGGATGCGCCAGGCCGACATCGATGATGGCGTCCGCGACGGCCTGACCACCGCCGAGCAGGCCGAGGTGGTGCAGCTGCGCCGCGACAAGCGGCGACTGGAGATGGAGAACGAGATCCTCCGCCGGGCAGCGTGCTACTTCGCCAAGGACGCTCTCCCAAAATGATGTTCCCGCTGGTCCGCGACTGGCCGCCGAGGGGATCCCGGTGCGGTTGACCTGCGGGGTGCTCGGCTTCTCGCCCCAGGCGTTCTACAAGTGGCGCGCTCGACCGTGCTCGGCCCGCGACCACGCCGACGCCCACCTCACCAACGCCATCTTCGACGTGCACGCCGACGATCCCGAGTTCGGCTACCGGTTCATCACCGATGAGCTCGAGGCGGCCGGCCACCGCTGCGGCGAGCGGCGGGTGTGGCGGCTGTGCCGCCAGCAGGGCATCTGGTCGACCACGACGAAGAAAGGCCGGCGTGGCAGCGGCAAGGTTCCGGGCCCGGCGGTCCACGACGACCTGGTCGGGCGCCAGTTCCACGCCGAGCGCCCGGATGCGATCTGGCTCACCGACATCACCGAGCACCCGACGGTGGAGGGAAAGCTCTACTGCTGCGCCATCAAGGACGTGTTCTCGAACCGGATCGTCGGCTTTGCCCTCGACGAGCGCATGACAGCCGGCCTTGCCGTGGCTTCACTGCGCTCGGCCATCGCTCGACGCCAGCCACATGGGACCGTGGTCGTGCACTCCGATCGCGGGTCGCCAATTCCGCTCACGGGCATTTCGGGCCGTGCTCAAGGGAGCTGGGTTGGTCGGGTCGATGGGTCGGGTCGCGGCCGCCCGCGACAACGCCGCCATGGAGTCGTTCTTCTCGCTCCTCCAGAAGAACGTCTTCGACCGCCGGCGGTGGAGGACTCGCAAGCGAGCTCACCTACGAGGTGATCGTCTGGATCGAGCACACCTACAACCGACGACGCCGCCAACGTGCCCTCGGCAAGCTCACGCCGGTCGAGTTCGAGCTGGCCTTCAGCGCGTCGCCCTACCTCGAGGCAGCATGATCAAATTGCCACAACCGCCGTCAACCGAACTCGCGTCAGACTCCCGCCACAAGATAAGCCGGCGGGGATCGGGCGTCAGTAGGCGACCTTGAGGCGCGAGTGACGGCCCTCGAGTGTGACCCCGAGCCCGCGCCGGCGCCGTGGTCCCCGCTGGGCAAGGGGTTTGGTGAGGGCCTGGTGCTCGCGTAGGCGCCATGACGGTCCCTTGATGTTGATGGCAGCGGCGACGAGGAGCCTGTCCATGATGGCGGCGGCGGCGCTGTCGCCGTCGAACAGCTCGGCCCAGGCGGACAGCCCGCGGCTTGGGGACGATGGGGGCGGACCGGTTTCTTCGCGGGGGTTGACGACTTGGGAAGGAGGCGTTGGCCTGGGCCCGGTCAAAGGGGGTGATGCGGAGGTAATCGATCACCAAGACGCTCGGGTCGGTGTAGGTGCGGATCCTGGTAGTGAACGATCCGTCGCGTAGACGGTGGTCATGGCGGCGACCAGGTCGGTGGCAGTGGTGAAGTAGCCGCGGTCGCTGGGCGCCACCTACTCCTGGGAATGTGTCAGCGGTGGAGCCGCTCGTGCTGCACCACATCTGCACCACAAGAGAAAGGAAAATACGGTCTTGTGCGGTCACGAGCGGTCAGCACGAAAGGACCGGTGACCTGCGGTTTTGGGCAAACAGGCAGGTCGGCGTACCGCCGTACCATGATCTCCCACACGTCGTCATCGCCGAGCAGCGGGTCGAGCGGCCCGTAGCCGACGAGGTTGCGCAGGACGCGGTCGGCCACCACCTCGGGGTCGGCCAGGCCGTAGGGCCTCAGTCCTCGTTGGTGGTCGGCCGTCCAGCACTCGATCTCGTCGTCGACCAGCCCCTGCAGCGACGCCGTGTCGGCCGGCGTGCGCAGATCAAGGGCGAGGTCCTTCGCTCGGGCCTGGACCCGGGCTTCGATCTCGAGCAAGGGAGAAGCGTGTGCCGCGCCCACGGACGCGTCACCTGCGGGAGCAGGTGCGTGCATGGAGAGCGACGGTGGGACCCGGGCCATGAGGGCGACCCCTTGTGGAGGTTGCGAGCTACGAGTGGGGCCACCGCGGTGAGGCGATCGCCGATGCGCGGCCCCGCCCAGAGCCGCGTGTTCGACCTTAGCTCGCGCCCCGCCCCGCTTGGCAAGGGGCAATCGAGTCTGCGTTCAGCCCATATTGAACAGCAAGCGGGGGCGCTCCGGTTGCCGGCTGGTTCCCCGGTGACGCAGCCACGAGAGCGCGAACAGCGGCAGCTGGCCCAGCCAGAACAGCACCAACCACAGCTGACGACGGCGAAGGGCACGGCGACGAACGCCGCCCCCAGACCCGCGACCGCCAGGAACAGCCCCGACTGGACCACGCCGTGGCTGAACGGGTCGAAGGGGGCGTGGCGCATGACGCCGAGGCGGACCGCTCCCCACATCAGCCACCGGTGGGCGAAGGGAACCCCGTCCTCACGCATGGCGCGACGGAAGATGCCGTCGGCGTCGAACCAGTTGAAGCGACCGTCGCGGCACTGCGCCCACAAGAAGTCGTGGAGGATGGCCGCGGCGGTGAACCTTCCGTACTTCGGGATCAACCACACCAGACCGCGCGGCACCGAGGCGAAGTCGGTCTCGAACCCGGCATGCACGATGAAGCCCTCTTCTCGACCGTGGTAGCGGATGGCCTTGAGCACCTCCCAGTGGGTGGTGCCTCGCGCCCGGACCTCGATGTCCTTGTCCATGAACGGCATCGCCGATCCCCTTTCCTCACCACTGGCCGGCCCCGCCGCTGGCCGCACCGAGGGAACCGGGCGCCACCAGCACCGGCTCGGGGCCACCCCGGTGCTCTTGCGCCCCCAGCCGCTCGAAGGTCGCCTCGAACGCCCCGGCGAGCATGGCGGGAAGGGGAGCGGGGAGCCCTACGGCGTCGCGCAGCGCCTCTTCCACCCGGCGCTCGGGAAGGAACACCGGCCCGGAGGTGGCGTGGCCGCCCAACCCCGGCCCGGCCAGATCGGCGAGGGCGGCGGTCATCTCGGCTCTGGCCCGAGGATGTCGAGGGGCGGTGTTGATCACCGGGACGATCCGGCTCGGAGCCACGCCGAAGGCGGCGAGATCGGCCAGGACCCTCACCAGGGCATGGGTTCCCTTGACCCCGGGCCGACCCACGGCGAAGACCACGTCGGCCTGGTCGACGGCGGTGCGGGCCATGAGGTTGCGCTCTTCGACGTCGAGCGAGCCGGCGTCGGCTTCTCCCTCGAAGTCGGCGGTGACATCGCAGACCACCGTGGCGAAGCTGCGCCGCAGCGACCGGAAGGCGGCGACGAAGGCCCGGGGACGAAGCGTCGCCCAGTAACGGGGCCGGCGCAAACCGAGCAGGAGGTGGTAGCGCCGCTCGACGACGTCGAAGGTCAGGGACCGGACCTCCTCCACCGACGGTGTGCCCGCCCGGTGGGCCTCCACCAGCTCCTGGACGCCGGGCACCACGTCGCGGACGTCGTGGAGCATGGCCTGCTCGCCGTTGCGGGCGAGGTCGGCCAGCACCACCTGTCCTGGAGCTGCGGACTGGCCGAGGCCCTGCGCCAGGGCGGCACTGACGGTGGAGGCACCGGTGCCGCCTGGTCCACAGACCGCAGCCACCCGTGCCGCCGCCAGCACCCGGTCGAGGTCGTCGCCCCCACCGGGGTCGTCACCAAGCGGCGGTGCCGCCACCGGGACCAGGGGCACATGTGTGGCCAAGGTGTCGAGCAGCACCTCGCGCGACAGGCTGACGGGCAGCACGGCAGCGGCGCCGAGGGCCACCCAGTCGCGGCGCTGCCGGTGATCGTCGACCACCAGGGCCACCGCCCCGGCATCGCGTACCGCCTGCACCAGGTCGCGGTCGACGGTGGCAAGGCTGCCGTCGAGCAGCGCGCAGGAGTAGGGCCGCCCTCCAACCAGCCGCCGGCGCAGCTCCTCCACGGTGACGCAGCGCAAGAACTCGGCCGGGATGGCGGCGCTGGTGGACCATTGCCCGACCTGGCGGAACCACTCGCACCGAGGCCGGGCCAGCCCGAGCACGACGAAGCGTTCAGTGCCCATCAACTCGGCGGGCCGCTGACCAGGCCAGTGGTCCGGGCGATGGTGACCACGCCGGCTGCCGAGGCCTGGGCGATGGGCTCGAGGTCGCTCGGGGGCACGGCGAGAACGATCGTCAGCCCGCCAGGGCCGGTCTCGTCGCCTCCGAACACCCGGACCACCTCGGCGTCGGAGCTGACCGTGGCCGTCTCGGCGGTGCCGGCCTGGGTGTAGGTGACGATGACGGCCACCCGCTCACCCTCTCCGAGCAGCGCCGGATCACCGCCGAGGGCGTTGCCGGGGTCCAGAGCCAACGAGATCTGGGCGCGGTCGGAGCCGCCCGCCGGCTTGGCCACGTCGCTGGTCTGCACCAGCTGACCGGCGGCCAAAGGCGCCAGGGCGGTGGCACCGTCGAGCACCCCGAGCTCGGTGAAGGCCAGCCGGTGCTGGTCGGGAGGGAGGTCGAGGGAGACGAGGCCGAGGTCGGCATCGCTCAGTCGTTGACCGGTGCGGACATCGGTGGTCACCACCACATAGGAACCGCTCGCCCCGCCCACGGCTGCGGTGAAGGCGCCGAAGGTGGCGACGGCGCTGGCGGCGATGAGGAAGCCGCCCACCACTGCCCGTCCACCGGGGAGGCGCCGCAGGGGCTTGACCTGGCGTGGGGCGCCGGTGCTCGCCGGGGAGCTGGCGGAGGAGGAACCGACTCGGGGAGGAGCACCGACAGAGGCAAGATCGGCCATGGCGTGGTCCTTGTGACGGCGTCGGAGAGCAACGGGACTGCCGGGCCAGGCCTGTCGACGTCGCCACCGCGACCTGTCCGATCGGCCGACCCTAGCCAGCACCAACCAGTGGCGACAAGGGTCGAACCCCGGCTGCACGGAGCGACCCGGCGCCCGGGTCGACAAGGCATGACCCGGCATGGGCTACCATGAGGGCATGGAACATGCGCAGGCAGGCGGCGACATGGGAAGCTACGAGGTGACGGGCTCGGCCACCACCCAGCCCTCGGAGATCGTCTGGATGAGCACCCAGGAAGCGGCCCGGCGCCTCGGCGTCACCCCTCGCACCCTGTATCGGTTCGTCGACGAGGGCTCACTGGCCGCGTACAAGATGGGACGGGTCTTCCGCCTGAAGCAGTCCGACGTCGACGCCTTCATCGAGCAGGCCCGGGTGCAGCCCGGGACTCTCGAGCACCTCTACCCCGAGCGCAAGGCGGCGACCGGCACGTCCCCGGCGGACGCTTGAGCACACCGATCACCAGCGACGTCGAGCCCGCTGCGGGCGGTGCCACTGGTGCTCACCCGCTCCGTCCCGCCGTCACTCAGGACTCCACCCACGCCTCGGTGATGGCGGCGGCGGCCACGTAGACGCCCTGCCCGCTCTCACCGTCGAGGCCGAGGGTCACGACGTCACTCCCCACTGACCGGAGCCACCCGGCGAGCACCTCGCCGCCCCGCACGACGAGCATCACCCGAGGCCGGTCCTCGGTCAGCCGTCCCAAGACCTCGACCAGCCGCTGGTCAGTGGCCGGACTGCGGTTGCTGGTGGCTGTCGGCTGGTGCCCCCCGCGCTGGGGCCGGACCGAGACGATGGCCGACAGGTGCAACAGGGGGGCGGCGCCGCTGTCGGCTCGGAGCCTGCAGTAGTCGCTGCCCACCTCGACGAGCACTCCATGATGGCTTCGCCCCGACTCGGTGCGTACCACCACCGTCGACGCCCGCTCGGCCAGGTCGACCAGGGTGCCGGCCAGCTGCGCCCCCTCTTCGGCCATGCGGGCGAGCGCCCGCTCGCGGGCTCGGGCGGCCACCACCTCGTCGGCCCGACCCTCGTCGAGCAGCTCCACGAACGGGTCGGAGGATGGCACGCCGACCAGGCTAGCCCTGGTCCTCTTCTGTCTCTTCACTTATTCCATTGCTTTCCAGCGTTTTCCATGGCACCATGCCGGAATGGCGGGGACGACCGCGGTGGCGATGGGGAGCAACGGCCGAGCGGTCGTGATCAAACGGGGCCCGGCGCAGCGGCTTCGCCGTGAAGTCGCCATGCTCCGCTTGGCCGCCCGCCCTGGCATCGTCGAGCTGGTGGAGCCGGGTCCGGACGCCGATTCCGTCGCCGACGGGGTCGCCGAAGGCGAAGCCGAGGTGACCACGGTCTTCGTCGGCGGCGGCACCCTCGCCGAGCGCCTCGACGGCCAGCTCGACGATCAGCTGGCGGCCATGGTGGCGTCGTCGGTGGCCGCCACCATGGCCCAGCTCCACGACCGGGGCATCGTCCACGGCCGGCTGCGCCCTGACCACATCCTGGTGGCCGACGGCAACGCGGTGGTGTGCGGCTTGGCCGAAGCCGTGGTGGTCAGCGAGAGCGAGCATTCACCGGCCGGCGACGACGTCGTGGCCCTGGCCCGACTCCTCGACGAGATGGCGTCGCGCTGCACCGGGGGTATTGCCACCGGCCTCCGCCAGGTCGCCCGGCGGACGCTGGCTGGTGCTCCTGACGCCTGGCCGTCGATGCGCAGCCTCGCCGCGGCGCTGGCGGCGCTCCCCCACGAGGGCGCGCCGACGGCACCGCCGAGCCCCCGCCTGCTCCCCCCTCGTGGCGCGGGGAAGCCTCGGCGTCAGACCCTCCCCAAGCCCCGGCTCATGGCGTCCGCCGCCCTCGTCGCTGCGGTGCTCGCCGCCGTGGCGATGAGCTTCGCCGTCTCGGGCGGCGACGGTGACGCCGCCGCCAGCGCCCCGGCGACGGCGCCCTCGCCGACCGTCCCCCGATCCTCCACCACCACGTCGGCACCACCGCCGCGGCGGTTGTGGCCGAGGCCGGCCTGCCCTGGTGCACCGACACCGATGGGTGCCGACCTCGACGGTGACGGCTGCGACGAGGAGGTGGACGTGGCGGACGGCATCGTGTCGTCGGATGGCCGCCGCTGGCAGGTGGCCGACCCCGACGACGTGGTCACGCTCGGGGACTGGGACTGCGACGGCGTCGCCACCCCTGCCGTCCTCCGAGGCGGCTCCGGCCAGCTCTGGGTCTACCCTCGCTGGGCCGAGAGCGACGACGAGGTCTCCGCCACCCTCGCCGGCGTCGTCCCGGGCGCCACCTCAGCCCACACCCTGCAGCCGTCCGCCGGCACCGGCAGCTGCGACAGGATCGAGGTCGTCCACCCCGACGACCGCACGACGATCGTCACGCCCCGGAGGTGACGAACGAGCGGTGTTCGGCCCGACCGCCTCACCGGAGCCGGGTGGCGACCTCGTTGGCCAGCAACCGGCCGGCGACGGTGAGCACGAGGCGGCCCCGGCGGCGCTCGACGAGGCCTTCGAGCCCTTCGGTGTCCAACGCCTCCGGCGGGACCCCCCCGCTGGTCCGCAAGGCCAGCTGGAGACGCTCGGCTCGCCGCTGGACCTCGTCGAGGTGCTCGCCGGCGGCCACCACCGGTCGACCGGCGTCGAGCAGGGCGAGGTAGCGCTCAGGGGTGCGGACGTTCCACCAGCGTCGCCCGTCGAAGTGGGAGTGGGCGGCGCAGCCGAAGCCCCGGTAGTTGCCCTGGGACCAGTAGCAGTGGTTGTGGCGGCACTCGTGTCCAGGGCGGGCCCAGTTGGAGATCTCGTAGCTGACCAGGCCCGCCCCGGTGAGCAGGCTGTCGGCCAGCTGGTACTTGTCGGCCTGGTCGTCGTCGTCCGGGAACCGGGCGGGATCCTGGGCGAGCGGCGTGCCCGGCTCGACGGTGAGGCCGTAGGCACTGACATGGGGTGGCTCGAGCTCGAGCCCCGCCTCCAATGTCGAGCGCCAGTCGCCGAGCGTCTCCCCCACCGCACCGTAGATGAGATCGAGGTTCCAGGAGTCGAAGCCCTGGGCACGGACGGCCGAGGCGGCCCCCACCACGCTGTCGACCCCGTGGCTGCGGCCCAGGGCGGCGAGGACATGGGGGCACAGCGACTGGGCACCGAGGGAGACGCGGGTCACACCGGCGTGGCGGTACCCTGCCAGCCGCTCGGCGTCGACGGTGTCGGGGTTGCACTCGACGCTGACCTCGGCTCCGGGGGCGAGCGGGACGAGCTCGAGGACCGACCGGAGCTGGTCGGGCGCCAGCAGCGACGGGGTGCCTCCGCCGAAGAACACGCTGGTGACCGCCGGCAGCTCCCCGGCTGCCGACGCCACCTCGCCCACCAGCCCCCTCACGTAGTCGGAGATCAGATGGCTGCGGTCGTCCCAGGTGGCAAAGGCGCAGTAGTCACAGCGGCGCAGGCAGAAGGGCACGTGCACGTAGACGCCGAAGGGGGGGCCTACCCCGGGGATCAAGGCGTGAGGCGCAGGTCGAGCTCTTCGAGGCGGTTGCGGGCGCTGTCGGGCGAGATGTCGAGCAGGCAGGCGACGGCCCGCAGGTCGTCCCGCCGGATGGTGAGCATCCGGCCGTTGAAGTCGCCCCGCTGCACCTGGATCATGGCGAGGTAGCGCCCCAGCAGCTCGGCTTCGGGCGTGCGCAGTGCCCCCAGGCGCATGAGGTCGATGGTGACGGCGGCGTCGGTGTCGATCCGGCCGGGCAGCACGGTGCCGTCGCCGAGGTCGAGGACGACGTCCTTGCCGTCGCCGTCGCGGGGCAATAGCTGGTCGACCGGGACGCGGTAGAACCGAGCCAGCCGCTGGAGCCGAGGCACCGAGATGGCCCGCTCCCCCCGCTCGTAGGCCCCGAGCACGGAGGCCTTGAACTCGCTGCCCGAGCTCGCCTCGACCTCCTGGAGCGACAACCGCTTCTGCTTGCGGATGGCCCGGAGACGGCTGCCCACCTTGACCGCATAGGTGGGGTCGACTCCGTCCTCCACATCAACGGTCTTGTCGACGCCCATGCCGGCGAATCTCCTGCCTGTCCCCTGGCAGCCCCTGCCCAGTGCTGCCTGGCTGCCGTTCTCAGACTACGCGCCGCCACCGCGTGGAGCAATCGCTCGAACACCGGCCGTCGTCATCGGCGTACGGCCGGTGCCACCATCCCCGCCCGCAGGCCGACCAACAGCGCAGCGACGGCAACGGCTGCGGTCTCGGCCCGCAGCACCTGAGGGCCGAGACCCACCGCCGGTGGTCCCGCAGCCAGCTCGGCAGCGGTCCACCCACCCTCGGGGCCCACCAGCACCACCGGCTCGGCCAGCGACGGAGGACGACCTCCTCGCTGGCACAGCGCCGCTCCGGGGAGGGCGGCGACCGTGGTGAAGTCGCACACCTCGTCGAGCCGGGGGAGGTAGGCCCGGCGCGATTGCATGGCCGCCTCCCGGGCGACGCGGAGCAGCCGCCGGTGGTGGTGACCCGCTCGCTCCCCCTCCCAGCGCACCACCGAGCGCTCGGCCACGAACGGCACGATCCGGTCGACCCCGAGCTCGGTGAGCTTCTGCACCGCCAACTCGGGCCGGGCCCCCTTGGTCAGGGCGACGGCGACGGTGAGCGCCGGCTGCGGCACCGCCACCTCGACCGCCTCACCGCAAGGCTCCAAGCCGCCGTCGGCGCCGATTCGGCACGGGCGCACCCGTCCCTGGCCGTCGCCGGCGGTGACCGCTTGACCGGGACGGAGGCGCAGCACCCGCACCAGGTGGTGCCGGTCACCCTCGTCGAGCCGGGGGACGTCGAGGTCGGGGACGAACACGTGAGCGTCGGCGTCGGCGAGGTCGTCGACCGACCTCGCCGTGCTCACTTGAACGCGCTGCGGATGCGGGAGAAGAGCCCGGAGTCGGGCGGCGCCACCTCGTCACCCCGGACCTCGGCCAGCCGGCGCAGCAGGTCCTCCTCGGTGGCGCTGAGCTCGGTCGGGGTGTCGACCACGACCTGGACGAGTAGGTCGCCCCGGCCCCTCCCCTCCACGTGGGGCACGCCCCTGCCCCGTAACCGCAGCACCCGGCCGGACTGGGTGCCGGGAGGGATGACGAGCTCGTCGGGTCCGTCGAGGGTCTCGTAGGCCAGCTCGGCACCGAGGGCCGCCTGCGTGACGGGGACGTGGAGCTGGTGCACGAGGTCGTAGCCCTGGCGCTCGAAGCGCTCGTGAGGCTTGACCCGCAGGTGCACGTACAGGTCACCGTTCACCCCGCCCTGGAGGCCGGCAGCCCCCTTGCCACCGAGGCGCAGGGTGGAGCCGTGGTCGACCCCGGCGGGGACCTCGACCGTCCAGGCCCGCTCCTCGGTGCGACGTCCCCCACCTCGGCAGTCCGGACACGGGTCGGTGACCACCTTGCCCATCCCTCCGCAGCGGGGGCAGGGCCCGGCGGTCACCATCTGGCCGAGAATCGACTGGCGCACGCGGCGGACCTGGCCGGCGCCGCCGCATTCGGCGCAGGTCGTGGGGGACGTCCCCGGGCGGGCGCCCGTGCCGGTGCAGGTGGAGCAGGTGACCGGTAGGCGCAGCGACACCTCGCGGCTGGCGCCGAACACCGCCTCTTCGAACTCGAGGTCGAGAGCGACCTCCATGTCGGCACCCCTCGGCGGCCCTCCTCCGCCCCGCGGTTGCCCAGCGAAGGGGCTGGCGCCGCCGAAGAAGGCGTCGAAGATGTCGCCCAGGCCGGAGCCGAAATTTCCGGCCCCGGCGCCCGCCCCTCGCACCGCGTCCGGTCCGAAGGTGTCGTAGCGGCGGCGGCGCTCGGGATCCGAGAGCGTCTCGTAGGCCACCCCGATCTCCTTGAACCGCTCCTCGGCGGTGGGATCGGGGTTGGTGTCGGGGTGCAGCTCCCGGGCCAGGCGCCGGTACGAGCGCTTGATGTCGTCGGCCGAAGCAGACCGGGAGACGCCGAGGAGCTCGTAGTAGTCGGTGGCCACGTCAGTCGGTGCTCAGGCGCTCGCTCAGGCGCTGGCTGACCACGGCCACCGCGGCGAGGGCCTGAGGGTAGTGCATCCGAGTGGGGCCGAGCACCCCGATGGCGCCCGCCGCCTCGCCCTCGACCGAGTAGGGCGCCACCACCAGCGAGCACTCGGCCAGCGGCTCCACCCCGTGCTCGGCCCCGATGGCCACGCTGAGCCCTCGGTCGACGATGTCGCGCAGCAACCCGACCACCACGTACTGCTGCTCGAGGATGCCGAGCACGCGTCGCACGCTGTCGACGGCGTCGAAGGCAGCGGCCATGCGGCTGGCCCCGCCCACGAACATCGGGATCGAGTCGTGCTCGTGGCCAACGACGTCGAGGGCGGCGACCGCCCGGGCGCAGGCGAGGTCGACGACGGGGTCGCCCGACGGGGGCGGCGGAGGCAGGGCCGAGGAGCTGACCCCGACCAACCACCTGCTCAGATGGGCGGTGGCGGCGGCCAGGTGCTCGTCGCCGACGTCGTCGCCCATCTCGAGGGCCGCTTTGGTCACCACCCCGTTGGAGAGCACGACCACGACCAGGCCGGTGCGGCCTCCGAGGCCGACCAGTTGCACCGAGCGCACGGTGGCGTCGTCGACGGGCGCCGTGGTGATCACCGCGGCGTAGTCGGTCAGACCCGACAACAGGCGGGTGGTGTCCTGCAGCATTTCCTCGAGGGCACCGTGGGCCTTGGCGAAGAAGGCGCTGACCTGTTGGCGCTGGGCGGCCTGGAGCGGGCCGGGCTCGACCAGGGTGTCGACGAACATCCGGTAGCCCTTGTCGGTGGGGATGCGTCCGGCGCTGGTGTGAGGCTGGCGCAGGTACCCCTCTTGTTCCAGCACGACCATGTCGTGGCGCACCGTGGCCGGTGACACCGCCACGTCGGGCAGGCGGGCCACGTGGGCGGACCCGACCGGTTGGGCGGTCTCGATGTACTCCTGCACCACGGCGCGGAGGATGGTTGCACGGCGTTGATCCATCATGGCTGGCAGAAGATGGTACCGACTGCACGGGCGCGGCGACCGGAATGGCGGGCGCGAGCATGGGTGGGGACGGGGGCGGGCACATCCCCGAACAAGGCGAACCAGGAGGCCACGGAGATGAGCGATGTCCCTCCCGGCGACGACCAGCACGGGAGGACGGCGCCGCCGCCGGAGCGACAGCCGCCGCCAGGGTGGACCCCGCCGGCGCCGGGCCTTGCCGCCCACGGGGGGAACCGCTCGGCGGTGGCGGGACTCGTGCTCGCCATCTTCGCCGGACTTTTGTGCTGGCTCCCCTTCGTCGGGCTGGGCCTGGCCGTGCTCGCCCTCGTCTTCAGCATCCTGGGGCTGAAGAAGGCCAAGCGGGGGGAGGCGGGCGGCCGGGGGCTCGCCGTGGGCGGTGTCGTCGTCGGCGGCATCGCCTTGCCGCTCGCCCTGCTGTTCACCGTCGCCTTGGTGGCCCTGCTCAACAACGAGGAGTTCCGCGACCTCACCGACTGCCTCGCCCAGGCCGAGACCGCTGCCGACGAGGTCAACTGCCGGGAGCTGTTCAAGCAGGGCGTCGGCCGGTAGGCCTCCCCCGCGCTACTCCTCCAGGCGCAGGGCGGAGATGAACGCCTCCTGGGGCACCTCGACCCGGCCGATGTTCTTCATGCGCTTCTTGCCCTCCTTCTGGCGCTCCAGCAGCTTGCGCTTGCGGCTGATATCGCCGCCGTAGCACTTGGCCAGCACGTCCTTGCGCTTGGCCTTGACCGTCTGGCGGGCGACGATGCGGCCGCCGACCGCCGCTTGGATGGGCACGTCGAAGAGCTGGCGGGGGATGAGCTCGCGCAGCTTCTCCGTCATGCGCCGCCCGTAGTCGTAGGCCTTGTCGCGATGCACGATCGTGGAGAACGCGTCGACCTCGACGCCGTTGAGCAGCACGTCGACGCGTGCGAGGTCCGACGGGGCGTAGCCGGCGGGCTCGTAGTCGAGACTGGCGTAGCCCTTGGTCCGGCTCTTGAGCTGGTCGAAAAAGTCGACGACCACCTCGGCCAGCGGCAGCCGGTACTTGAGCTCGAGGCGCTCGGGGCTGAGGTAGGTCATCGACTCCATCTCCCCTCGGCGCTCCTGGCACAGCTCCATGACCGTGCCGGTGTACTCCGAAGGGGTGAGCACGGTGACCCGGAGGAACGGCTCCTCCACGTGGTCGATCTCGCTGGTGGCGGGCATGGCCGAGGGGTTGTCGACCTCGACGGCGGCCCCGCTGGTGGTGTGCACCTGGTAGCCCACCGAGGGAGCGGTGGCGATGAGACTGAGACCGAACTCGCGCTCGAGGCGCTCGCGCACGATCTCCATGTGCAACAGCCCGAGGAAGCCGCAACGGAAGCCGAAGCCGAGGGCGGCCGACGACTCCGGCTCGTAGGTGACGCTGGCGTCGTTGAGCCGCAGCTTCTCCAGCGCCTCCCGGAGCTCCTCGAACTGGTCGCCGTCGATCGGATACACCCCGCAGAACACCATGGGCTTGGGCTCCCGGTACCCGGCCAAGGGCGAGGCCGCCGGCACCCCCGCCTCGGTGACGGTCTCGCCCGAGCGGGCTTCGCCCACGTCCTTGATGCCCGCCACCAGGTAGCCGACCTCGCCGGGGCCGAGGCGCTCCACCGGAGTGGGCTCGGGGGTGCGCACCCCGACCTCGTCGGCATCGTGGACGGCGCCGGTCTGCATGAAGCGCAGGCGGGAACCGGTGCTCAGTGTCCCCTGCATCACCCGCACCGAGGAGATCACCCCCCGGTACTGGTCGAACCAGGAGTCGAAGATGAGGGCCTGGAGGGGCGCGTCGGGGTCGCCGGTCGGAGGCGGGATGCGCTCGACCACGGCGTCGAGCAGCTCGGGCACCCCTTCGCCGGTCTTGGCGCTGATGCGCAGGATGTCACCGACGGGAATGCCGAGCACCTGCTCGATCTCGGCGGCGGCGCGATCGGGGTCGGCGGCGGGCAGGTCGATCTTGTTCAGGGCGGCGACGATCTCGAGGTCGTGCTCGAGCGCCAGGTAGCAGTTGGCAAGGGTCTGGGCCTCGATGCCCTGGGCGGCGTCGACGAGCAGCACCACCCCCTCGCAAGCGGCCAGCGAGCGTGACACCTCGTAGCCGAAGTCGACGTGGCCCGGCGTGTCGACCAGGTGCAGCACGTGGTCCTTCCAGCTCACCCGCACGTTCTGGGCCTTGATGGTGATGCCCCGCTCCCGCTCGATGTCCATCGAGTCGAGGTACTGGGCCTTCATCTCGCGGGCCTCGACGGCGCCGGTCAGCTCGAGGATGCGGTCGGCCAGCGTCGACTTGCCGTGGTCGATGTGCGCCACCACGGCGAGGGCCCGAAAGCGCGACAGGTCCGGCAGCGGTGGCTGAGGGGAAGGGTTCGGCGTCATGGCAAGACTCGGCTCTCGGTGGCCAACGCCGCCGAGAGACGACGCTCTGCTCGTTTGGGAGCACCGCCGAGGGGCGGGCGCTCGGGGCAAGGGTACCGAGGGTGGGCTGGCCGCGGGAGGGGCGACGGCCCGTCAACCGCTAACCTCGGCCCCCGTATGGCGAACATCAAGAGTCAGATCAAGCGCAACCTCCAGAACGAGCGACGCCGGCTGCGCAACAAGGCGGTGCGCTCGGAGCTGCGGACCCGCACCCGCTCGGCGATCGCCGCCGGCGAGTCGGGTGCCGACAACGCGGTGGAGGCCCTGCGCCTGGCGGTGAGGCGCCTCGACCAGGCTGCCGCCAAAGGCGTCATCCACAAGAACACCGCCGCCCGGCGCAAGAGCCGCCTGATGCGCCGGATCAACGCCGCCGGGGGCGAGGCGACAGGCGGCTGAGTCGAGCCACCAGCACCTCCAGCACCAACTCCTCCGGCCAGCCCTTGGTCCCCCGGAGGTCGAGATCGGCCTCGGCCAGCAGGGCCACTGCCCGGGCCACACCCTCGTGGCCGAGGCGCCGACCCTGCTCGAGCGCCTTCTTGGCGGGGTAGCTCGACTTCGTGCCGAGGGCGTCGGCCGCCGCCGCCGCGTCGGCGATGCCGGCGCCGTCGAGGCGCAGCATGCGGGCCACGTGCGTGTGCAGCACGGCCATGACCTGGAGCGGGTGGCGCCCGCCGGCGGCGAGCGTGCGGTGCAGGGCAGCCAGGGCGGCACCGGCCTCACCCCGATCGATGGCGTCGGTCAGCTCCCACGGCGGCACCGCCCCCGCCTCCCCGAGGAAGGGACGCACGTCGTCGGCACCCAGCCGGGACCGGTTCCCGTAGGCGGCGGCGAGGGTGGCGAGCAGGCTGGTGAGCCGCCCCAGGTCCTCACCGAGGTGGTCGTCGATGAGGCTCAAGGCGTCGGCGTCCAGTCGGACCGGCCCCCCGCGCACGTGGTCGGCCAACCACGCGCTGCGTCCGGCCCGCTGGGTCGGCACACCCGCTTCGACCACCCGCCCGACCTCCTTGACCGCCGCCGTCAGCTTGGGCGACAGCCGGCCCCGCTCCCCGGTGACCAGCACCACCGTGGTGCTGTCGAGCGGATCGGCCAGGTAGGCCAGCAGTGGCTCCAGGGCCGCGCTCGACACGGCGCTGATCTCCCTGGCGACCACGATCCGCCGGTCGGTGAGGAACGGGGGGGTCCGGGCGGCGTCGACGAGGGCGGCGACGTCGCCGTCGTCCGCGCCCGGTTCGTGCTCCTCGACCACCAGGGCGGCGTCGTCGTCACCGACGAGCTCTTGCACCAGGGTGCGGACCGCCTGGGCCCGCAGGACGGCGTCGCCGCCCTTCACCAGGTACGCGGCCAGTCGCTCCCGACCGCCGGTCACCATCGCGGTTGGGGGCACTCGGCGGCGAGGACGGCGGCCAGCACCTCGGCCACCCGCCGGGCGCCCCGGGCGTCGTGGGCCCGCAGCACCCGGCAGCCCCCGATGATCCCGAGCGCGTGGGCGGCCGCCGTCGCGTGGGCCCGCGGCTGCCGGTCGAGGCCGAGCAGGGCGCCCAGGAACGGCTTGTGCGACGCCGAGAGCAGCACGGGGTAGCCCAGGGCGGCAAGGACGGGAGACCCCCGCAGCAGGACCAGCGACTCCTCGGGGGTCTTGCCCAGGTCGAGGCCGGCGTCGACGAGGATTCGTGCTCGGGGAACGCCCGCCGCCTCCGCCCGTCCCGCCAGCTCGGCCAGGGCTCGGCCCACCTCGGCGAGGACGTCGTCGTGAGCCCGGGGGTGAGGGACGCGGGGAGCGACTGCGATGTGGGTGGCTACCACCGAGGCACCGGCGGCAGCGGCGGCAGGCAGGTAGTCGGGGTCGGCGAAGCCGCTGATGTCGTTGCCGACCACGGCGCCGGCGGCGAAGGCGGCTCGGGCCACCGCCGCCCGCCCGGTGTCGCACGACAGGGGCACGTCGAAGCGGGCGTGCAGCGCCTCGATGGCGGGCACCACCCGGTCGAGCTCCTCGGCCTCGCCCACCTCGGGTCCGGGACCGGCCTTGGCCCCACCCACGTCGAGGACGTCGGCGCCGTCGTCGACCAGCTGCTCGGCCCGCCGGTAGCAGGCGTCCCGGTTCGAGAACCGGCCGGCATCGAGGAAGGCGTCGACGGCGCCGTCGAGGATGCCCATGACCAGGGCCCGGTGGGTGACGTCGTAGCGGTGGGGGCCGAGAGCGAGCATCACCGGCGCTCACGCTACGGGCTGGGTCGGACCTGCACCTGTGCCTGCAGCGTCGGTGAGGTGGCCGTCACCACGACCCGCACGCCCCCCACGTCGAGGGTACCCTCGGGCGGCACCAGCGCGTCCCTGATCACGTGGCCCTCAGGGGCGAGCACCGTTCCGACGTCGACGCGCGAGCGCAGCAGCGCCACGGTGGTCGCCTGGTCCTTGGTGCCCCGGGTGGCGATCACCGTGTCGAGGCGGACGACGGCGTGGCGGCGGAGGCCCGCCAGCAGCCGCCCATCGCCGGCGTGGTCGAGCACCAGCACGGTGGCGTCGGAGCGCCAGAGCCGGGCTCCGGGTGCTGGAGCGGCCTCGCTGAGAGCGCCACCGGGCGGGAACAGCGCCGGCGCCAGCACGGCGAAGGTGACGGCGGCGACGCCCACGGGCAGGGCGAAGCGCACGCACCGCCGACAGGCGAGCACGGTCGCCACCACGAGCGCGGCAGCGGCGGCGAGGTGGTCGAGCTCGATCTGGCCCAGGGGCAGGGCCGCTCCCCATCGGGCGACGCCTGCCACCCACCCGACGAGCAACGAGGTGGGCAGGTGCAGCACGGCGTCGGCGGGAGGACCGACGACGCCGGCGACCATCCCGGCGGTGAGCCCCCAGGCCGTCAGCGGTCCGGCGGCGGGAACGGCCAGGAGGTTCGCCGGGATCGATGCCACGGGCAGGCCCCCGAAGACCGGCACCAGCACCGGGGCCACGCCCACCTGGGCGGCCGACGTGACCGCCAGGGCCTCGGCCAGCCACCGTGGACCAGGGAGGCGACGGGCCAGCGCGGGGGCCAGGAGCAGGATGCCGGCGGAGGCGCCGACCGAGAGCCGGAAGCTCATCGAGTGCACCAGCAAGGGGTCGAGGAGCACCACGCCGGCCACGGCAAGCGCCAGGAGCCGACGCGGCGACGCCGGACGGCCCAGCCCCACCGCGGTCACCGCCAACGCCGCCATGGCCGAGGCCCGCAGCACCGACGGCTCCCAGCGGGTGAGCAGCCCGAAGAAGCCGATCACCGCCACGCTGGCCGCCCAGCGTGCGCGGAGGCCGAGCCGGCACAGCACCGGGCGGCACAGCACCAGCACGAAGGCCACGTTCTGGCCGGACACGGCGAGCAGGTGGGTCAGCCCCGCCGCCCGGAAGTCGTCGGCCACGGCGACGGACTGGTCTCGGTCGTCGCCGAGCACGAACCCGGTGAGCAGAGCCCGTTGGTCGCGCTCGAGGGGCGCAGCACCGTGTACCAAGGTGCGGCGCAGCCCGTTGGCCAGGCGGGAGGCGGCGCTGCCCGGCTGCCATGGCCCCACGTGCTCGATGTCCATCCGGGCACCGACGTGGCGCAGGGCCAGCCGGCGGCGGGCCTCGGGTGGCGGCGGGCGCAGCCGGCCCTCGACCACCACCCGCTCGCCGGTCAGGCGAGGCCGCAGCGCCGCCGCCGAGGTCCCCCGAGCCCACGCCTCCACCCGGCGGCCGGTGATGCCCACCTCGAGACGTAGCGCGCCACCGACATCGACCGGATCGGAGAGCAGCACCACCTCACGGGCGACGGTCCGAGCGGACGCCGGGGGCGTCACCCC
The DNA here is from genome assembly GCA_016781135.1 of Actinomycetota bacterium. Classification (GTDB taxonomy): domain Bacteria; phylum Actinomycetota; class Acidimicrobiia; order Acidimicrobiales; family CADCSY01; genus JADDRA01. Next base: position 18,510 of record JADDQY010000015.1, read on the forward strand.
GTCCCAGGCCCGGTGGCCCAGCGCCCCCGCCAGGAGAGCGGCGCCGGCCACCAGCAGCAGCGGGCGGCGGATGAGCAGGGCCACGGCCACGACGGCGACGGCGGGCATCAGCGGCACCGCACCCGACCACCAGGCCCCGGCGCACACGGCCAGGGCCAGGGCGACCGCCGCCCGATCACTCACCGCGCTGCAGTGTCGACCCGCCGGGCGCCCCCGCCACGTCCTCGGGCGGGTGACACCGTTGGAGCCCGACCGTTGGGCGAGCGCCCGCGTGGGTGCCACCGGCAACGGGGCCAGGGTGTCGGGAGCCGAGGGAAGGGGCCCCGGGGCGGCCGACGGCGCCAGTGGGAGGGTCCTCGGACAGCTGGGCCCGTCGGGCGGCCAGAGCCGGCGGCGGGAACCCGAGGTTCACACCCGCACCAGGTCGCGAAGGGCGTCGAGCTTGGCCTCCCCGATCCCCCGAACCTCCAGCAGCTCCTCCACGCTGGCGAAGCGACCCCGGCGCACCCGCTCGGCGAGGATGGCCTGGGCGGTAGCCGGGCCCACACCAGGGAGGGTGTCGAGCTGGTCGGCGGTGGCGGTGTTGAGATCGACCATGGCCATCGGTGGTGCCGTCCCCACCGTCGCCCCGGTGACGGCAGGAACCGCCTCGCCCCGCCGGGGCACGTAGACCTGCTGACCGTCGGTGACCGGAGCGGCCAGGTTCAGCCGGTCGAGGTCGCTGTCGTCGAGGGGCCCGCCGGCCGCCTCCACCAGCTCGGCCACCCGGGCACCGGCCGCCAGGCGGTACAGCCCCGGCGACCGCAGGGCCCCGGCAGCGTGGACGACCACCTCGGGGGCCACCGAGGTGGGGGGGACAGCCGTCGACGTGGTGAGCGCCGGGTCTCCGGGCTGGCCGGCCATGGGGAGGGTGACCTCGACCGGCGGGGCCGGGCCTCGGAGCACGAGCACCAGCACGACGACGGCCACCACGGCGGCGCCGGCCATGGCCGCCAGGCGGACGGGATCAGGTGGCCGCCCGCCGGCAAGCAGATCGAGGCGGTCTCGCCACGTGCTCGGCGGCGGCGCCGGCTCGGCAGCAGGGACGAGGGGTGGTTCGGGCACGACGAGCTCCGCGGGCAGATGACTGCGCCGGGGAAGCAACGCCCGAGGGCAGAACCGAGCCTAGGCCGCGGTCACGCCCGTGTCACGCGCCGCGACCCTCTTGACTTCGCACCCGGCCGCCCGACGCCGCCTCGTCGAGCCGTGACCGCCACGACGCCTGGATCTCGAAGGGGATGCGCCGGTAGGCGTCCCAGTGGCCGTGGCCTCGCAGCCGCCACACTCCATAGGACCCCAGGTAGCGCACCAGGAAGCCGACGACGCCGTGGCGCCGCCACTGCTCGACATGGACCAGCTCGTGGCGCAGCAACCGCTGGTCGCCGGCGGCCTGGTGCCGCAGCGACACCAGCGGGCCGACGGTGATGGCGGCCGCTCCCGGCGGCACCGGCCCCCCCACCCAGCGCCAGTGGTCGTCATGGCGCTGGATGCCCACCGGCAGCGGATCAGAACAGACGAGTGGTGAGGGCCCGGCGGTAGGTGAGGGTGCGGGGGTCGCCGGGGCCGAGCAGCTCGAGCAGGTCGAGGAACTCCTGGCGGGCACGGTCGTCGTCCCGCACGTGCTCGAGCAGGCCGTCGAGGCGACCCTCGATGTCGTCGTCGACACCGCCGCCGTCGGCCTCCACCCGGGCGCGGGCCGCCAGCCTCCGAGTCTCGGGCGACGGCGGGATGCGGTCGAGCAGGGCGAGCACCTCCTCGGTGCGGCCCTCGTCGGCATAGCGCTCGGCGAGGGCCACGACCACCGCGGGGTTGCCGGGTTCGAGCTCGAGCGCGGCCAGCAGCGACGCTTCGTCGCCGGCCGCCACCAGCTTGTCGACCTCGGTCGGCTCGGCCGGTGGGAGCAGCCGGTCGACGAATTGCTGCACGACCGACTCCGGCTGGGCGCCGACGAACTGGTCGACGACCTTGCCCTCCGACAGCGCGAACACCGCCGGGATCGTCTGCACGGCGAAGGCCCGAGCAACCGCCGGGTTGGAGTCCACGTCGACCTTGGCCAGCTCGACTCGACCAGCGGTGGCGCCGACGACCTTGTCGAGGATGGGCCCGAGCACCCGACACGGACCGCACCATGGAGCCCACAGGTCGACGACCACGGGAACCTGCTTGGAACGCTCGACGACGGCCGCCTGGAAGGTGGAATCGGTGACGTCGGCCACGAGGACACCCTACCGACCGGTACTGTCGCTGCCATGGGCGAGGGGCGCGACCAACTGCTGTACCGGATGGTGGAGGAACCGGCCCTGTCGGAGCCAGTGCTCGTGGTCGCCCTGGAGGGCTGGGTCGACGCCGGCTACGGCGCTGCCGGCGCCAGCGCCCACCTGCTCGGCGCGACCGAGACCTCCCTGGTGGCGAGCTTCGACGTCGACGTCCTCGTCGACCACCGCTCCCGGCGCCCGGTCCTGCACCTGGTGGACGGCGTCAACACCGGTTTGAGCTGGCCGGCGACGGAGCTGCGACTGGGCCACGACCTCGAAGGCCGGGACGTGCTGGTGCTCACCGGCACCGAGCCCGACGTGCGCTGGCGGGCCTTCACCCACGAGGTCGTCGCTCTCTCGGTCGGGCTCGGCGTGCGGATCGTCGTCGGCCTGGGCGCCTACCCGGCACCCGTCCCTCACACCCGCCCGGTCCGCCTGGCCACCACTGCCACCGACGCCGAGCTGGCCGCCCGGGGCGGCGAGGTCCACGCCACCCTCGACGTGCCGAGCGGGGTGGGCGCGGCCATCGAGGAGCGCTGCGCCGAGCTCGACCTGCCCGCCATCGGCTTGTGGGCCCAAGTCCCCCATTACGCCGCCGGCATGCCCTATCCCGCCGCCAGCGCCACCCTCGTCGACGGCCTGGCCCGGGTGGCCGGGCTCCGCTTCGACACTGACCCCCTGCACGAGGCGGCCCGGCTCCACCGCGAGCGCCTCGACGAGCTGGTGGGGACCAACATCGAGCACACCCGGATGGTGCACAACCTCGAGGCGGCCTACGACGCCGAGCGGGCGGGGCCGAGCCGGGGCGCGTTCACCCCTGCGGCTGGCGAGGACCTGGCCGCCGAGGTGGAGCGCTTCCTGCGCGACCTCGAGGCGGGTGGGGACGCGACCGGCACTGACTCCCCGCCCTGAGATCGGGCCTCGGGGCCAACCCCGCCCGCTCAGGTGAACAGGGTGAAGACGCCGGCGGCGACGAGCGTGGCCGCCCACACCAGGTCGAGGTTGACCCATGCCCGGCGCAGGATGCCCAGACCGACCTTGTCGTAGACGACGACGGCGACCACCCCCATGACCGCGAGCATGGCGGCGCTGTGCACCACCACGGCGGCGCTGCCCGACCACCAGGACATCCCGGTGGCGCCACCGCCGAGGAGGGGGTGCTCGGCTCGCGCACCAACCGGTTCACTGGCGGGCAGACCCAGCAGCACCGGCACCAGCATGAGGCCGGCGCCGTGGGCGCTCGACATCAGGAACGACCAGACCGTCAGCTGACGCCGGTCGAGCCGGAACCCGACCCAGCGAGGGTGGCGGGGGCGCACCAGCTTCCAGGCTCCGAAGCCGATGAGCACGATCGCCCCGAGCGAGCGCACCAGCACCGCCGGGCCGGCGGCCACCGCCCCACCGAGGGCGATGACCACCAGCGCCACCGACAGCTCGTGCCCGATGGCGATGGGCACCAGCGCGCCGGTGACCGCGGCCCGCGAGCGCTCCTGGAGCCCGAGGCCGACGGCGAAGAGCCACCCCATGCCCGGGTTTAGGCCGTGGTAGGCGCCGAGCAGGGCCAGCCCCGCCCAGGGCCAGAGGTCACCCATCAGTGGCCACGAGGACACGACCCGCTCTCGGCGGCGAACCTCGGGTTCGACCCCGGATCACGGAAAGCAGTAGGAGTCGGACGAGGAGTCGCCGCCCTGGAGCCGCACCTGGTGGGGCCGCTCGCCCTCGAAGGGGACGAAGAACGCGGGGTCGACCGACAGGCCACCGGTCGGATCGGCGTCCAGCTTGACCAGCCAGCCGTCGATCCCCTCCGGGTAGAACTGCTCGTCCCACGAGGCGTAGAGCGAGTTGGTGAGGTAGACGCGCGTGCCGTCACGGCTCACCTCCACCATCTGCGGCCCCCCCTTGAGCGGCCCCGAGGCGGGGTGCGGCGACCGGCGGACGATTCCGCCCAGGCGGACCGAACCGGTGAGCCGGGGGGCGAAGGGATCCGACACGTCGTACTGGCGCAGCTCCCCCGTCCCCCAGCACGACACGTACAAGAAGCGGTCGTCGAGGCTCAGGTCGATGTCGGTGATCAGCGGGGGCACCGCTCCGAACGGTGCCAGCGCCGGCGGCAGCTGGTCGGGGTCGGCGGGCTCGGCCGGGATCTCGATCACCTTGCGGACCTCCCAGCGCCCGTTGGACTGGAACCAGGTCCACACCGACGCCGACAAGTCGGCGGTCGACACCACCACCCCCACGAACCCGTACGCCTTGGTCGGGTCATGCGCCGGCCGCAGCTCCAGCACCATCTGCTGCTCGGGCCCGAGCTCGAGGGCCTGGAGGTGGCGGCGCCTGCGGAGGTCCCACACGTGGAGCTGGTGGCCGTACTGCCCGAGCAGCTCGGGGTTGAGGCCGTCCTCGACCATGTTGGGCGTGCCCCACTCGCTGGTGAGCATGGTGTCGTGGCCCAGGTGCCACCAGAAGTCGTAGGCCAGGTGCTGGGGCCCACGGTCGACCTCCCACTGGCCGAGGGGCTCGAAGCTGTCGTGGTCGAGCAGGAAGATGCCGCCGGGCCCGCCGCCGTCGGGGGTGCCGAGGCCGTTCATGTAAAGAGCGTCCGGCCCGCAGTGGCTGGTGTGGGGACGGCTGTAGCCAGTGCGCCGGGCCAGCTCCTCGGGCTCGATCACCTTCTCGAGCGTGGGCGCCCGGGGGTCGGGCTTGGTGTCGATCACGTGGATGCGCGACGAGCGCAAGCCGGGCACCAACAGGTAACGGCGCTCGACGTGGGGGTGGGGGGCGTAGGGGCACAGCGCCGAGCTGCACGCGTTCCACCCGAAGTGGTGCAGCTCGTCGCCGACGTTGGGCATGTCGAGACGGCCGACCACCTGGGCGTAGGTGGACGACGCCCGATCGGTGTCGAGCACGCACAGGGAATCGGGCTTCCCCGAGGTGTTCAGGGCGGCGACGTAGGCGAGCTGCTCGGGCTCGGCCTCCATGGCCATGCGGGGCGAGGGATAGAAGGTGGGGTCGGGTCGCCAGGAAGGCACGGGCATCTCCGTTCTCGTGGGGGTCGGTCCTGACCTCCGGGGTCGTCTCGGTCGGCGGCAGCGTTGGCGACCGGTTCATCAGGAGACCCCGGGGACGGGAAGCTGCCAGCGCTAGCAGCCCTCCGCCACACAGGGGCCGCCGGGGCCTCGCTCGGCGAACCGGGCGAGGACGTGAGCGGCTCAGCGCCAGCCATGCGCTCCCCCTCCCCCGGCGACACCGGCTCGGCGACGCGTGCGCGGCCGCTCAGCATGGCACACGCCAGCGGGCGGATGAGGTGGGACCGGTACGCTGCGGCCGTGACCGAGCGTGCCGCCTCCCTCCGGCCCGCCCACGGCGACGACGTCCCCCGCTTCCGCTACGACGCAGCGCTGGCCAACGACATCGAGGCCCGATGGCAGGACCGCTGGGAGGCAGAGGGCACCTACCACGCCCCCAACCCCAGCGGTGAGCTCTCCGGCGGCTTCGAGCGGGTGGCCGGACGGCCGAAGCTCTACGTGCTCGACATGTTCCCGTACCCGAGCGGGGTCGGCCTGCACGTCGGCCATCCCCTCGGCTACATCGGCACCGACGTCTACGCCCGCTACAAGCGCATGACCGGGCACAACGTGCTGCACGCCATGGGCTACGACGCCTTCGGCCTGCCCGCCGAGCAGTACGCGGTGCAGACCGGCCAGCATCCTCGGGTCACCACCGAGGCGAACATCGCCACCATGCGGCGCCAGTTCCGGTCGCTCGGCCTCGGCCACGACGACCGCCGCAGCGTCGCCACCACCGACGTGGACTACTACCGCTGGACTCAGTGGATCTTCCTGCAGATCTACCACTCGTGGTTCGACCACGACGCCCAGCGGGCCCGCCCCGTCGCCGAGCTGGAGGCCGAGTTGGAGGCCGGGACCCGCCTCGCCGTCGACGACGAGCACCCCGAGGGCCGACCGTGGCCGGCGCTGTCAGCAGCTGAACGGCGCCGCTTCATCGACGACCAACGACTCGTTTACCTGGCCGAAGCCCCGGTCAACTGGTGCCCGGCGCTCGGCACCGTGCTCGCCAACGAGGAGGTCACCGCCGAGGGCCGCAGCGAGCGGGGCAACTTCCCCGTCTACAAGCGGCCGTTGCGGCAGTGGCAGATGCGCATCACCGCCTACGCCGAGCGCCTGGCCGACGATCTCGACCTGATCGACTGGCCCGAGCGCATCCGCACCATGCAACGCAACTGGATCGGCCGCAGCGTCGGGGCCACGGTCCGCTTCCCCCTCGCCGACGACCCCTCGAACACCGTCGAGGTGTTCACCACCAGACCTGACACGCTCTTCGGGGCCACGTTCATGGTGCTCGCCCCCGAGCATCCGCTGGTCCCGCAGCTCGTCGCCCGGGCCTGGGACCCCTCGGCACCGCCGTCGTGGCGGGGAGCGGGGCTGAACGGGATCATCGACGGTGTGCCGGCTACCGGGTGGGCCTCGCCGACGGATGCGGTGGCCGGCTACCGGCGATACGCGTCGACCCGGTCCGATCTCGAGCGCCAGGTCGAGGGCAAGGCCAAGACCGGCGTGTGGACCGGTGCCTACGCCGTCAACCCCACCAACGGCCAGCACATCCCCGTGTTCATCGCCGACTACGTGCTGATGGGCTACGGCACCGGTGCCATCATGGGGGTGCCCGCCCACGACCAGCGCGACTTCGAGTTCGCCCGTGACTTCGACCTCTCCGTGGTCGGGGTCGTACGGCCGCCGGACACCTGGTACGAGGACCGCGGTCTGGCGCCCGGCAGCCCGGCGTCGGCGTGGCCCGAGGCGTTCACGGGGGCGGGTGAGGCCATGGCCTCGGCCAACCAAGGCGTGTCGCTCGACGGTCTCGCCACCGCCGACGCCATTGCCACGGTCAACGCCTGGTTGGCGGCCGCCGGCGCCGGCGAGGCGACCGTCACCTACCGCCTGCGCGACTGGCTGTTCAGCCGCCAGCGCTACTGGGGCGAGCCGTTCCCGATCGTCTACGACGACGAGGGGCTCCCCGTGGCCCTGCCCGAGTCGATGCTGCCCGTCGCCCTCCCCGAGGTGGACGACTACCGGCCCACCGTGGTGGGCGACGACGACAGCCTGCCCGAGCCCCCGCTGGCCCGGGCGCGGGACTGGGCCCAGGTGACACTCGACCTCGGCGATGGTCCCCGGACCTATCGGCGCGAGCTGAACACCATGCCCCAGTGGGCGGGGTCGTGCTGGTACTACCTGCGCTACCTCGATCCCCACAACGACGCTGCCCTGGTCGACGCTGCCGTCGAGCGCTACTGGATGCAGGGGTCGACGAGCGAGGGGGCGCCCGCGTCCGGGGGCGTCGACCTGTACGTGGGCGGGGTGGAGCACGCCGTGCTGCACCTGCTCTACGCCCGGTTCTGGCACAAGGTGCTGTTCGACCTGGGCCACGTCTCGACCCCCGAACCGTTCCAGCGGCTGTTCAACCAGGGCTACATCCTCGCTGATGCCTTCGTCGACGAGCGGGGCGTCTACGTCGACGCCAGCCAGGTGGTCGGCGACGTCGAGAGCGGGTTCAGCTTCGAGGGCCGGCCGGTGCAGCGCCAGGTGGGCAAGATGGGCAAGAGCCTGCGCAACGCCGTGTCGCCCGACACCATCCGTGCCGCTTACGGGACCGACACGCTGCGGCTCTACGAGATGGCCATGGGGCCGCTCGACGCCGATCGCCCGTGGAACGCGCGGGACATCATCGGGGTACACCGCTTCCTCCAGAAGCTGTGGCGGAACCTCGTCGACGAGACCACCGGGGAGTCTCGGGTGGTGACCACCGCGCCCGACGACGAGCTGCGCCCGGCGCTGCACCGCACCATCGCAGGAGTGCGAGCGGACATGGACGCCCTGCGCTTCAACACCGCGGTGGCCAAGCTCACCGAGCTGAACAACCGCCTGACCCGGACGCAGTCGGGTGCCGGAGGCGGTGGGGGGACCGCTGCCGAGGTGGCCGACGCCCTGGTGGCGATGCTCGCACCCCTGGCCCCCCACGTCGCCGAGGAGCTCTGGGCCCGCCTCGGCCACGACACGTCGGTGGTGTGGGCCCCCTTCCCCGTCGCCGACCCGGCACTGCTGGTCGACGACGAGGTCGAGCTGCCGGTGCAGGTGGCGGGCAAGGTGCGGGCCCGGGTCCGGGTGGCGGCCGACGCCGGGGACGCGGCAGTGGAGGCCGCAGTGCTGGCCGACCCCAGGGTGCAGGCGGCCCTCGCCGGTCGGCCCGTCCGTCGGGCGGTGGTGGTGCCCGGGCGACTGGTCAACCTGGTCGTGTAGCACTCCTCGGTTCGTGTCCCGCCCCAGGCATAGGGTGGGAGATGTGTCCGGCGGGCGTGCGATTCGAGCAGCGGGCAGCGGCTGGTAGCGTGGGGCACCCAGACGGGGCCGTAGCTCAGTTGGTAGAGCGCGTCCATGGCATGGACGAGGTCGCGCGTTCGATCCGCGTCGGCTCCACCGTCAGCGGTTTCTTCACCGGCTGCCGCCCACTGGGCTTCTTCAGCGCCGGCCTCTGTCGCCGTCACTGCTCCGCCGCCTACCCCCGGTGAAGGTGGCGGTGGCGGCGGGAGCGGCGGTCGTCGGCGGAGGGGCCGTCGCCTGCTCGATCGTCGAGCGCCGCGACCGGCGGGCGGTGGACGGTGACCCCGAAGGCGAGGAGCTCGGCCGAGTCTGCGAAGGCCGGGCAACCAGGGTGCGCTCGGACGACGGCACCGAGCTGCACGTCGAGGCGTTCGGCGACGGCGCCGGGCGCCCCGTCGTCCTGGTCCACGGCTGGATGTGCTCGATGCGGCTCTGGCACCGCCAGATCCGTGACCTCAGCCCCGACCACCCGGTCGTGGCCTACGACCTCCGAGGACACGGCCGCAGTGGGCCGGCGGCTGGCGGCGACCACTCCATGGACGCCCTGGCGGCCGATCTCGACGCCGTTCTCCACCAGGCGGTGGGCCACGATGTCCCCGTGGTGCTGGCGGGCCATTCCATGGGCGCGATGAGCATCGTGGCGTGGGCTCGGGCCCATCCCGGAGAGGTGGCGCGGCGGGTAGCCGGCGCCGTGCTGGCCAACGCCGGCGTCGAGGAGCTGGTGGGACAAGCTCGCATCGTTGCCGTCGGCGACGCTCTGTCCAAGGCCCGGGAGGCGTTTGCACAACGTCTCCTCGGCTGGCCAGTGCCGCTCCCCAGCCGGCCCCGGGCCGTGGTGTCGCGCGTCGTGCGCGCCGTCGCCCTCGGCCCTGCGGCGTCTCCGGCCCAGGTGGCGTTCAGCACCGACATGGTGCTGGCCTGCCCCACCGAGGTCCGGGCCGGCTTCGGCTCCACCCTCTCCACCCTCGACCTGCTCGACGGCCTCGACGCCCTGGGCGTGCCGACGGTGGTGGTGGCCGCAGAGCACGACCGCCTCACCCCTCCGGTGCACGCCCGCCGGATTGCCGCCGCGCTGGCCGACGCCACCCTGGTCGAGATCCCCGACGCCGGACACCTGACCCCGATCGAAGCTCACGCCGAGATCACTGCCCTCATCGGCGAACTGGCTCGACGCCACTCCTAGTCCACCGGCTCGACGGGGAGGCCGAGGTGTCGGCGCTGGGAGCGAGCGCGTAGCGTGAGGCGGTGGCCACGTTGCTGGCCGGCACCGAGGCCGGGATGCTCGAGCTCACCCCCGGCGACCTCCCGGCCACGGTCGCGTTCGCCGGCCGCAGCGTCGATGCCCTGAGTTGGGGGCCGAGCGGCTGGTGGGCCCTCGTCGACGCTGCTGAGGTCTGGCACGTCGAGGATGAGGGCGATTGGGAGCGCCACGCTGCGGCCACCGGCCCTTCGCTCACCTGCCTGGCGGCAACCCCCGCCGGGCTGCTCGTGGGCACGGCCGAGGCCCACCTGGCCCGAGTGACCGACGGGCACCTAGAGCGCGTCGACGCCTTCGACCACGCCCAGGGCCGTGACCGCTGGTACACCCCCTGGGGCGGCCCTCCCGACACCCGCTCCGTGTCGGCCGACGCCGACGGCACGCTGTTCGTCAACGTCCACGTCGGCGGGATCCTCCGCTCGGCCGACCACGGGCGGTCATGGCGACCGACGATCGACATCCACGCCGATGTCCACCAGGTGCTAGCCGGCGCCGCCCCCGGGCTCGTCCTGGCCGCCTGCGCCGAGGGTCTCGCGCTCAGCGACGACGCGGGCATCAGCTGGCGCATCGACGACGGGGACCTGCACGCCACCTACTCGCGGGCGGTGGCGGCCACGGCCAGCACCGCAGTGATCTCCGCCTCCACCGGTCCAGGTGGCGCCCACTCGGCGCTCTACCGTCGCCGGCTGGCCGCCGCCTGCGGCTTCGAACGATGCCGAACCGGCTTACCCGAGTGGTTCGACGCTAACGTCGACACCGGCTGTCTCGTCGCCGACGCCGGCACCGTCGCTGCCGCGATCGGCGGTGGTGAGGTCTTCGTCTCCCACGACGAGGGGGTCACCTGGCAGCGGTGGGCCACCGACCTCCCCCCCGTGCGCTGCCTGGCGCTGGCCTGAGTGGTTCTGACCCCGCCGACGGCGGAGCGAGGCCACGACCGCCCCACGGAGCCTCAGTCGCCGGCCACCTCGGGCAGGACCTTCTCGACGAACTCCTCCAGTCGGCGGCGGCCCTCTGCCGGCCAGCTGCACACCAGGTAGTCCACGCCGTCTCGGCGCCGGGCGTCTGCCACCCGGCACACCTCGTCCCACGGTTCCGACAGCGAGAGGTTGGTCGCCCGGACGATCGAGGCCGGGTCACGCCCGGCGGCCTCGGCGTGGGCGGCGACGATCCCCCACTTGCGCAACCAATCGTCGCCGGGAGGGGCGAAGGAGTGCCAGCCGTCGGCGACCCGGCCCACCAGCGGTAGCATCCGCCGCTCCCCGGATGCCCCGATCCAGACCGGAGGATGGGGTCGCTGCACCGGCCGCGGCCGGTAGGTGGCGTGGCGCAGCTGGTGGTGGCGGCCGTCGAAGCTGGCGTCATCGGTGGTCATCAACCTCAGCACGACCTCGATGGCCTCCTCGAGCATCTCCACCCGCTGTCCCGTCGGAGGGAAGTCGAACCCGAGCTCGCGGTGCTCCTCCTCGAACCAGGCGGCACCGAGCGCCAAGTCGAGGCGGCCTCCGGAGATGTGGTCGACGGTGACCGCCTCGGCCGCCAGCAGCGAGGGGTGGCGGTAGGTGATGCCCGTGACCAGGGTGGCGAGGCGGATGCGTTCGGTGCGGGCGGCGAGCCCGGCCAGCAGCGTCCACGCCTCCAGGCACGGCCCCGGCCCCTCCCCATAGAGCGGCTTGAAGTGGTCGAAGATCCACGCACCGTGGAACCCCGCCTGCTCGGCGAAGCGGACCCGCCCGAGCAGCTCGGGCCACTCGAGGCGGTGCTGGGACGTCTCGACGCCGAGGCGCACCTGGGTTCAGAGCCCTCGTAGCGCGGTGGTGGTTGGCGACGTCTCCTCGGGCAGCTCGCTCCAGTCAAGGCGGGCCACGTCGGCCCACAAGCGCTCGAGGTCATAGTAGGTCCGGGTCTCGTCGAGGAAGACGTGGACAGCGATGTCGCCGTAGTCGAGCAGGATCCACCGGGCGTCGTCGACACCCTCCGTCCGCAGCGGCCCGCTGCCATCGTGGAGCCGAAGCTGCTCCTCGACCTGCTCGGCGATGGTTCGGGCCTGGCGAGGGTTGGAAGCGCTGGTGATCACGAACCAGTCGACGATGGCGAGCACCTGGCCCACCTCGAGGACCACCGTTTCGGCCCCCTGCTTCGACCATGCGGCACGAGCCGCCAGGCGGGCCCGGTCGGCGCTGCTCAGGGCGTCGCACTCCGCTCGGAGCTCATGTAGGGCACATCGTACAGACCGAGGGCGCGGATGAGGTGGACTACCCGCTCGGTCACCAGCCAGTCGAGCGGGCGGCCGTCGCCGACGCGAGCGCGCAAGTCGGTGCTGGAGACCTCGAGACGGGGGACCTCCACGACTCGGTGGTCCCACCCCGCGGGCGGTGCCAGGGCCTCGGCCCCGGGCCGGGTGACGACAACCAGCGTGGCCAGGGCTCGCACCTCCTCCACCCGCTCCCACGTCTCCAGGGCGGCGGCGGCGTCGCTGCCGAGCACGACGAACAGCTCGGCCCCGGGGTGGCGCCGCCTCAGCTCGGCCAGCGTGTCGGCGGTGTAGGAGCGGCCGCCCCGGTCGATCTCCAGGGCGCTGGCCTCGATCCCCTCGACGTCGGCCACCGCCGCCTCCACCATGGCCAGGCGGTGGACGGCGGGGCTGACGGGCAGGGCCGCCTTCTGCCACGGGTCGTTTGCCACCATGAGCAGGACCCGGTCGAGGCCGAGGTCATGGCGGACGTTCACGGCGGTGACCAGGTGGCCGACGTGGATGGGGTCGAAGGTGCCGCCGAAGACCGCGATCCGCTCAGCCACCGACGCCACCGATCCGCTCCAGCCGCCCAATGGCAGGGCCGCTCGGGCTGCTCGTGCTCGTTCTCGGGGAGGTCCGGGCCCCCGCACCGAGGAGCGGGGCCCGGGAAATTGCGTGGCCGCCCCGGCGGCGAACCACGTACCCTTCGACCGACCTCACCGGTTCCTCGGGGAGCAGTACGCCTCCCGGCTCACGCCACCATGCCTACCCCACCCACCACCCCGAGGCCAGGAGTCGTCTGCCGCCCGTTGGGGTAAGTCGGCCGGACAGCTCGAGCCGGTCGGGAACGTCCAGAAGGGTCCGGTCGTTCGTAGAAGGAGATACAGCGCCGCCCGTCGGTGCCCGCGCCCCGGAGGCACCGGGACCGCTCCACATTCTCGGGGGAATGATCTCGATGTCAGGTCGGTTGGGACGTCACAGGATGAAAGAAAACGTGCGATGAGAGATTCGGTCGGACAATACCTTCATGAGATCGGGCTGGTGCCCCTCCTCAACGCTGCCCAAGAGCGCGAGCTCTCGCAGAAGGTCGAGGCGGGTCGGGCGGCCCAGGCGGCGCTCGACGCCGCCCCGTCCGGCCGCGCCCCCGGGCGGGCCGAGCTCAAGCGCACCGTCCGCGAGGCGGCGCGGGCCCGGGACTACTTCATCCGGGCCAACCTCCGACTCGTCGTCAGCATCGCCCGGCGTTACCCCCTGCCTCCGGGGATGGACCTCCTCGACCTGATCCAGGAGGGCAACCTCGGCCTCGAGCACGCCGTCGAGAAGTTCGACTGGCGCAAGGGCTTCAAGTTCTCCACCTATGCCACCTTCTGGATCCGTCAGGCCATCGGGCGGGCCCTCGACCAGAAGGCCAACCTGGTGCGCCTCCCGAGCGAGCGCTCCGCCCAGCTGCGGGCGGCGCTGCGGGCGGTGTCGGGTGAGGGTGAGGAGCTCGACCCCGAGCTGGCCAACCTTCACCGCCTGGCCACTCCCACCAGCCTGGACCGCACCGTCGGGGAGGACGGGGAGCAGGAGCTCGTCGACTTGCTGCCCGACTCGCTGCCCGGCCCCGAGCAGGTCGTGGTCGAGCAGATGCAAGAGGAGATGGTCACCAGCCTCCTCGACCGCCTCGAGCCCCGCGCCCGGGTGGCGGTCGAGCACCGCTTCGGGCTCGCCGACGGTCAGAAGCACAGCTTCCGCGAAGTCGGCGAGGTGCTGGGCGTCACCGCCGAGGCCGCTCGGCGGATCGTCAAGCGCGCCGTCGACGAGCTCAAGCTCGACGCCGAGGCCATCGCCGCCGCGTAGCAGCTGTTTGTGGAGGCCGACGAAGCGCGGGATTTCGTCCGGTCGCACCACCGGGCCGTCCTCGTCACCCGACGTCGGGACGGGCGGCCCCAGACGTCCCCTGTGCTCGCCGCCGCCGACGCCGAGGGCCGGGTCGTGGTCAGCACCCGCGAGACGGCGATGAAGACCAAGAACGTAGAGCGCGACCCTCACGCCACGTTGTGCGTCATCAGCGACGAGTTCTACGGCCCCTGGGTCCAGGTCGACGGTGAGGTGGAGATCGTGCGCTGGCCCGAGGCCCTCGCCGTGCTCATCGCCTACTACCGGCTGGTCTCGGGGGAGCACCCCGACTGGGACGACTACCGGGCCGCCATGGAACGCGAGCGCCGAGTGGCGCTGCGCCTCACCATCACCGCCGCCGGCCCCGACCGCGCTGGTTAGGACGCCGGAAGCAATGGCGTTGCTCGGTGGCGCCGATCCGGGCACGCTGTAGCCATGCCCCTCCCGTGGTCGCGGTCGTCGTGGCGCGAGCACACCGCAGCCCAGCAGCCCGAGTGGCCCGACAGTGCCGCCCTCGATCTGGTGCTCAAGCAGCTGTCGACCTACCCACCGTTGGTCTTTGCCGGCGAAGCACGGGCCCTGACGGGCAGCCTGGCCGCGGTGGCCGCAGGAGAGGCGTTCCTCGTGCAAGCGGGCGACTGCGCCGAGTCGTTCGACACGTTCTCGGCCGACGCCATCCGAGACAAGCTGCGGGTGATCCTGCAGATGGCGGTGGTCCTCACCTACAGCTCGGGCGTTCCCGTGGTCAAGGTCGGTCGAATCGCCGGCCAGTTCGCCAAGCCCCGGTCGTCACCGATGGAACGGGTGGGAGACATCGACCTGCCGTCGTTCCGGGGCCACATGGTCAACGACAGCGCCCCCAGCGCCGACGCCCGCCTCCCCGATCCCGAGCGGCTCCTCACCGCCTACCACCAGGCCGCCTCCACCCTCAACCTGCTCCGGGCCTTCACCAAGGGTGGCTTCGCCGACCTCACCCGGGTGCACGCCTGGAACCAGGAGTTCGTGAGCACGAGCAACGAGGGCCGCCGCTACGAGGCCATCGCCAACGGCATCGAGCGGGCCTTGCGCTTCATGTCCGCCTGCGGCATCGACCTCGCCTCCGAGCACCAGCTCCACCAGGTCGACTTCTACACCAGCCACGAGGCGCTCATCCTCGGCTACGAGGAAGCGCTGACCAGGCAGGACTCGCTGACCGGCGGCTGGTACGACTGCTCCGCCCACCTGCTGTGGATAGGTGATCGCACGCGTCAGCTCGACGGCGCCCACGTCGCCTTCCTCGCCGGCGTGGCCAACCCCGTCGGCTGCAAACTCGGTCCCAGCGCCACGGTCGACGAGGTGCTCGAGCTGTGCGAGGTGCTCAACCCCGAGCGGGTCCCGGGGCGCCTCACCCTCGTGACCCGCATGGGGGCGGCGGCGGTGCAAGACGCCCTGCCTCCGCTGCTGCGGGCGGTGCACGACGCCGGTCACCCCGTCGTGTGGGCGTGCGACCCGATGCACGGGAACACCTTCACCTCCAGCGGCGGTCGCAAGACCCGGCACCTCGACGACGTGCTGGCCGAGATCTCCGGCTTCTTCGCCGCCCACCGGGCGGAAGGCACGTGGGCCGGAGGGGTCCACGTGGAGCTGACCGGAGACGACGTCACCGAGTGCCTGGGGGGTGCCGAGGAGATCCTCGACCACCACCTCGACCAGCGCTACGAGACCATGTGCGACCCCCGGCTCAACGCCCGCCAGAGCCTCGACCTGGCCTTTCGGGTCGCCGAGCTGCTACGGGGGTAGGCCCGGGGACATGTCGTCCCCGCTGGAGGACTATGCCCTGCTGGGCGACACCGAGTCGGCGGCGCTGGTCTCGGCCAGCGGCTCGATCGACTGGTTGTGCCTGCCCCGCTTCGACGCTCCTGCTTGCTTCGCCGCCCTGCTGGGCACGCCCGAGCACGGCCGGTGGCTCCTGGCCCCCGCCGACGGCCGCCGTTGCACCGGCCGGACCTACCGAGGCCCGGGGCTCGTCCTCGAGACCCGGTTCGAGACCACCGCCGGCACGGCCACGGTCATCGACTTCATGCCCCCTCGCGACGGCCTTCCCGACGTCGTTCGGATCGTGCGGGGAGACGCCGGGCGGGTGGAGATGCGCATGGAGCTGGTCATCCGCTTCGACTACGGCTCCATCGTCCCCTGGGTGCAGAAGGTCCAGGGACGTACCTGCGCTGTCGGTGGTCCTGACGGGCTGTGTCTGACCACGCCGGTGCGTGTCACCGGCGAGGACCTGCGCACCGTCGCCACCTTCGCCGTGGCCGAAGGCGAGCAGGTCCCCTTCGTGCTCACCTGGTACCCGTCACACCGGCCCGTCCCCCCGGTCATCGACCCCTTCGCCGCGGTCGAGGCCACGGACGCCTGGTGGCGGAGCTGGGCCGAGCAGCTCAGCTACCGGGGGGAGTGGAAGGACGCGGTGCAGCGCTCGCTGAGCGTGCTCAAGGCCCTGACCTTCGGGCCCACCGGCGCGGTGGTGGCCGCTCCCACCACGTCGTTGCCCGAGCACTTCGGGGGGGTGCGCAACTGGGACTACCGCTACTCGTGGCTGCGGGACGCCACCTTCACCCTCGACGCCCTGCTGGCGTCGGGCTACAGCGCCGAAGCGGTGGCGTGGCGCGACTGGCTGTTGCGATCGGTGGCCGGCGACCCCGCCGACCTGCAGATCATGTACGGGGTGGCCGGCGAACGGCGCCTACCCGAGATCGAGCTGCCCTGGCTCCCCGGCTACGAGGGCTCGGCGCCGGTGCGGATCGGCAACGCCGCCTCCTCGCAGTTCCAGCTCGACGTCTACGGCGAGGTCCTCGACGCCCTCCACGAGGCCCGCAAGGCGGGGATCGAGTCCGACGTGGCCTCGTGGTCGCTGCAGCGGGCGCTGCTCGACGACCTCGAGCGGGTGTGGGACGAGCCCGACGAGGGCCTGTGGGAGGTTCGCTCGGGTCGCCAGCACTTCACCCACTCCAAGGTCATGGCGTGGGTGGGCCTCGACCGGGCAGTAGGCGCCGTCGAGCGCTTCGGGCTCGACGGCCCGGTGGAGCGGTGGCGGGCGCTACGCGACCACATCCACGCCGAGGTGTGCGAGAACGGCTACGACGCCGAGCGCAACACCTTTGTCCAGCACTACGGCTCCTCGAACCTCGACGCCAGCTTGCTCATGCTGCCCCTGGTGAA
Organism: Actinomycetota bacterium; assembly: GCA_016781135.1. Classification (GTDB taxonomy): domain Bacteria; phylum Actinomycetota; class Acidimicrobiia; order Acidimicrobiales; family CADCSY01; genus JADDRA01. The sequence goes on from JADDQY010000015.1 coordinate 35,766, forward strand.
CTTCCTGCCCGCGTCCGACCCGAGGATCAGGGGCACGGTGGAAGCCGTCGAGGCCGAGCTGGTGGTCGACGGCTTCGTGCATCGCTACGACCTCGACCACACCGACGACGGGCTCGTCGGCGCCGAAGGGTCGTTCCTCATGTGCACCTTCTGGCTGGCCGACTGCCTCCACCTCCTCGGGCGGCATCGAGAGGGGCGGGAGGTGTTCGAGCGACTGGTGGGGCTGGCCAACGACGTCGGCCTGCTGGCCGAGGAGTACAACGTGGGGGCCAAGCGCATGGTGGGGAACTTCCCCCAGGCCTTCAGCCACGTCGCCCTGGTGAACTCGGCGGCGACCCTGTCACAGGTGCACCATCCCGCCCAGCACCGGCATCGCTGATCGGGCAGAGCCCACGGTGAGGGCCAGCCCCGGCCCGGCCCC
>JADDQY010000094.1 GCA_016781135.1 Actinomycetota bacterium
GCACCAGCTCCTCGCCGGCCACGTCGACGACGATCGTGTCGCCCTCCCGGTGGAGCCCCGACAGCAGCTCCAGGGCCAACGGGTCGCCGACGTGGCGCTGGATGAGGCGCTTGAGGGGCCGGGCCCCGTAGTCGGGGTCGTAGCCGCGGCGGGCCAGCCACGCCATGGCCTCGTCGGTCACCTCCAGGCTGAGCCGGCGAGGCGCCAGCCGGGACCGCAGGTGGTCGAGCTGGATGGCCACGATGTGCTCGAGGTCGGCCTCGGTGAGGGAGCGGAAGCGGATGATCTCGTCGATGCGGTTGACGAACTCGGGCTTGAAGAACTCCCGGGGGTCGCCGGGCAGGTTCGAGGTCATCACCAGCACGGCGTTGGTGAAGTCCACGGTGCGGCCCTGGCCGTCGGTGAGGCGCCCGTCGTCGAGCACCTGGAGCAACACGTTGAACACGTCGGGGTGGGCCTTTTCGATCTCGTCGAGCAGCACCACGGCATAGGGCCGGCGCCGCAGCGCCTCGGTGAGCTGGCCCCCCTCGTCGTAGCCCACGTAGCCGGGAGGAGCGCCGATGAGGCGGGCCACGGTGTGCTTTTCTTGGTACTCGCCCATGTCGATGCGGACCATGGCCCGCTCGTCGTCGAAGAGGAACTCGGCCAGGGCCCGGGCCAGCTCGGTCTTGCCCACCCCGGTGGGGCCGAGGAACAAGAACGAGCCGATGGGGCGGTGGGGGTCGGCCAGGCCGGCCCGGGAGCGGCGGATGGCGCTGGCCACGGCGTGCACGGCGTCGTGTTGGCCCACCACCCGCTCGTGCAGCACCTCTTCCATGCGGATGAGCTTGGCCACCTCGCCCTCCATGAGGCGCCTGACGGGCACGCCGGTCCACTTGCTCACCACCTCGGCCACGTCCTCTTCGTCGACTTCCTCCTTGAGCATCCTTTGGCGCTGCTGGAGCTCGGCCAGGCGCTCGGTGGCGGCGTGGATCTCGCGCTCGAGCTCGGGCAGCTCGCCGTAGCGGATCTCGGCCGCTTTGGTCAGGTCACCGTCGCGCTCGAAGCGCTCGGCGTCGGCCCGGCGGGCCTCCAAGCGCTCCTTGAGGCCACGGATCTCAGCGATGGCCTCCTTCTCGGCGCTCCAGTGGACCTTCATGGCCGCTGACTGCTCCCGCAGGTCGGCCAGCTCGGCCTCCAGGCGCTCGAGGCGCTCGGCGGAGGCGGCGTCGGTCTCGTTGGCCAGCGCCACCCGCTCGATCTCGAGCTGGCGCATGCGCCGCTCGACCACGTCGATCTCGGTGGGCATGGAGTCGATCTCGATGCGCAAGCGGCTGGCGGCTTCGTCGATGAGGTCGATGGCCTTGTCGGGCAGGAAGCGACCGGTGATGTAGCGGTCCGACAGCACCGCCGCGGCCACCAAGGCGGCGTCTTGGATGCGCACGCCGTGGTGGACCTCGTAGCGCTCCTTGAGCCCCCGCAGGATGGCCACGGTGTCCTCCACGCTGGGCTGGCCCACGAAGACCTGCTGGAAGCGCCGCTCCAGCGCCGGGTCCTTCTCCACGTGCTTGCGGAACTCGTCGAGGGTGGTGGCGCCGATCATGCGCAGCTCGCCTCGGGCGAGCATGGGCTTGATCATGTTGCCGGCGTCCATGGCCCCCTCGGCGGCGCCGGCGCCGACCACGGTGTGCATCTCGTCGATGAAGGTGATGATCTCGCCTTCGGCGTCGGTGATCTCTTTGAGCACGGCCTTGAGCCGCTCTTCGAACTCGCCGCGGTACTTGGCCCCGGCCACCATCGAGCCGAGGTCCAAAGCGATCACCCGCTTGTTCTTCAGCCCCTCGGGGACGTCGCCCTCCACGATGCGCCGGGCCAAGCCCTCGACGATGGCGGTCTTGCCCACGCCGGGCTCGCCGATGAGCACCGGGTTGTTCTTGGTGCGCCGTGACAGCACCTGGATGACCCGGCGGATCTCCTCGTCCCGGCCGATGACGGGGTCGAGCTGGCCCGAGCGGGCGGCGTCGGTGAGGTCGCGCCCGTAGCGCTCCAGGGCCTGGTAGGACTCCTCGGGGTTCTGGCTGGTCACCCGGTGGCTGCCCCGGACCTCGCGCAGGGCGCCGAGCAGCTGCTCGCGGTCGGTGCCGAGGCGATCGGCCATGGCCAACAACAGGTGCTCGCTCGACAAGTAGTCGTCACCGAGGTCGGCCCGGGCGGCGTCGGCCGCCTCCAGCACGTCGCGCAGCGCCCGGCCGATCTGGGGGTCGGCGCCTCCGTAGGCCTTGGGCAGGCGCTGGAGCTGGTCCTCGAGGCGGTTGCGCACCGACAGCGGCGCCAGCCCGAGGCGCTCGATGATGGGCAGCACGACGCCGTCTCGCTGCGCCACCAGGGCGGCGAGCAGGTGCTCGGGGGTGACCTCGGGGTTGTTGCGGGATCGAGCGGCCTCGGTGGCGCTCTGGAAGGCCTCCTGGGTCTTGATCGTCCAGCGGTTGGGGTCG
>JADDQY010000088.1 GCA_016781135.1 Actinomycetota bacterium
AAGGCGTGCACGCCGCCGGGGAGGCGTTGTTCGAGCTCGGCGATCCACGACCGCATGCTGACATCGTCCCGCAGGTCGTCGTCGGATTCGCAGTAGAGGTCGAGGTACCGCCGAGCGTGGGAGTGCATCACGTCGAAGTGAGCCTGGCGGTTCTCGAGATAGGGAAGAGGGAACCCACCGTTCAGAATCCCGCGTCGCTCGGCATCCGCCACCGGGTCCATGACGCGGACGTCGTATTGCTCATAGGAGTCCGCGAAGAGCGAAGAGAGACCGGCATGGGTGAAACTGAAAACGCCTTCGAAGTCACCGCCGTTCATCAGCAGAATCTCGGTCACCAACTCGTTGGAGTAATGGGTACCCCACATGTGGGGCCAGAGCAGTCGCCGCACCGGGTGGTCGTGGGGAAGGTTGTTCCGAGTCACGCTGCTGAACTGAGAGACGGCGGCGAGATGGACCCAGTTGAAGTGGCGGACGAGCGACAGGTCGTTGGTGGCGGCGCAAAGAGCGATCTTCTGGGCCAGGAGTCAGTTGTCGTCGGTCGGCTTGCACACCCCCAACTCGCAGTCGATCGTGACCGGATGGAGCCGCTGGTCGCTCTCGTCGAACTCGAACTGGACACGGTTACCGAGCATGCGCAGCCCGGCGTGGTGCTCGTACCCCTCCAGGTGGTGCAACCCACTCATAGCCGCCGCCGGCAGCCCGCTGGAGATAGCAGCCGTACGGTCCCGCCACGGCAAGGTGGCCGAGATCGATGGGATCGGCGTACTCCTCGGGGAGCACAGGTGCCCGAAGGCACCTCTGTTGACCCGGCTGTACGCCTGGCTCAGCGCGGCGAAGGGATCCGGATCGATCGGAGGAAGCCCGGGCTGGGTGGGCGGGAAACGGCGGTACAGCCAGGCCTGAACCTTGCAGAACAGGAGACGGGCTCGCATCGACTCATCCGGTGGGACATGGCCGGTGACGGGGATGGTCTGGATAGGGATCGAGGGATACCGCTCCCCCAGAGAGATCGGGACGAGCGTACGCTCGGTTTGTGGCGGAGGCGGTATCGTCCGCGGTTTGTTGGCCCGGAACTTCACGATGGAGAACAAGTTCCAGAACTTCTTACGTATGGTCCACATCTATCCACCTTCGCTTGGCTGCGCCTGGAAGCGAGGCCGGGAGTTCGCGGTAACCGAAAAGGGGGGGCAATGCCGTCGTAGCCTACTCATGGCACCTCGGTGACCAGATCGCTCGGCGGGCGGACCAACGGAAAGGACGATCGTGACGAAGCAGCCGGGCAATCGGGTGGCACGCGTGCAAGGAATTGTCCCCTCGAGCGCGCGGTCAGAGGCGTGAGCAGCTGACGAGCCAGGCGTTGTCGCTGCTGTAGCCGTCGAGCACGTGATAGCGCGCTTCGGTGAGGGACTCGACGAGCCATCCTCGAGCGAAGGAGGCGACGATGTCCGCGTGGGACAGACGCGGCGCTGGCAGCGCCTTTTTGTGGCTGAAGCACAGGACGTGATAGCGACCACCCGGAACGAGCACGGCGTGGACACCGGCGATCACCAAGGAACGGTCCTGCTCGGAGAAGACGGGCAGCACGCCGCTGTCGACCACCGTGTCGAACGTCTCCCCCAGCAGACTCACGTCGAGCGCGTCGCCGACAGCGAAGCGGACCGGCAAATCTCGGTCCCGGGCCTTGGCCCGCGCCCTTTCGATGGCGATGGACGAGGCGTCGACGCCCAGCACGTCGAAGCCCTCAGCGGCAAGGAACAGCGCGTTCTCACCGGTGCCGCAACCCAGGTCCAGGACGCGCCCGGTGATCATCCCCGACCGGGCAAGCTGGACCACGCCAGCCTGCGGTGCAGAGATCTCCCACGGGAGGACGCCTTTCTCGTAGCGCCCGAGGAAGCGCTCGGTGCCGGCGTAGGCGGCGTCGAAGACGCTCACGGGAACGGTCGTCCGTCCGACTTCCCTGATGTTCAGCTTCTGCGCGTACATCTTCCGACTCCTCGTCACGATCCGGCACTGACCCGAGAATGCGCCACCGCCGGCACCGAGGTCCGCCAAGCCGATCGCGCTCCCTGTGTGACCGCCGACACAGTCCAGGCGAAGCTCCGCGTGACCCGACCGGGGACAGTTCAGTGACTCATCGAAGCTCGCCATCAGGAGACGCATTTCGTGGGGCACGCGTCCGATGCCACGCTCGGTTCCTGCAGATCGATGAGATCAACCGAGACGTGCGGATAGCGGATGCCCCTCCGCAACCGTGATCACCACCACCGTAGAACAACACCGGGAGCGGCCTTCACTCCCCTGTCAGAGCAACGGTCAGGCGGCCCGCACCTCGCACCAGACCACCTTGCCGCTGTGGCCCTGCACGTCGACGCCCCAATTCTCGGAGAGGTCCTGGACGAGGAGAAGCCCCCGATGGCGGGTGTGGGCGTCGACTCGGGGCGGCGCTGGCCTTGCCGTGCTGTTGTCGCGGGCCTCGATGCGAATGCGACCGTCCCGGTTGGCCACGGTGAGCTCGACCGGGCTTCGAGCGTGCCGGACGGCGTTGGTCACCAGCTCGGTCACCAGGAGCTGGGCGCGAAACAGAGCATCCTCACCGACGGCCTCTGGTCGCAACTCATCCTCGACGAAGCGCCGGGCCGCCTGCGCGCTCGCCAGGTGGGGCGCGAAGCAAACGGTCGGCATGCTGCGTCCGTACCCGGCGAGGCCTCCTGGAAACGCTCAAGGGAAGGGACTGCTGGACGGCCGGGACAGCACCGCGCCTTCGGCAGCGTGGAGCACGGAAGGGACCCAAGAAAGAAACGGGGCACGTCGAAGAACATCTGTTGGAAGCGGCGGCCTCGCCCCTCCGTCCCAGCAGATCCGACCGTCCCTGCCTCCTCTCTTCCACTGGATCCGCTGCATCGCGAACCTTCGTGGAGCCACGGGGCGAGGGAGACGGCGTGTGCAGGTAGGTGTGCCGGGGCGCTTCCAGGCAACGGTGTGGGTAACAGAGGTGAAACGTGGCGAACGCGGTCACCGTGGACCGGTGCACAGGCGAGAAGAGGAGCCCAACGATGAGACCAGCTCGCGCCGACGACGCCACCACGTTCGCCGACCTGGCGCTGTGCCCCGAGCTGCTAGGGGCGCTGTCGGCCCTCGGCTACGAGGAACCCACGCCGATCCAGCGCGAGGCGATCCCGCCCCTGCTCCAGGGACGCGATCTGCTCGGGCAGGCGGCGACGGGCACAGGAAAGACGGCCGCGTTCGCTCTGCCTGTGCTCGAGCGCATCCCTCGCCACGATCGGCGTGGGGAGCCCACGGCCCTCGTGCTCGTACCCACGCGTGAGCTCGCCGTGCAGGTCTCCGAAGCGATTCATCGCTATGGGCGCGAGCTCGGCGGGCGCGTCCTCCCCCTCTACGGTGGGCAGCCCATCGGCCGACAGCTACGGGCGCTCGAGCGGGGGGTCGACGTCGTGGTCGCGACACCCGGGCGCGCCCTCGACCACATCGCCCGCCGGACCCTTCGTCTGCGGGGCCTCCAGATGGTCGTCCTCGACGAAGCGGACGAGATGCTGGACATGGGGTTCGCCGATGACATCGAGGCGATCCTCCAAGATGTTCCCGAGGACCGGCAGACGGTGCTCTTCTCGGCGACGATGCCGCCCCGGATCGACGGCATGGCGCGTCGCCACCTGCACGACCCGGTCCGGATCCAGCTCGGGAGGGCGACGTCGCCCCCGGGTGAGGCTTCCCTCGTGCGCCAGCGCGCGTACGTGGTCCCGCGGGCGCACAAGGCGGCGGCGCTGGGACGTGTCCTCGACGTGGAGGCGCCGGTGGCTGCCCTCGTCTTCTGCCGGACGCGGGACGAGGTCGATCAGCTCACCGAGACGTTGAACGGGCGTGGCTACCGAGCCGAGGCGCTGCACGGTGGGATGGACCAAGAGCAGCGTGATCGCGTCATGGGGCGGCTCCGCGGCGGTACCGCCGAGCTCCTCGTGGCAACAGACGTCGCCGCCCGCGGTCTCGACATCGAGCAGCTCACCCACGTCGTCAACTATGACGTCCCCTGTGCGCCCGATTCATACCGCATCGGCCGGGTGGGTCGGGCCGGCCGCCAGGGCGTAGCCATCACGCTCGCCGAGCCGCGGGAGCACCGGATGCTCAAGACGATCGAGCGGGCGACCAAGCAGCGGATCGCCGTCGAGAAGCTGCCAACCGTCGCCGACCTGCGCGCCCGGCGGCTGGAGCTCACCCGCGCCGCGCTGCGTGAGAGCCTCCTGGGCGACGACCTGGATCCCTTTCGGGTCGTGGTGGAGCCGCTCGCCGATGAGTTCGACGTCATGGAAGTGGCGCTCGCCGCGGTCAAGCTGGCCCATGAGGGCAGCGGAGCCGCCACTGGCGACGACGAGATCCCCGAGGCTCCGGTGGGCCCGGACGGCGAGCGCCGCCGGAGTGCAGCCGCGGGACGGGACCGACGAGGTGGCAGGGGAGCCCCGGGTGGCACGACGCGGCTGTTCGTCGGGGTCGGGCGAGCCGCGGGAGTCCGGCCGCAGGACCTGGTCGGCGCCATCGCTGGTGAGTCTCAGCTCGCCCGCCGGGACATCGGAGCGATCGAGATCGCCGACCGGTTCTCACTGGTGGAGGTTCCCGAGTCGGCAGCAGAAAAGGTGATCGCCGCGCTGCGGGGAAGCGCCATCAAAGGAAGGAAGGCAACCGTCCGCCGGGAGCGCTACGAAGCGCGGTAGCCCGAGTTGCGGACGCAGCGTCGGCGACGTCGGGAACCCGTCTGCGCGGTGTGGCCGGTGGAGGCGCTGTTAGGTGGACTGAACCGAACGTCGCGGTCAGCCTGGAAGCCCGCAGGCAAGGTTCTCCCGTGTGGCACGAGCAGTGACGCCCTCTGGCCGTCTCGTCCCTTCGCCGTCGTTCTCGTCGTCTCCTCGAGGGCCAGGGGGCCAGATCTTCCAGGCGGCCAACACCACGACCACGGCCAGGACCCCTCCGGCGAACACGTCGGTCGGGTAGTGGCCCCGACTGCGGATCATTGACCAGTGAGCTGCCATGGTGGCGGGGGCGAGCACGATGAACAGCGCCGGAATCTCCTGGGACGCCGCCAGCGTGAACGCCAGATCGGTGGCGGCGTGGCCGGACGGGAACGACGACGTGATCGGTCCCGTTCGATTCTCTCCGGCGCCGGGAGGCCGGGGTCGTCGGACCAGCGGCTTGATGACCAGGTTGGCCACGACCGCCGTGATGCAATAGCAGATGCTGCCCCGCACGGCTGCCCGCCGGCCCCTGTCCCCACCGCCCGCCGCCAACGCCCCCGCGAGACCGGCCCACACCGGAGGTTGCTGGACGACGTCGCCCATCCTGCCGAACCACGTGGAGCCCCTGCGTGCACCTTTGGGCAGGAGCGACACGAGTGCATCTTCCGCGAACTGCCAGCGGCGCATGGCGCCCTCTCCGATGGATACCTGCTGGACGTGCGAGCAGCATCTTGCCCGCGAGTCGTCGGCAATGATCGGCATGCAGCTCGGGTAGGGGTGGAACCAGCACAGACCGTCCTCGGGCGATTGCCGAAGACCGTTCAGCCCAGGCGCCGGGCCAGCCCTGCGGGCACCGCAAGGCGCCGGCGGCGGCCGCCGTCGACAACCTCGAGCACGCCTTCGTCGTCTCCGGCCGTCACCCCGACGATGGCGGAAGCCAAGAGCGTCTCGGTGGTCTCGGCCACCGAGTTGTTGGGTCCCAGGGCGAGGTCCATGATCACCACCCGGTCACCGCTGTGGGCGTATACGAGGTAGCCATCGTCGTGGTGGTGGATGCTGCGGTAGTCGGCATGGGCGGCGGCAGCCCGCACCCGGTCGGCGAGCTCCGGCGGCAGGTCCTCGAGAGGCACGTCCTCGGTCACGACGTCAATCCTCGCTCATCCGAGAGCCCGTGCCTGAATCCAACTGATCGAGCAGTGGGGCGGGGAGCGGGCAGATCGATTGCTGGTGGTGCAACGCGACGACGACCGTCGCTCGAGCTTCTCCCGCGCCGGCTCTGTCCCGTCGAGACGAACCCGCCCCGGGACGCGTTTGTGGCTTCCGCCAACGGCGCCGACGCGGCGAACTGAAGCAGCACGGTCGTCTCCACCCTGGAGGCGTTCGCGCCCAACGAAGGGCGGCCCTGGCCGCCGCCGGGATGAGGTTCCAAAGGCGCGCTGAGGGCCGCCTACGCTGCCGCAGTGGCTGACTTCGATCCGACCGCCTACGGCGCTTCTGGCATCGCCGACGAGTACGACGACCTCTACGCCGAGCACTGGGAGACCGACGTCACCGTCGAGTGCCTCGCCGAGCTGGCCAATGGCGGACCGGTCCTCGAGCTGGGCATCGGAACCGGGCGGCTCGCCCTTCCGTTGGTGGAGAGGGGCCTCGAGGTCCACGGCGTCGATGCGTCGGACGAGATGGTGTCGAAGCTGCGGGAGAAGCCGGGCGGCGACCGAATTCCGGTGGTCGTTGCCGACTTCGCCAAGGCCGACGCTGGTCGGGACTTCGCCCTCGTGTTCCTGGCGGTGAACACCATCTTCGCCCTACCGGACCAGCAGGCACAGGTGGACTGCTTCCGCAACGCTGCTCGCCACCTCGCCCCGTCCGGCCGCTTCGTCGTCGAAGCGTGGGTGCCCGACGTCGGCGATTTCCGCCACAACCGGGTCGTGCGCCCGCGGATCACCCGGCCGGAGAGGATCTCGATCGAAACCGCCGAGCTCGACCCGGTCGAGCAGATGATGCGCACCACCCAGGCGATCTTCTCGAACGGGTCGGTCCGGCTCTACCCGGCCAACCATCGGTACGCGTGGCCGGCCGAGCTCGACCTCATGGCCCAGGTGGCAAATTTGCACAAGGAGGAGCGGTGGGCCGACTGGCGCCGCTCCCCGTTCACCGCCGACAGTAGAGCCCACGTCAGCGTGTACCGGCGGTAGCGGGCAGCCCCGGCCCGGGGGACCGCCCCCTCGGCACTCGCCGCAAGGGCTGATGAGCCTCCTGGGGCGGAGCGCTCCTCGCGGGAAGCGCAATCAGCCTGGAACGAGCCGGTGTCTCCTGGGGGGAAGGCAGCCGCGACCCCCCGGCCGCACGACTACCCAGCGGGAAACCAGGTCAGGTTTCCGCCCGGTGTGGCCGCACTGCCCAGCCCCATGCCGCGGCGGCAGATCAAAGGGGCCGGCTGTCAGTGTCGTACACCTCGCCGGGCTCAACCGAGGCTGCACGACCGTAGGCGCGGGTCACGGAGGCAACGCGAACCTGGTAGCCCTCGTACCACCTGGTCGCTCCCAGCCGTTGGGCATCAAGGTGCTCAGCAGCTTGCTTCCATGCTCTCGCATCGCTCTCGGTCGCCCAGTACGAAACGGTGATACCGAGCCTGCTACGAGGGTCGCGCGCCGACTCGATCCCGAGATAGCCACGCCGGTTGGTCGCCAGTTCTTCCATCCGCTCGGACATGGCGTGGTACTGGGCCTCGTCGTCGAGGGTGCGTCGGGAGGTGAAGATCACCGCGGTGTAGGGCGGGTCGGGTGTGTTGGCGAACATGACACCAGTACAGCGGCCCCTTGGGCGTCTTCCGACAGCTCGGAGCGCGCTCGATGCCGAGCGGGGGGCGGGACCGCTGTACCGAGCTGGAGCGGACAAGGACGGGCCAGGAGCCGACGGCTGACCCGAGCCCGGTGGGCTGAGGCGGGAGGCGGATATGTTTGTCCTCCTCGCTGAGTGCTCGAGCACGCCCAACATCGCTCGGCGACCGGTCGTCACCGAGCACAGGGTGCGCCCTCACGTGACCAACATCCTGACCAAGCTCGGAGTGTCCTCTCGGACAGCGGCAGTGGCCTCCGCCACAGACCCGAGCCTCGTATGAGCTCCACGTCATCCGTGTATCCCTCGGATCCATGGGGCCGGCGCCGGCAGGCCTTGGCCGACATCTGCGACACGTTCGTGCCCGGTTCCGAGACGCGTCCTTCCGCGAGCGCCCTCGGCGTACCCGAGGCCTTCCTCCAGGTGGCAGAGACGAACCTCCGGGTCGCCGAGAGGAGGCAGCTCGAGCTGCTCCTCTCGCTGTGGGACACCCGGCTCGTCACCCTGGTCGGCGGCGGCGGCTTTCGTCGCTTCCGGGACCTGCCTCGGGGGGATCGAGAGCGGGTCCTGCTCTCGTGGTGCGACAGCCGCCTCTCCCAGCGCCGGGCCGCCTTCCAGGCCCTGCGGAAGGCGGTCACGTCGCTCTCCTACATCCTCCCGGCGGCGAACGGACGCAACCCGGCGTGGGACTCGATCGGCTACCCGGGCCCACCCGGCCGGGTGGCCGACGCTTCTCGCAAAGAGATCCAGCCCAGCGCCGTCGACCGGGAGGTCAGCCTCGATTGCGACGTGTGCGTGGTGGGATCGGGCGCGGGGGGCGGCACGGCGGCGGCCGTGCTGGCCGACGCCGGCCTCGACGTGGTCGTCCTGGAGGCCGGCGACTACCTCGACGACGGGGACTTCGACGGTGCCGAGCTCGACGGGTACTCACGCCTGTACCTGGGCAGCGCCGCCCTGGCCACCGCCGACCAGAGCGTGGGGCTGTTCGCCGGGGCGTGCCTGGGCGGTGGGACGGTGGTGAACTTCTCCACCTCCTTCCGCACCCCAGACGAGATCCGGACGGAGTGGGCCGGGCACGGTGTCGACGCCGCGGTTTCCGACGACTACACCCGCAGCCTCGACGCGGTGTGGGATCGCCTCGGCGTCACCTCTGACCACAGCCGGCCGTCTCGGCGCGAGCAGGTGATGAAGCGGGGCCTGGAGGCACTCGGGTGGCACGTCGACTTCATGCCCCGCAACGTGCGGGGCTGCGACGAGGCGGTGTGCGGGTACAGCCCCTTTGGCTGTCTGGCCGGAGCCAAGCAGTCCACCACCAAGACGTGGCTGGCCGACGCGTGGCGGCAAGGGGCTCGCATCCTGGTGCGAACGCGCGCCGAGCGAGTGATCGTCCGAGGTGGCCGGGCCGAGGGCGTCGAAGCCCGGACCAGGGACGGCCACAAGGTGACGGTGCGGTCCCGAGCCGTGGTGGTGGCTACCGGGGCCATCCACACCCCCGCCCTCCTGCGGCGTTCGGGCCTCGAGAACCAGAACATCGGCCGCCACCTCCGGCTCCATCCCGTGACCGGCCTGGCCGGGGTCTTCCAAGAGGAGATCCGCCCGTGGGAGGGCGTGATGCAGGCGGTCTACTCCGACGAGCTGGCTGATCTCCACGGCGGGTTCGGCATGAAGTTGGAGTCGGCGCCCTTCCACCCGAGCGTGCTCGCCATGTACGCGCCCTGGAGGGGAGCGCGCCAGCACGAGGACCTCATGGGACAGCTCGCCCACCTCGTCCCCATCGGCCTGCTGCTGCGGGACAGCAGCGAGGGGGAGGTGCGCGTCGGCCGCGACGGCGAGCCTGTGGTCCACTACCGGCTCAACGACTTCGACGTCGACCACGTCCGAACCGGCCTGGTCGGGGGCGCCCAGGTGCTCGAGGCCGCCGGCGCCACCCGCATCTTCTCGGCCCACAAGGACTGGGTCACCTACCAGCCGGGCCGGGGGCGAGGCCGCCAAGGGTTCCTGGAAGCGGCCGACCGGTGCGGGTGGCAGGCGGGACGGTGCGTCTTCACCTCCTTCCACATCATGGGGTCGGCCCGCATGGGCGGCTCCCCCAGCCACTCGGCCTGCAATCCGGAAGGCGAGACGTGGGAGGTCCAGGGCCTCTACATCTGTGACGGCTCCACCTTCCCGACGGCCTCGGGCGTCAATCCGATGATCACCATCGAGGCCATCGCCCACCTGAACGCCTCGCGACTGGCCCGGGTGCTCACCGGACCCTGACGCCGACCGCGAGCGACGGGCGAGCCCTACCGCTGGAAGATTCCGACGAGCGTGCCGCGGCCCAGCTCCTTGCCGTCCATCACCCGGCGGAGGTCCTCAGCCGAGGCACGGGGGGACACGGCGAGCGGTTCGGAAAGGGCGTAGAGGCGGAAGAAGTAGCGGTGGGCGGGGTCGCCCACCGGCGGCTGGGGACCGCCGTAGCCGGTGCCGCCGTAGTCGTTGGCGCCCTCGACCGCTCCCGGCGGGAGCTCGCCCTCGCCGAGGCCGGTCAGTGACGGGTCGAGGCCGGACGCGACCCAGTGCACGAAGGTCCCGCCCGGTCCGTCGGGATCCTCGCAGACCAGGGCGAGCTCGACGGTGCCCTCGGGAACGCCCCTCCACTCGAGCGGTGGCGAGACGTCGTCTCCATCCCTGGAGAAGCGGGGCGGGATCGGCGCGTGGTCGTCGAAGGCGGGGCTGCGGAGCTCGATCGCTTCCATCACGCTTACCTTCCAGCCCGCGGCCAGCCGAGCCTCTCCCCGCCGGCCTGCTGACGGTCCCGATCGACGAGAGGGTGCGGCGGTTCGGGACGGGCTCGAGCGGGCTTTCAGTCCCCGTCGTCCGGGGCGAAGCCCTGGCGCAACGTGTTCTCGCTCACCGCCACCGGGTCGAGGAACTGGAGGAGGTAGTCGGGACCGCCGGCTTTCGAACCCACGCCTGACAACCCGAAGCCCCCGAAGGGCTGGCGTCCCACCACCGCTCCGGTGATCGCCCGATTGACGTAGACGTTGCCGGCCCTCAGCTGCCGCACGGCCTCGTCGATGTGGGACGGAGACCTCGACACCACACCCGCGGTCAGCGCGTAGTCGGTGTCGTTGGCCACCGCCAGCGCCTCGTCGAAGGTGTCGACCTGCATGACCGAGAGCACCGGTCCGAAGATCTCGTCACTCGCGAGTCGGCCGCGGGGAGGGACGTCGGTGACGATGGTGGGCCCGACGAAGAACCCGCGAGACGGCACGTCGTGGCGGGTCAAGGCCACCCGGCCCTCGTCGCCGGCGTCCTCGACATAGGAGCGCACCCGGCGGTGGGCCTCGGCGTCTATGAGGGGGCCGAGGTCGACCCCCATCTCGCTGGGATGGCCGATGCGCAGCCCCCGGGCCCGGCCCACCAGCCGCTCGAGGAGCTGCTCGGCCCCGCCGGCCCCACCGTCGACCACGACGAGCCGCGAGCACGCGGAGCACTTCTGGCCGGAGTACCCGAACGCCGAGGTGATGACGATGGGCACGGCCTGGTCGAGGTCGGCGTCGGCATCGACGATCACCGCGTTCTTGCCGCCCATCTCGGCGACGACCCGCTTGACGTGGCGCTGTCCGGGGCGGTGCACGGCGGCCGACTCCACGATGCCCAGGCCGACCGGCAGCGAGCCGGTGAAGGCGATGAACGACACCGCCGGGTGCTCGACGAGCGGGGCCCCGACCTCGTCGCCGAGCCCGGGGACGAAGGCGAGCACGCCCTCGGGGAGCCCGGCGGCGGAGAACGCCTCGACCAGCTGGGCCGCCACCGCCGGCGTCTGCTCGGCCGGCTTGAAGACGACGCTGTTCCCGGTCACCAGTGCGGCAGCGACCATGCCGGTGGGTATGGCGAGCGGGAAGTTCCACGGTGAGATGACGACGCCGACGCCGCGGCCCCGGTACTGCAGTCCGTTGCTCTCCCCCGGGGGCGAGTCGACCGTGGCGCCCGCATCGAGGCGAAGCATCTGCCGGCCGTAGTACTCGCAGAAGTCGATCGCCTCGCACACGTCGGCGTCGGCATCGGGCCAGGGCTTGCCTGCCTCGAACACCTCGAGGGCGGCCAGCTCGTTGCGCCGCGCCCGCATCCACGCCGCCGCCCGGAACAGCACGCCGGCACGCTCGGCCGCCGTGGTGGCCGCCCACGCCGGCCAAGCCCTCAGCGCGGTCTCGACCGCTTCGCCGGCCTCGGCCGGCCCACAGCGGGCGGAAGACGCCACCACCGTCGACGGTTCGGCGGGGTCGACCGAGGCGATCGTGTCGGTCGTCATCACCCGACGCCCACCGATGCTTGCCGGCACGACCAGCCCGAAGCCGCGGTGGCGTACCCGCTCGATGGAGCGACCGAATCGGGCCCGAACCGAGGCGTCGCGCCACTCGGCGACGGGCTCGGGGTGGTAGTCGCCCGGCGACGACGGGTCGGTCTCGGTTGGAGCGGCCAAGACCTCGGCCGGCCCCGCCGGGGCCTCGGGGGCGGGTGGCGCGAGGAGCTCGTCGAGCGCCCGACCCTCGACGAAGCGGCGCCGGACGAAGCTCTCGTTGGCGGTGTTCTCCAGCAGCCGTCGGACCAGGTAGGCCATCCCCGGCACCAGGTCGCCGACGGGCGCGTACACCCGCAGGCGCAGGCCCAGGCGGCGGACGGCGGTGTGGATCGGCTCGGCCATGCCGTACAACAGCTGGATCTCGTAGCCGTCATCGGGGATGCCCTTGGAGCGGGCGTACTGCACGGCGTAGGAGATGGAGCGAAGGTTGTGGGTCCCGAAGGCGGCCCGCACCTTGCCGTGGTGGTCGTGCAGGAGCCGGGTGCAGCGTTCGTAGTTGGCGTCGGTCTCCTCCTTGCGCACGTAGACCGGTGCCGGCCAGCCGGCGGCCTGGGCGGTGACCGTCTCGGTGTCCCAGTAGGCCCCCTTGACCAGTCGCACGGTGATCGGCCGGGGTCGCTCAGCAGAGAAGGCGATAAGGTCGGCCAGGTCGCGGAAGGAGTCCCTGGTGTAGGCCTGGATCACCACTCCGGCCTCGACCTCGGCCAGGTCGGGCTCGCCCAGCAGCTCGCGGAAGAGCTGCAGGGTGAGGTCCTTCACGTCGTAGTGCTCGGCGTCGAGGTGGACGAAGGCGCCGGCGGCGAGTGCCCGCCGGAGGATCGGCCGCAGTCGGCTCTTGACCTGCTCCAAGCCCTCGTCGGCCGTCAGCGGGGCGTACCGGGACGCGAGCGCGGTGGGCTTGACACTCACGTTGACCCTGGGCAGCGGACCGAGATCGTCCCGCTCGAGGCGCTCGTCAGCTGGCCAACGGCGGCTGCATTCGCAGAGCACGGCCAGGAGGTCCTCCACCCGGGCGGCGTAGTGGTTGGCTTCGGGCTCGGTGAGGGTCTTCTCGCCCAGCAGGTCGACGGTGAAGGCGCTGCCCCCGCGCCAGAGACGCTCCAGCCGCTCGACCGCCGCTCGGGGGTCGGCCCCGACGATGAACTGCTGCGCCACCCTGCGGATGTTCCGGCGTGCCAGCGACGCGGCGGCCGCCCGGCCGAGGGGCAGGTGCTCGGCCGCATCCAGCCCGACGTCGAGGAGCTTGGGGGCGTTGCTGCCCTCGAAGTACTCACACAGGTGCCGAACCACATCGGCGTCGTCGACGGTCGACGGGAACACGTCGACGAAGCGAAACAGCTGGGTCTTGAACGACGGGTGCGACATGGCCCACTCGAGCATCTGCTCGGTCCACCACGAGGACTCGACCACCCGCCGATGACGGCTGTCGCCAGCCCCGGCCAGGTGACGGGCCAGCGCTGTCACCTCGGCGTCGAGCGACGCGGCCATGGCGCAAGGGTAGGGGGCACGGGGCCGGTTCGGCGAGCGCCGGCGAGACGGCCGGACCGAAGAAGAACAGAGGCCGAGAGGAGACGTCATGCGACCGCCCCTCGTGCACCTCGAGGGAGTGGGTGATGACGACCGGCCTGCTCGCGGTCCAACCCTCACCGCTCGCCGTCGATCACTCCGTGGTGTCACCCGGCGAGCCGACCTCCCGCAGCACGTCCCCTAGCCGACCGGACGGGTCCTCCAGCCTCGGCCGTATCCGGACGATGGCCGGTCGCCGAGGCGGTTCGCTGAACCCGAAGTGGGTCGGTTGGGGGAAGCGGGTCAGGGAACCGAGGTCGTGGCCGCCGAGTGCGGCCTCGGCGGCCACCACCGGCCGGTACTCGCTGGCCCGGTACCACTCCCGCACACCGGTCGGGCTGGTGCCGAAGGTGCGCACGTCCAGCAGGATTCGGGCGACGAGCCGCTCGATCGATCGCAGCGAGGTCCGACTTCGCAGCCTGCGGAAGGGGATCCGCCACCTGCGCCCAGCCCGCAGGGCCAAGCGCAGCTCCCCGGCGGTGACCACCAACGTGTCGACGTCAGTCCGAACCGACAGCGGCAACACCTCGACGCGGTCGAAACGGTAGACCGACGTGATGAACGCGCCGGTCACCGGGCGGTCGACGATCAGAACTCGTTCGCCGTCGGGACGGGCCCACATCACGTCGTCCATCGGTCCCAACGGCGACTGGTCCCAGTGACCGACCACGAAACGATGGCCGGACGAGAACCCGGCGCTGGCGATGACGCCGTCGAGCTCGCACACCGAGGTCGCCAGCGACGTCGACGTCACCCCTTCCCGCCGGTCGCCGTCATCGCTGGCTCCGCCACGTCAGGCAGTCTGGGGGCACCGCTGCATCACGGGCTCGAACGCGTGGAGCAGTTGGCGCACCGGCGACGAGCGGGCCGCGACTGAAGCTCCGAGCCGGAAGGACCTGAACGACGAGAGGCCGCGGGATGCGGCTGCGATCAGGCCGAGGGCAGGCTGAGGTTGATCTGGAGGTCGACGGCGTCCTTGACCTTGAGCGCGCCCATCTTCGAGTAGGGCTTGATCCCGAACTCCGTCTGCACGATTTTCGTCTTGCCCGTCACCTGGGCCTGCCCGCCGGACTCCTCGGCGGTCACATCGAGTGTGACCGGCCGAGTGGTGCCCTTGATGGTGAGGTCACCCTGCACCGAGAGCCGCGGGGCGTTTCCGCTCACCGACGTCGATTGGAAGGTGATCTCGGGGAACTTGTCGGTCTGGAGGGTCTTGTCCTGGTTCTGGGCGATCTCCTTCTTGTCCTTGTCGCTCAAAGCCTTGAGCCCGCCGCTGGCCTGGATGACCTCGAGGGAGCGCGGGTTGATGGTGACCTGCACCGACGATGCCGATGGGTTGTCGGGGTCGAGGTTCAACGTGCCGCTCCAGCTCTTGGCCTCGAGCACGAGGTCATGGCCCATCTTCGAGCCCATCCCCCCGACGTAGGTGTTGACGGTCAGCTGCCCGTTGCTGGGGCCGATCGAGTGGGTGCCGCTCTTCGGTGTCATTCGGCGGATCCTAACGAGCCGCCCGCCGACGTCGAAAGTTCGCAGGCCCCGCGAACACCACGGGAGCGAGGAGGATGACCGGCGCGGCGAGGCGCCGGTCGAGGAGGGCCCGGCACACGACCAGGTGGTAGCCGTCGACGAACCCGGCGGCCACCGCCGGGACCCCCGGTCCACCCCAATGCCCTCCTGGCTACGCTTGGCATCATGCCACCGCCGGATTCACGCACTGCCTTCGCCGAGTACTGCGAAGCGATCTTCGAGCTGCAAGAAGACGACCTCGAGGTCATCCAGGCCCGCATCGCCGACCGCCTCGACATCTCCCGTCCGGCGGTCTCGGAGATGGTGCGACGGATGGCCGCCGAGGGGCTCGTCACCGTCGACGACGGCATCCACCTCACTGCTGACGGCCTGGCCCTGGCCGAGCGGGTGGTGCGCCGCCACCGCCTCGCCGAGCGCTTCCTCACCGACGTCCTCGGGCTGAACTGGGCCGAGGCCCACCACGAGGCCGGGCGCTGGGAGCACGTGCTCAACGACAAGGTGGAGACGGCCATGAACCGGCTGCTCGGCGGTCCCACCACCTGCCCTCACGGCAACCCCATTCCCGGCTCCGCCTACACCGAGCCCGAGGTCGTCCCCCTCGCCGAGGTCGAGGTCGGAGGCCGCTTCGTCGTGACCCGCATCCCCGAGGAGCTGGAGTTCGCCCCCGGAGTCCTCGAGTTCCTCGAGGAGAACCTGGTGAAGCCGGGCATGTCCGGCGAGCTCACCGCCGCCTCACCGGACGGGACGATGACGGTCAGCATCGAGGGGCGCCACGTGGGTATCGGTCCCTTCGCCGCCCAGCGAATCATGGTGTCCCTTCCTGTCCCCGCTCCGGCGACCTGAACCGGAAAGGTGGACGGCCGGCGCGTTGACGCTGCCGCCGCTGACGCCGTAGGTTAAGGATCCCTAACCAGGTGCCCCCCGGGCACCGACCGACGTTCGAGGAGATCCATGACCACCCGACCCCTTGTCGCCCTGCTGGCCGCCCTCGCGCTCGCGCTCGGGGCGTGCGGGTCCGACGCTGACTCGGGCGCCAACGCGTCGGCTCCTCAGCTCACCATCTACTCAGGGCGCAGCGAGGAGCTGGTGGGGCCGGTGATCGCCCAGTTCGAGGGCGAGACCGGCATCGACGTGGAGGTGCGCTACGGGGACACCGCCCAGCTCGCCGGGGCGATCCTGGAGGAGGGCGACAACTCCCCCGCCGACGTCTTCTTCGGTCAGGACGCTGGGGCGCTCGGGGCGCTGTCGGATGCGGGGAGCTTCCGTCCACTCGACCCCGCGCTCCTCGAACGGGTCGATCCGCAGTTCAGGTCGGTCGACGGCGAGTGGGTCGGCGTGTCGGGCCGGGCCCGGGTGGCGGTCTACAACACCGCCCTGCTGAGCGAGGACGATCTCCCCGCTTCGGTGCTCGACCTCACCAATCCCCGTTGGGGCGGCGGCAAGATCGGTTGGGCGCCCACCAACGGGTCGTTCCAGGCCTTCGTGACCGCCATGCGGGTCGCGCTGGGGGAAGACGGCGCTCGGGCGTGGCTCGAAGGGATCAAGGCCAACGAGCCCAAGGTGTACGAGAACAACATCGCCATCGTGGAGGCGGCCGGCGCCGGGGAGATCGAGCTCGGTCTGGTCAACCACTACTACCTCTACCGCTTCCTCGCCGAGGACCCAGCGTTCCCCGCAGCCAACCACCTCTTCCCCAACGGCGACCTCGGCTCGCTGGTGAACGTGGCCGGGGTGGGCATCCTCGACACCGCCGACCACACCGAAGAGGCCCAGCGGCTCCTCGAGTTCCTGCTCGGCGAGCCCGCCCAGCAGTACTTCGCCGAGGAGACCTTCGAGATCCCCCTGGTCGACGGCGTGGAAGCCGACCCGGCCCTGCCCGACCTCGAGTCGCTCAAGCAGCCCGACATCAACCTGAACGGGTTGGCCGACCTCCAGGGGACGCTCGACCTGCTCACCGAGGTGGGGGTCATCTGAGCGAGGTGCTTCGGCGATGGCCCACTCGCCCCTCCTTCCTCCCCGAGCGCCACCTGGTGACGACCACAGGCGGAAGAACAGCGAGAAGGGGGGGAAACGCGGCCGCGTCGAGCCGCCGCTGGCGGCGGCGAGCCTCGCCGGGAACGACGGTCGCCGGGGTGATCGTGGCCCTGGCCGCCCTGCTGCCGGCGGTGTACCTGGTGGTCCGGGCCGGTGAGGCCGGGGCCGATGGCGTGGCCGACGTGCTCACCGCCGGGCGCACGGCACAGCTCCTGGCCCGTACGACCGTCCTCGCCGTGGCCGTGACCGCGTCGGCGGTCGCCATCGCCGTCCCCCTGGCGTGGCTCACGGTGTCCACCGACCTCCCCGGGCGGCGCCTGTGGGTCGTGCTCACCGCGCTGCCCCTCGCCATCCCCACCTACGTCGGCGGCTTCGCCTTTGTCGCCGCCCTCGGTCCGAGGGGCCTCGTCCAGGGCTGGCTCGAGCCGCTCGGCGTGCAACGGCTGCCGTCGCTCTACGGCTTCATCGGGGCGTGGCTGGTCCTGACCTTGTTCACCTATCCCTACGTGCTGCTCACGACCCGGGCGGCACTGCGCCGGCTCGATCCCGCGCTCCAAGAAGCGAGCCGCACCCTGGGGCGGAGCCGGTGGTCGACCTTCCTCCACGTCACGCTGCCCCAGCTGCGCCCGGCCATCACCGCCGGTTCCCTGCTCGTGGCCCTCTACACCTTGAGCGACTTCGGGGCCGTCTCGCTGCTGCGCTTCGACTC
This sequence comes from Actinomycetota bacterium, assembly GCA_016781135.1. GTDB lineage: Bacteria > Actinomycetota > Acidimicrobiia > Acidimicrobiales > CADCSY01 > JADDRA01. The sequence goes on from JADDQY010000088.1 coordinate 17,765, forward strand.
GTTCACCCGAGTCATCTTCGTGCAGTACCGGGCATCGCTCGACCGCTCGGCGGCGGCGGTGCTCGGTCTCGTGCTCGTCTGCCTGACCGCAGTGGTCCTGGCCGCCGAGCACCGCACCCGAGGCCGGGCGTCGTACCACCGCCTGCATGCCGGAGGCAGCCGGCGGGCCCCGGTCGCGCCCCTGGGGCGATGGCGCTGGCCGGCGGTGGCCGCCTGCGCCGCCCTGCTCGGCGTCGCCCTCGTGTTGCCCCTCGGCGTGATCGCCTACTGGTTGGTGCGGGGAGTCGCCGCCGGCGAACCGGTGGGCCTCACCGCCAACTTGGCCGCCAACAGCCTGACGGCGTCAGCGCTGGGAGCAGTGACGGCGGTGGTTGCCGCCTGGCCGGTGGCGACCCTCGCCGCCCGCCATCCCGGCCGGCTCTCGTCGCTGGTGGAGCGGGCGTCGTTCACCGGCTACGCCCTCCCCGGGGTGGTGGTCGCCTTGTCGCTGGTGTTCTTCGGCGCCCGGATCGCCACGCCGATCTACCAGACCCGCACCCTGTTGGTCTTCGCCTACGTGGTGCTGTTCCTGCCCCAGGCCGTGGGGGCCATCCGCTCGTCGCTGCTCCAGGTCAACCCGTCGCTGGAAGAGGCCTCGCGGCTGCTCGGACGCTCGCGACCGTCAACCACCCGGGCGGTGATCCTGCCCCTGGTGCGCCCCGGGGTGCTGGCCGGGCTGGCCCTGGTGTTCCTCACCTGCATGAAGGAACTGCCCGCAACCTTGCTGCTCGCCCCCACCGGGTTCGACACCTTGGCCACCCGGGTGTGGAGTGCCACCAGCGAGGCCTTCTTCGGGCGCGCCGCGGCACCGGCGCTGGCGCTGGTGCTGCTCTCGGCGCTGCCGATGGCCCTGCTGGTGATCCGAGAAGCCGACCGGGAGCCGTCGCCCGGGCACGGGCCACCACCGGAGCCGGCGGCTACCGACGAGACCCGAGCGCCGCCGGTGCTGACCCCGGTGGCGTGAGCGAGGCATCCTCGGAGAGCAACCACGCCGAGGTCGGCGAGCCGGCGTAGCGCACCCCCACCCGCTGGCCGCGAGCCAGCGCCAGGGAGGCGGGCACCCGAGCTCGCAGCCGAGGCCCGGCGTCGAGGGCGACCTCGTACACGCTGTCGTGGCCGTAGAACTCCACCAGCTCGACCACGGCGTCGTCGCCTGGCACCAGGGCGAGGGCCTCGGGGCGCACGAGGACCTGGACGCCGCCGTCGGCTCGGGCCGCCAGCGGCACTCGCCCCACGGGGGTGTCGGCGTGGTGGCCGTGGGCGTGCCCGGGCACGAGGTTGGCATCACCGACGAACCCGGCCACCCACGGGGACGCCGGTGCCGCGTACAGGGCGGCGGGAGCAGCCCGTTGCTCGATCACCCCGTCGCGCATGACCGCCACCTCGTCGCCCAGGACGAAGGCCTCCTCCTGGTCATGGGTGACGAACACGGTGGTGATGCCGAGCTCGACCAGCAGCCGGTGCACCTCGGTGCGCACCTCCGCCCGCAGGGCGGTGTCGAGGTTGGAGAACGGCTCGTCGAGCAGCAGGACCGAGGGACGAGGGGCCAACGCCCGGGCCAGCGCCACCCGCTGCTGCTGGCCCCCGGAGAGGGTTCCCGGTGACCGGTCGGCCAGACCCTGGAGGCCAACCATGGCCAGCGCTGCCTCCACCCGATCGGCGCTGCGCTCGGTCCGGGGCAGGCCGTAGCCCACGTTGCCCGCCACGCTGAGGTGGGGGAAGAGGGCCCAGTCCTGGAAGACCATGCCGATGTGGCGACGCTCGGGGGGAACCAGCGACCCCGGGCCCGTCAGCAGCCGCTCGCCGACCTGCACCTCACCGGCGTCGGGCACCTCCAGGCCGGCGATCGCCCGCAAGAGGGTGGTCTTGCCGCACCCGCTCGGACCGAGGAGGGCGAGCACCATTCCGGGCTCGACCCGCAGCGAGACATCAGACAGCACCGGCGTGGGCCCGAAGGACTTGCTGAGGCTGCGCACCTCGACGCTGGCGCCGCTCATCCGGGCCCAGCCTAGGCCCGGTGCTCCCGCCACGAGCGGGTAACGCCTGGCGCCGCACCCCGGTCACAGTGGCGATCGCTCTCGACGAAAGGCACGCCGTGGCCAGTGCAGTCGCCGCCCCGCTCACCCTCGCCGACCTCCTGCCCAGGAGCCGGATACGGACCGTCGCCCTGGTGGTGGGCTTCGCCCTGCTCACCGCCCTGGCCGCCCGGTTCACGTTCTTCCTGCCGTGGACGCCGGTGCCGGTGTCGGGCCAGACCTTCGCCGTGCTCCTGGCCGGGGCCGGCCTGGGTTGGCAGGCCGGGGCCGCCAGCCAGCTGCTCTACGTGGTCCTGGGAGCCATCGGGCTGCCGTTCTACGCCGACGGGGCCAGCGGGTGGGACGTGGTTGCGGGGCCGACCGGCGGTTACCTCGTGGGGTTCGTGGTGGCGGCCGCGCTGGTCGGACGCCTCGCCGAGCGTCGTCAGGACCGCACCCTGCTCACGTCGGTGCCGGCCATGCTCGCCGGCACCGCGGTGATCTACCTCTTCGGGGTCACCTGGCTGGCCCACGTGCTCGACGTCGGCGCCGCCACCGCCGTCGAGAAGGGGCTGGCGCCCTTCGTCATCGGCGACGCAATCAAGCTGGTCGCCGCCGGTGTGCTGCTGCCGGCAGCATGGCGGCTGGCCCGCCCTCGAGACGAGCAGCACTAGCGGCCCGGCACGCTCGAGGCGTGGCCGGCGGCTCGCGGCGGTGCCCACCTAGCCTTCGGCCCATGGAACGCACCTACTCCGTGCCCGGCATCAGCTGTGACCACTGCAAGCGCGCCATCGAAGGCGAGCTGGCACCGATGGACGGCGTCGAGCAGGTCGAGGTCGACGTCGCCGCCAAGACGGTGGTGGTCGTCGGCTCGATCAGCGACGACGACGTTCGCTCGGCCATCCACGAAGCCGGCTACGAGGTGACCGCCACCAGCTGACGGCGACAGACTGATCCCCCCGGGCCATGGGAGTTTCGAGCGGGTCAGCCCCCACCGCCGCAGGTCCCGTCGAAAGCCGGGTTGCGGTGGCTGCCGTCGCAGAAGGGCTTGGCGGCCGACCGGCCGCAGCGGCACAGCACCACGTCGTCGCCGTCGAGCTCGAAGGCTCGGCCCTCGTGGTCGACGAGACGCACGGGACCGGTCACCTTCAACGGCCCGTTCGCCCGGACCTTGATCGTCACCGGCGGGGCTGCCTCGCCGTCGCTCACGGGCAGGGGGTACCGCCGGCGAGGGCGGGGGGAAGCGGCCGAGCGTGGACCAGGGTGAGACGACGGGTGGCCCGGGTGAGGGCGACGTAGAGCGCCCTTAGCCCCTGCGGCTCCTCGGCCACGACGGCGGCGGGCTCGACCACGATCACGGAGTCGAGCTCGAGGCCCTTGGCCAGGTGCACGGGCACCAGCGTGACCCGGGCGTCGAGGCCGCCGGTCTCCGCTCGGCCGTGGTCGATGCCCGCCGCCGCCAGTGCCGCGGCGACCTCCTCGACCAACGACGCCGGCACCACCACGGCGACGTTGCCCTCGTCCACCGCCTGCCGCTCGGCCTCGGCCCGCCGCGCCACCTCGGCGCCGAGCCGGTCGGGCTCCGAGGCCACCACCAGCGGTACCTCGCCGTGCTCGCGCACCGACCGGGGCAGGGCCAGCCCGGGTGCGGCAGCGGGGAGCAGACGGGCGGCCAGGCCCAACAGCGTGGCGGGGGTGCGGTAGGCGACGGTCAGCTCGTGGACGCGGGGCGGGTGCCGGGACGGCAGTTGCTCGAGGACGTCGTCCCAGCTCGACGGGGCCCACGCCCCCGTCGCCTGGGCGATGTCACCCACCACGGTCATCGAGCCCCCGAGCGAACGGCGGGCGAGCATGCGCAGCTCCATGGGAGACAGGTCCTGAGCCTCGTCGACCACCAGGTGACCGTAGGACCGGAGCTGGTCGTCGGTCTCCGAGGGACGGGGGCCGAGGAGGGCCCGGGCTTCGTCGAGCAGGGCGACGTCGGCCCCCGTCCAGCGAACATCGGTGGCGGCGACCTCGCCCCGCTCCTGGTACAGGGCCCGTTGCTCGTCGTCGTCGAGCCGGCCGGCGGCGGCCAGGCGAGTGAGCGCCCGCGATCCGAACAGGTCGCGCAGCAGCTCGGCGGGGTCGAGCACCGGCCACATCCACTCGAGGGCCGCCCGCACGTCGTCGTGGCGACCCAGCTGCTCGCGCACCGCCGCCGGCTCGACCTCGGTGCGGGCGGCGCTGCGGGCGAGCACCTCCCACAGTCCCTGCTCGACCAGGCGTCGCCCGGCGTTGTGGCGGTCGGCCCGGCGCCGGGCCCGCTCGACCAGGCGCCGGCTCGACGCCACATCGCAGCGCAGCCACTGCAGGCCGAGCCCGACGACCAGGTCGCCGCGCAGCGGGCGCTGTCGGTCGGCAACGGCCTTGGCGAGCACCGCCGCCATGCGCAGATCACCCTTGACCCGGGCCGCCTCAGGGCGTTCCCGCCGGTCACCCACCGCCTCGGGCACCAGGTCGGCGAGGACCGCCAGCTCGACCCCGGCTTCACCCAGCGAGGGGAGGACCCGGTCGATGTAGCTGAGGTAGAGCCGGTTTGGCCCGACGACCAGCACCCCTTGACCCTCGAGCGGGAAGCGGTGGGTGTAGAGCAGGTAGGCGGCCCGGTGCAGCGCGACGACCGTCTTGCCCGTGCCCGGTCCACCTTGGACCACCACCACCCCCCCGAGCTCGGAGCGGATGATCTCGTCCTGCTCGGCCTGGATGGTGCCGACGATGTCGCCGAGCCGCCCCGTCCGGGGACGCTCGAGCGCCCGCAGCAACACCCGCTTGCCGGCCAGCCCGTCGGCGCCGGGGTCGACGCCGTCGACGTCACCGATGTCGTCTAGACCGAAGCCGTCGTCGAAGAGCTCGTCCTCGTAGTCGAGGAGGCGACGGCCGCGGCTGGCAAAGTGGCGCCGGCGGGACAGCCCCATCGGGTGGCGGCCGGTCGCCCGGTAGAAGGGCTCGGCGACAGGCGCCCGCCAGTCGACCACCACTGGCTCCTGGTCGTCGTCGGCAACCGCGACCCGACCGATGTAGAACCGCTCGGCCGACCCCTGTGGGTCGATCCGACCGAAGACCAGGGCGCCGTCGCCCAGCTCCAGCTGGGCCATCCGGGCCCGGATGGTGTCTTCGACCACCTCGCTCTCGAGGCGGGCCTGGTGCGTGCCGCCGGGTCCCACCTCGGTGAGGTCGCGCAAGCGCAGGACCCGCCGACGGGTCGCCTCCAGGCAGTCGTAGGCATGGTCCACCCAGGCCTGCTCGGCCTCCAACTCGGAGCTTCGGGCCATGGACACGCTCGAGGGGATCGGCGACGGAGGGACCGGCCATGGTAGTGGCGGGGCCGTCCGCGAGCGGCACGCCCGTCGCGCACGTCGCCGCGGTCGAGCACGGGTGGATCCTCCCGGTCGATCCGGACCTTCTTCGCTCTTCTCCAACTCTTCCCAGATGGGACTGTTGCTCCTGCAAAGACCTCGTCAACTAGAGTGTCCCCCGTGCACCCCGACTGGGATGACGGACGCATCACCGCGTTCGGCATGCTCTTGGAGGCGCACGCCGCCCTCGTGGCCCTCGTGGGCCGCGAGCTCGAGGCCGCTACGGACCTCACCATCGGGTGGTTCGAGATCCTCATCCGCCTGGTCCGCAGCCCCGGCCAGCAGCTGCGGATGAGCGAGCTGGCCTCCCAGGCGGCGCTGAGCACCAGCGGCCTGAGCAGGCTCGTCGACCGCATGGAGGAGGCCAAGCTCATCCGTCGGGAGGCGTGCCCGTCCGACCGCCGGGGGGCCTTCGCCGTGCTGACCGACGCCGGCAGGGCGGCGTTGGAGGCGGCGATGCCGGCGCACCTGGACAGCTTGGAGCGACACCTCGTCGGACCTCTCGGACCCGAGCGGGTGGCCGAGCTCACCGCCATGCTCGAGACGTTGCGCGACCGGGCCCGAGGGGGCGCGCCACCACCGCCAGGCCGGTGAGGGAGCAGGCCCGCATCGGCGTCGTGCTGGGAGGCGGAGGCCTCGTGGGCCACGCGTGGCACGTCGGCGTCCTCGCCGGCATCGCCGAGGCGACCGGGTGGGACGCCCGTGGGGCCGACCTGATCGTCGGCACCTCGGCGGGGGCGGTCGTCGCTGCCGAGCTGCGGGCCGGGCACCGGCCTTGCGACCTCCTCTGCCCCGGTGAGGGTGCCGCCCCCACCACGGTGCCCCGGCTCGTCCTCGGTCGGCGGTCGTTTCGGCCGGCGGCACCAGCGATGGTGGTCCGCCGGCTGCGCCGCCGCAGGCCCGCCTCGCTCGGGCTGGTCGCCGCCGCCATGATGCCCAGGGGCCGCCGGGATGCAGCGATCGTCGGCGACGCCGTCGCCCGTCTTGCACCGACCAGCCCTCGGTGGCCTCCAGGGCTGTGGGTGTGCACCACCCGGCTCCACGACGGCGAGCGGGTGGTCCTCGACGCCGACAGCGGGGCCGACCTGGCCACCGCGGTGGCGGCCTCGTGCGCCATGGCCGGGTTCTTCGCCCCGGTGCCGATCGCCGGCCACGACCACATCGACGGGGGGGCCCGCTCGGTGAGCAACGCTGACGTGGTCGTCGACGAGGACCTCGACCTGGTGGTGGTGTCGTCGCCCATGTCGATCGACCGAGCCGCCACCGGGCCGGCCCGGGGTTTCGCCTCCCGGCTGGCCCGTCGCCAGCGCCTAAGCCACGGAGCCCGCCTCGCCCGCGAGCTGGCTCAGGTGCGCTCTCGGGGGGCGCTCGTCGTGAGCCTCGAACCCGGCCCCGAGGAAGTGGCGGTCTTGGGCGGCTGCGGTGCTTCGATGGACTTCGGGCGCCGGGACGCGGTGGCTCACCAGGCCCGGGACAGCGCCCTTCGCCGGTTCGCCTCCGCCCCGCTCGCCGAGGTGGCGTCGGTGCTCGCCGGCATCACCTCCACGCTTCCCTCGCGGGCGGAACCGGGCGTGCCGGTACGGTGACCCCAGTGCCCGCCGCCTCGCCGGCTTCCCCCTTCCTGCGCGCCTGCCGCGGTGAGGACCCCGGCCGGGTCCCGGTGTGGTTCATGCGCCAGGCCGGGCGCTCGCTGCCGGAGTACCGGGCGCTGCGGGAGCGGCACACCTTCGCCGAGGTGATCGCCGACCCCGAGCTGGCCGCCGAGGTGACCCTCCAGCCGGTACGGCGCCTGGGGGTCGATGCCGCCATCCTCTTCAGCGACATCGTCACGCCGGTCCAGGCGCTGGTCGACGGCATCGGCATCCGCCCCGACCAGGGACCGGTGGTGGCGTCGCCACTGCGCACCAAGGCCGATCTCGCCCGCCTGCGCCCTCTCGAGCCCGAGCTCGACGTGCCCTACGTGCTCGAGACCGTACGCCTGGTCCGTAGCCGCCTTCCCGCCGACGTCGCCCTCATCGGCTTTGCCGGCGCCCCCTTCACCGTGGCCAGCTACCTGGTCGAGGGGGGCAAGTCGAGCGACCACCGCCACACCAAGGCGCTGATGTACGGCGAGCCCGAGGTGTGGGACGACCTTCTCGACCGCCTGGCCGGGGTGGCCTCGGCCAGCCTGCGGTCCCAGGTGGAAGCCGGCGCCCAGGCCGTGCAGTTGTTCGACTCCTGGGTCGGCACGCTCTCCGAGCCCGACTACCGGCGCTATGTCCTGCCGGCGTCGGCGCGGGTGCTGGAGGGGCTGGACGACCTCGGTGTGCCCCGGATCCACTTCGGGGTCGGCGCCGGGCACCTGCTGTCGGCCATGGCCGAGGCCGGAGCCGAGGTCGTCGGCGTCGACTGGCGAACCCCGCTCGATCACGCCCGTCGGCAGCTCGGTCCCGGCGTCGCCGTGCAGGGCAATCTCGACCCGGCGGTGCTGTTCTGCCCGCCCCAGGTGCTCGACGCCCGGGTGCGGGCGGTGCTGGCTGCCAACGGCGGCCGGCCCGGGCACGTGTTCAACCTCGGTTGGGGCGTGCTCCCCGACACCGACCCCGACGCCCTCTGCCGGGTGGTCGAGCTCGTCCACGCCGAAGGCATGGAGCGCAGGCACGCCGAGGGCACCGAGCACGGGCAGCCGTGAGCGCGCCGCCGGTGGGGGTCGTGGTCATGGCCTACGGCACCCCCGCCGGGCCCGAAGATGTCGAGGCGTACTACACCCACGTGCGCCGGGGCCGCCCACCCCCCCCGGCGCTGCTCGACGACCTGGTGCAGCGTTACCGCGCCATCGGCGGGGTCTCGCCCCTGTCGGCACGGACGCGGGCCCAAGCGGGCGTGATCGCCGCCGGCCTGGAGCACCGCGCTCCCGGTCGCTACCGGGTGGAGATCGGCTACAAGCACGCCCCGCCTTTCCTCGAGGACGCCGTCGAGCGGTTGATCGGCGCCGGTGCCCGCCGCATCGTCGGCGTGGTGCTGGCCCCCCACTACAGCGCCGGCTCGGTGGCCGAGTACCTCGGCCGGCTGCGGGCCCGGGCCGCCGAGCTCGACCCCGGCGTCGTGGTCGTCGCCGTCCCCGACTGGCACCTCGAACCGGCGTACCTCGCCTTCCTCACCAGCGAGGTCCGTCGGTGCCTCGCCGGGCTGCCGGCGGCCACCAAGGTGCTGTTCAGCGCCCACTCGCTGCCGGCCCGGGTCGTCGCCGGCGGCGACCCCTACGCCGAACAGGTCGGCGAGACGGCGGTGGCGGTGGCGAGGGCCGTCCGGCTGACGCCGGGAGCCGGGTGGACGGTGGCCTGGCAGAGCGCAGGTCGGACGCCCGAGCCGTGGATCGGCCCCGACGTCCTCGAGGTCTTCGCCGACCTGGCACGGACCGGCCGGGTCGAGGGGGTGCTGGTGTGCCCGTGCGGGTTCGTGTCGGACCACCTCGAGGTGCTCTACGACCTCGACCTCGAGGCCGCCGCCCGTGCCAGCGAGCTCGGGCTCGCCTTCGCCCGCACCGCCGTGCCCAACGACGACCCTGCGGTCCTCGGGGCGCTGGCCAACCGGGTGATCGCCGCTGCCGGCGCCGCCGCCTGAGCCCGGTGGAGGGACCGGCTCGGGTCGTCGTCGTCGGGGGAGGCATCGCTGGGCTGGCCGCCGCCCACGAGCTCGCCGGTAGCGAGGCGGCGGTGACGGTGAGGGAGGCCGATGACCGCCTCGGCGGCAAGATCCGCACCGACACGTTCGTCGACGCGCCCCTCGACGTCGGTCCTGACGCCTTCCTCTCTCGCCGGCCCGAAGCCGTCGAGCTGTGCCGCGAGCTCGGGCTGGAACGTGAGCTGGTGGCCCCCGCCGCCGGCGCCGCCTTCGTGTGGGTCGGCGGGCACCTCCGTCGCCTCCCGCCGGCGACGGTGCTCGGGGTCCCCACCCGGCTCGGGCCGCTGGCGGGCGCACGGGTGCTGTCGCCCCTCGGGCTGGTGCGTGCCGCCGTGGAACCCCTGGTGCCGGGGCGCCTGCGAGGCGACGAGGCCATCGGGCGCCTGGTCCGACGCCGCTTCGGCAAGGAGGTGCACCAGCGGCTGGTCGACCCCCTCGTCGGAGGCATCAGCGCGGGGGACACGGACCGGCTCAGCATCGAGGTGACCGCGCCGCAGCTCGCCGCCGCCGCCCGCCGCCACCGCAGCCTGCTCGCCGCCGCCCGGTCCGTCACCGCCGAAGCGGCGACGCCTCGGGTCTCCCCGTTCCTCACCTTGCCCGGTGGACTGACCCGCCTGGTCGAGGTGCTCGCCGGCCACCTGGAGACCGCCGGGGTCGACGTGCGCACCGACGACCCCGTCGACTCGGTCGAGCCCGCCCCTGGCGTTGGCTACGTGGTGCGGGGCCCCTCGGGCTCGTCGGTCGCCGATGCGGTGATCTTGGCCACTCCCGCGCCCGTCGCCGCCCGACTGCTCGCGCCACACGCTCCAGCCGGCGCCGCCACCCTGGCGGCCATCGACTACGCCTCGGTGACGCTCGTGGCGTTCGCCTATCCGCCTGCCGCCCTCGGCCGTCGGCTCGACGGCAGCGGCTTCGTGGTCGCCCGGGGAGAAGGGCGTCTCATGACCGCCTGCTCGTGGACGTCGAGCAAGTGGGCCCACGTCGCTCCCCAAGGGCAGGTCGTGCTGCGGGTCTCGACCGGGCGCTCCGGCGATGATCGAGCCGACGAGCTGAGCGACGGCGCCCTGGTCGCCGCCCTGCGCCTCGAGCTGGCCGAAGCCCTCGGCATCGTCGCCCCGCCCACCGAGGTGAGCGTCACCCGCTGGCCCCGGGCCTTTCCCCAGTTCACCCCCGGCCACCGCCAGCGGATGGCGACGGTCGAGGCCGAGCTCACCCGCCGGCTCCCCGGCGTCACCCTGGCCGGTGCCGCCCTGGCTGGTGTGGGGGTGCCGACCTGCATCGCCACTGGACGCACCGCAGCCCGGCGCGCCCTCGGCCACCGTGGCCGAGACCTGGACGGGCTCAGCCGCCACAGGCCCCCACCATGAGGCGCAGAGCGGGCGGGCGTGGCGCCCCCGCCGGCCCTCCTAGGTCTCCCAGCTCTCCAGCCTCCGCACGACCACCGCGCAGTGCTTGAACGAGGGCTGGCGTGACTGGGGGTCGACGCTCGGGAACGTGAGCCGGTTCACGTCGGGGTGGTGCATGGCGAGGAACACCTGGCCCCGCTGCACGGTCGGCGTCACCAGCACCCGGGCGCGCATCGACCCCCGGGCCGAGGCCACCTCGACCCACTCGTCGGCCACCACCCCCAGCTCGTCGGCGTCACCCGGCGCCATCTCCACCTGCGGATCCTCCGGGTACAGCGTGCGCAGCAGTGCCGACTTGGAGGTGCGGGTCTGGGTGTGCCACTGCCCGGAGCTGCCCCGCCCGGTGAGAAGCACGAGCGGGTAGCGCCGGCTGGTCGCCTCCCGGACGGGGCGGGGCTCACCGAAGCAGAACCGCGCCCGGCCGTCGGCGTGGAAGAACCGACCGTCGGCGAACAGGCGCCGCTGCTCGGCGACGGTGGCCGTCGTGCCCAGGGGCAGTGGCCACTGCACGCCGCCGAGCTCGTGGACCATCCCGTAGCCTTCGACGCCCCCGAAGTCGCAGGGGCGACCGGCGGACAGCCGGGTCAGGATCTCGAACACCGCCTCGGGCGAGGACCACGCCGCGAACCGCTCCCCACAGCCCCACGCCTCGGCCACCAGCTTGAAGATGGCGAAGTCGTCGAGCGCCTGCCCGGGCGCCCGGGCCACCCGCTTGACCAGGCCGATGCGCCGCTCCGAGTTGATGAACGTGCCCTCCTTCTCCCCCCACCCGGCGGCGGGGAGGACGAGGTCGGCCCGCTGGGCGGTCTCGGTGGTGGGGAACATGTCCTGGACCACCAGGAAGTCGAGCCGGCCGAGCAGGTCGTGGAGCTCGGTGTGGTTGATCCACGAGTGGGCCGAGTTGGTGGCAATCACCCACAGCCCCCGGATGTCGCCGGTCGCGATGCCTTCCACGATCTGGTCGTAGGCCCAGCTCGGTTGGCCGGGGATGTGCTCGACACCGATGCCCAGCAGCCCGGCCACCTCCTCCCGGTGGGCGGCATCGGTGAAGTCGCGCCCTCCGAAGAGGTTGGTGGTGTTGGAGAACAGGCGCGAACCCATGGCGTTGCACTGGCCGGTGATCGAGTTGGCGCCGGTGCCGGGTCGGCCGATGTTGCCCGTCATCAGGGCGAGGTTGATGATGGCCTGAGCCACCAGCACCCCCTCGTGGCTCTGGTTGACCCCCATCGTCCACCACAGCGACACCCGCTGCCCCCCGGCGATGGTGGCGGCCACGCGCTCCAGCGCCTCGGGGGCCACGCCGGTGGCCGAGGCAACGACCGGCAGCGTGTAGGGCGCGACGTGGGCGGCAAACTTGTCGAAGCCGGTGGTGTGGGCCTCCACGAAGGACCGGTCGACCGCCCCCCGGTCGACGAGCAGGCGGGCGAGCCCGTACAGCAGCACCAGGTCGGACTTGGGGGCCAGCGCGATGTGCTGGGTGGCGGCCCTCGCCGTCTCGGTGGCCCGAGGGTCGATGACCACGACTTCCGGCCGATGGGTGTTGCGGCATACCCGCTCCCAGAGGATGGGGTGGGCCACGCACAGGTTCGACCCCGCCAGCACGATGACGTCGGACTCCTCCAGATCGGCATAGGTGTAGGGGGGGGCGTCGAAGCCGAAGGCCTGCTTGTAGGCCACCACCGACGTGGCCATGCATTGACGGGTGTTGCCGTCGCCGTGGACAACGCCCATGCCGAACTTGGCCACGGCCCCGAGCAGGGCCATCTCCTCGGTCACGATCTGGCCGGTGCTGAGGAACGCCACCGACGCCGGGCCGTGCTCGGCCTGCACCGCCTTGAACCGGGACACGAAGGCGTCGAGGGCGCGGTCCCATCCCACCGGCACCAGCCGCCCCCGCTCGTCGCGCAGCAGCGGTTGCGTGGCCCGATCGTCGGCCCTCAGCGGCGCCAGCGCTTCCCACCCCTTGGGGCACGCCCGGCCACGGTTGACCGGGTAGTCGTCGGTGGGCGAGAGGTTGACGGCCTCGCCGCCTCGGAGGTGGACGTCGAGCGAGCACCCCACCGAGCAGTAGCCGCAGACCATCGAGGTGACCGACTCGGGGGCGAGGCGAGCCGGCACCTGACCGAGCCCGAACCCGCCTGGGCGCCGAGCCAGGCCCTGCGCCAGCCGTCCCTGGCCGGCGACCAGGAGGTTGGCCACCGAACGGGGCCGGCCGCCGGCCATCAGTGCCCCGCCGGCATGCGAGGAGGCGCCACCGCGGTGAAGAACTGCGAGCGCTCGAGCAGCTCGCCGGTCACCAGCGCCACGAAGCACGCGCCCGCCAGCGCCAGACCCGTTACCGACGACGTCCCGGCCACCGCTACGGCCGAGGCGAGGATCAGCCCCGCCAGGCCGGCGGCGAAGCGCCGTCGAGTCCCGGCTCGCAGGGGCCCCAACAGCAAGAGGGCGCTGCGGTGCAGCTCGCCGGAGGCGTTCCCGCTCCGACGGGACAGGAACGCCGCTGCGGCGAGCAGCTTGATGGCGGTGACGGTGGCCACGGCCACGGCCAACAGGGGGCCGAGCTCGCCCGCCGCCTGCTCGGCGCGGCGGCCGCCGATCACCGCGGCCGATGCCACGGTGGCGAGCACGGTGACCGAACCGAGCGCCAACGAGCTCGAGGCGAACGTGGCCGCCGTGCGCCCCAGCGCCCACCAGGCGCGACCGGTCACGGCGTAGACCAGCGCCGAACAGCCCACGCCGACCACCCCGGCCAGGGCCGCCAGCAGGGCGAGGACGGGCTCGAGGGGCCGTGCGACGTCGACCAGGAGCGCCCAGCCGTGGGCGGCGGCGAGGACCGCGAACGCGCCGAAGGCCACGATCTCGCGGCTGAGCCACGAGCGCCTGAGCCCGAGCACGGCGCGGAAGGCGTAGGCCGGCCGCCCGAGGTGGCACACGCTGGACGCAAGTGCCACGACGCCCACCGCGAGGGCCACGGCGGCCGTGACCGGGCGGAGCTCGTCGACCATGGCTGCCGGGGCCAGCGCCCGAGCCGCCAGGTCGACCACCGAGGTTCCCACCGCCAACTGGGTGAGCACGAGCATCACCGCCAGCGGCGGGTGGGCCTGGCCGGGACGGCCGCTGCCCGTGCCCGCCGTCGAGGGGGCGAGCTCGTCGGGCGGGCGGGCGCTGCGGTAGATGGTGGTGGGGACGGTGACCGTCGAGGCAGGAGCACCGGGCAGCAGCGGACCGGTGGCGGCAGCGGCCATGGCGCTGGCGGTGTCGACCAAGCTCACCCGGATGGCGGCGTTGGGGCACGACTGCACGCACGCCGGCGCCTCCCCTGCCGCCAGGCGACCGGCGCACAGGTCGCACTTGCGCACGATGCCGAGCCCGGCGTTGTAGCGAGGGACCTCGTAGGGGCAGGTGAGCACGCAGTAGCGGCAACCGATGCACTGGTCGTCCAGGTGGGCGACGATGCCGGTCACCGGGTCCTTCTCGTAGGCGTTCACGGGACAGCCCTTCAAGCAGGCGGGATCGACGCAGTGGTGGCAGCCGGTGGTGACGGTCTGAGGGCGAGGTGCCGCCTCGGAGCCGCCGTGGACCAGACCCACCGTCCGCCACGACTCGCCGGCGTCGAGCCCGTTGAGGTTGTGGCAGGCGGTGACGCAGGCCTTGCAGCCCGTGCACGCGTCGAGGTCGACCTCGAAGCCGTACTGCTGCCCCGCCCCCGGCCGTTGCAGCGGCACCAGGTCGCGGTAGTAGCGGGACGGGGTGGGCACCGCCGAGGGGTGGTGACGCCTGGCGAAGCGTTCGACGGCGGTCAGGTCGGCCTGCTCGGCCAGGTAGCGGTCGATCGGCGTCAGCTCCTGCACCTGCAGGGTGTCGGTCTCCACGTCAACCGGCGGAGGAGGTCGGGCGCAACGGGACGAGAGGGCAGCGGTCCACAGCCCGAACGTAGGGAGGGCGGGTTTCGCCGCGGTTGTGCCCCGGTCACCGCCGCGTGAACGAGACCTCTCAGCGGCGTCGGTGGCTGTGCGCAACACGTCGCCAGGCAGAAACACGCCGGGAAGATGCCGGCAACACGGTCTCCGTAGGGTCGCTCGCATGGCTGGTCCCGACATCCCCGCCGTCAAGCGCGCCGGGCTTCCGGTCGACTTCGATCGCCTCGCCAGCGAAGGCGACGGGTGGCTGACGCCCGAGGACCGCTACGCCCTCAAGACCTGGGGCGTGTGCAACCAGGAGCAGGACCACGTGTTCATGGTGCGGGTGCGCAACCCCGGCGGAGCGCTTCCCACCGCCCAGGCCAGAGGCCTCGCCCGGGTGGCCCGCTCGTTCGGGCCCGACTGGCTCCACCTCACCACCCGCCAGAACGTCGAGCTGCACTGGGTGGAGGCCCGGCGCGTCCCCTCGCTCTTGGACGCCATCACCGAGATCGGCTTGACGACCCGGTCCGGCTGCGGGCACACCATGCGCAACGTCATGTGCTCAGAGGACGCCGGCCTGAGCCTCGACGAGCCCTTCGACTGTCTGACCGACGCCCGTGCCGTGAGCGACGCCATCCTCGCTCGCTCGTCGGAGCTGAACTGCCAGCTCCCCAGCCGGATCAACATCGCCTTCGGGGGCTCCCCCCGGTGCCGCGCCGACGCCCTGCTCAACGACGCCGGGTTCGTCTCGGTCGTGCGAGACGGCGAGGCCGGCTACGAGCTGTGGGGTGGGGGCAGCCTGGGCAAGGCCCCATTCCTGGCGGTCAAGCTCGCCGACTTCATCCCCCGGGGTGACGCGCAGGCCGCCGCCGAGGCTCTGGTCGAGGTCTTCGTCGCCCACGGCGACTTCGACAAGCCCACCAAGGGCCGGATGAAGTTCGTCGTCGAGCGGCTGGGCGAGGCCGGCTTCCGGGCCGCCTGGGACCAGGCGTTCGCCGCCGCCCGGTCCCGTCCTCACCTGCCGACGCCGCCGGTCGAGGTCCTGGGCGAGGCCGACCGGGTGGCGATGCTGTCCCACGTCCCCCCCGGGGGGTGGTCCACGGGAGTACGGCCCCAGCGGACGCCGGGTCTGTGCACGCTCACCGTCGACATCCCCCTGGGCGACACCAACGGATCCGAGCTCGACCTGCTGTGCGACCTGGCCGACCGCTACGCCGACGGCGCCCTCAACCTCAGCCGGGACCAGAACGTGGTGTTGCGCAACGTGGCCGTGGCCAACGTCACCGCCATCCGCGACGCGCTGCGGCCGCGGGGGTTGTTCCTGGCCGGCGAGGCCCACACCGCTTCAGTGCGGGCCTGCACGGGCTCGGCCGTCTGCGCGCTCGGCATCACCACCGCTCCCGACGCCGGCAAGGCGCTGCTCACCAGCGCCGGGCTCGGGCGCAACTCGTCCCTGCGGGTGCACGTGTCGGGCTGTCCCAACTCCTGCGCCCAGCACCAAGCCGGCGACATCGGGTTGGCCGGCTCCAAGGTGCGCATCGGCGGTCGGAGCCGGGACGGCTACCACGTCTTCCTCGGCGCCGACCTCGGTGCCCGGCGCGTCGGCGAGGTGGTGGGTCGGGTGGCGGGCGAGGACGTACCCGCAGCCGTCGAGGCGGTGGTGGGCACGTGGGAGTCGCTGCGCCACGACGGCGAAGGGCTCGGGAGCACGGTGGCCCGCATCGGGCACGACGCCTTCGCCCGCCAGCTCGAGGCGGTGATGGCCGAGCGCTGGGCCACGGGTCCCGAGCCCGGCAGCGAGCTGGCCCCGACCACGACGCCGGCGACGGCGTCCGTGGCCGGGCTGGCCCCGGGATCGGTGACGGCGGTGACGATCAGCGGCACCACCCTGGCTGTCGCCAACGTCGACGGGGCCTACTGCGCCGTCGCCGACGAGTGCCCGCACGCCGGCGCCTCCCTCAGCCGAGGCAGCCTGGAGGGCACGTCGCTGCACTGCCCCCGCCACGGCGGCGCCTTCGACGTTCGCACCGGCGAGGTGCTCGCCGGACCTCCGACCGAGCCCGTGCGCTGCTACCCCGTCGAGGTCACCGGCGGCGTCATCCGCGTGCCCGTCCCGACCGGGGCGCCCGACTAGGAGACGGAGTCCCATGGCCCGCTGGATCACCCGCTGGGAGCCCGAAGACGAACGCTTCTGGTCGACGACCGGTCGGGCCATCGCCCGGCGCAACCTCGTCTTCTCGATCTTCGCCGAGCTCCTCGGGTTCTCCGTGTGGCTCCTGTGGAGCGTCATCGTCACCCGGCTGAACGATGCCGGCTTCGACCTGTCGTCCGGGCAGCTGTTCACGTTGGTCGCCGTGCCCGCCCTGGTGGGGGCCACGGCTCGCTTCCCTTACACCTTCGCCGTCCCCCGCTTCGGCGGCCGCAACTGGACGGTGGTCAGCGCCCTGCTGCTGCTCGTCCCCACCACCTTGCTGGTCGTGCTGGTCGACGACCCGACCACTCCCTACCCGGTCCTGCTGGCGGCCGCCGCCACCGCCGGCCTCGGCGGCGGAAACTTCGCCTCCAGCATGGCCAACATCTCGTTCTTCTTCCCCGACCGAGAGAAGGGCTGGGCGCTCGGCCTCAACGCCGCCGGTGGCAACATCGGGGTCGCCGTGCTGCAGCTGGTGGCGCCGGTGGCCATCACCGTCGGAGCGTCGCTCGAGCTGCGCAACGCCGGGCTGATGCTGATGCCGTTCATCGTCGCCGCCGCCTGCTGCGCCTGGCGGTGGATGGACAACCTCAGCACCGCCCGATCGTCGTTCCGCGACCAGGTGGTCGTGGCCCGCAACCGCCACACCTGGATCGTGGCGTGGCTCTACATCGGCACGTTCGGCTCGTTCATCGGTTACTCGGCCGGGCTCCCGTTGCTGATGAAGCAGGAGTTCGCCGACCCCAACGCCATCAAGTACGCCTTCCTCGGCCCGCTGGTGGGCTCGCTCACCCGTCCCCTCGGCGGAAGGCTGGCCGACCGCCTCGGCGGGGCCCGGGTCACGGCGTCGAACTTCTCGGTGATGATCGCCGCCGTGCTCGGTGTGGTGTTCGCCCTGAGCGACACCGGCGCCGCCTGGTCCTTTCCGGTGTTCCTGGCCATGTTCCTCGTGCTGTTCGTGACCACCGGCATCGGCAACGGGTCCACCTTCCGCATGGTGCCGGTCATCTTCCGGGCCCACCACCTCGGCCGGGACGCCGGCGACGGGCGCGCGCAACCGGAGGCACTGGTCACCGCCCGCCGGGAGAGCGCGGCGGTGCTCGGCATCACCTCCGCGGTGGGCGCGTACGGCGGGTTCTTCATCCCCCAGGGCTTTGGCTTGTCGACCACCGTCACCGGGGGGCCTACCGCCGCCCTGCTCGTGTTCGTCGCCTTCTACGGTTCGTGCAGGGCGCTCACGTGGTGGTGCTACCTGCGGCGGCGGGTGGCGGCTCGGGTGCCCAACCTGGCGTGGGCCCGACCGTGACCCGCCCGCCCGTGACCCAGGGGGGCGGCAGAGAACGACCACCTCTTGGTCGCCGGCCTCGGGCTCACCGCCCTCGGCATCGCCGAGCCGGTGCTCGTGGTCACCCACCGACCGCTCTTACGGCCGTTGGCCGCATGGCTGCTGGCCGCAACCAGGGGGAGCTGGTTCGCCCGGTTCTGGGAAAAGGCTGCCGAACCGTCCGCCGGCCCGCACGGGGCGACCCAGGCGCGCCCGGGCTGCCCTGCCTAGA
>JADDQY010000044.1 GCA_016781135.1 Actinomycetota bacterium
TTCGCAACGTAGAAGTCGGCGGTTCGAATCCGCTCACCTCCACCCGAAGAAGTCCTGGTCACGGGGGGTGCCGGGTTACGGCGCCCCTCCTTCGCTTCGAGGCTGCACCACATCTGCACCACATGCCGTTCGGAACAGCTCGTCGAGCCGCTCGGCGACGTTGCGGTCGACGCGCTCGGGGAGTGAGCCGTAGATGTCGGCAGTGGTGCGGATGGAGGCGTGCCCGAGCCGGCGCTGGATGACCTCCAGGGGCACGCCGAGCTCGCGCATCATGTGGCCGGCGGAGTGGCGGAGCCGGTGGAAGGTGAGGCCCTCGAGGCCGGCGCGGCGCAGCGCCGGGCCGTAGACGCGCAGGCGAAAGTTGGCCGCACGCATCGGGCCACCACCGGGCGCCTGCAGCACCAGCTCGCTGGGGTCGGCGCGACCGGTGCGGGCCAGGTGGGCGGCGAGCTCGTCGAGCACCCGCTGGGGGACCGAAACTGTCCGAGCGGATGCGGTCGTCTTGCCGCTGCCCTCGACCATGCGGCCCTCGACCTCGTTGAGCGTGGCCCGCACGGTCAGCGTGCGCCGCAGGAAGTCCACCGCGCCCACCCGCAGCCCGAAGACCTCGGCCTGGCGCAAACCCAGGGCGCCGAGGAAGACGGCCACCCGATAGTCGGGGGGCAGGGCGTCGGCGAGGTGCTCGATGTCAGTGGCCGAAGCCATGCGCTTGTCGGTTCTCGTCAGCGGCGGTAGGCAGATGCCCCGGCACGGGGAGCGGCCGAGCGTGTCGGTGTCGACAGCCCACGACAGGATGGCGCGCAGCACGCCGTAGTTCGTGCGGATCGTCTTGGGTGCGAGGGGTCGCGCCACCATCTGTTCGATGACCCCTTGGATGTGGCCGGGCGTGATCCGGGTCAGCGGTAGTGGACCCAGTGCCGGTACGAGATGGACGCGCACGACGGTGGCATCACGGGCGTACGTCGTCGCCTTCTTACGAGGGTTGCTCCGCAACCATCGCTCGGCTGCGTCGGCGAACGTCATGCGGCCGCTGGCCGGGTCCTGCCAGCGACCGCGGGCGATGTCGGCCTCGACGGCGGCGAGGTAGACCTTGGCGTCTGCCTTGGCGGTGAAGGTCCTGGTTCGCTGCCGCCCCAGCGGGTCGCGGTAGCGGGCCTCCCACCGGCCGGAGCGCGGTGCCTTGCGGATCGACCCCATCAGTGCTCCTCGAGAAGAGCGCCGGCGCGCTCGGCGCGGCCGGACACTGAACCATGGGGCCGGTCGGTGCTGACCAGCGACGCGGCTCGGGATGGTACCGCCGCCGCGCTCGAGCATCGTGCGCTGTCGAGCCAGGCGTCGAGCTCTACCGGATCGAAGCGGAGCAGGTGGCCCCACTTGAGGTAGGGGATCCGCCGCTCGGCTACGAGGCGGCGGATGTGGCGCTGGTTGACACCGAGGCGCTCGGCCACCGCGGGCAGGTCCATGAGGGGGAGACGGTCGCCTGACGTCCTGGTTGGCACTGGTTGACCTCCTGGGTTCGCTGTCACCCTCACTAGGCCATCCAGCGTCCCGAAACCTCGCGGAAAATCCGGATTTCTTCGTCAAAGCGAGAGGCCGCGAGCCGGACTGCGCGCCTGGAGCTGGTCGAGGCGCCGGGCCATCCGCTGTGCGGGGTTCTCCAAGGCCGGCTCCGGTGCTTCTCCCCAGAGCTGGGCCCGCACGGCATGAGCGGTTAGGGCGTTGGCTGGCCGGGCGATGGCGGCGGCGAAGGCTTCCTCGGCGTCGGCCAAACCGGTTCGGTCCACCACCCAGGCCAGGTTGTGGCCCCGACCCCTGGTCATGCCGACGTAGATGCCGGCCCGGCTGCTGGAGGCCTCGACCACGCAGATGCCGTGGTCGGTGGTGACTCCCTGGTTGCCGTAGCCGGTGACGGCCCAAGCCAGCTCGAGGTGGCGGGCCACGTAGCGGGCCGAGAGCCGCACCTGGCCGCGCCGCGGATCGGTGAGGGTGAGCGAGGCGTCCTCGCCGATTTGACTGACGGTCCAGGCCTGGCGGTTGCGCACCGGTGATCCCCGGTCGGTGACCAGTCCAGGGTCGTTGCGTCGCGTAGCCACCTGGTCGCCCACGAAGGCGCGAGTGTCATCGGCGAGGGCGACTGAAGTGCTCCGCCCCCGCGGGTTGCGTCGGCGCTGGATCTCGACGTTGATCGTCCGGGCGGTACCGGCCGAAGCCGTATTGATGGCGACGCTCTGTCCCCGGCTGGTGATCACCTCGTGCTTGCGGGCCACCTGATCGGCCAATAGGGCGGGATGAACGGTCTGCAGCCGGTGCCGAGCGGCGTAGGCCTTGGCCGCCGCCTGGTCGCCCTGTCGCAGGGCCAGGCTCGCCTCTGCCTGCCAGTCATCGGCGAAGCGGTGGACCTCCTCGAGGTGATGGGCAGGTAGCACCTCGCACCAGTGGGCGAACATGCCCCCTCGACCGACGGCGGGGAGC
>JADDQY010000119.1 GCA_016781135.1 Actinomycetota bacterium
TCGACGCGGTGGACGATGACGGCCACGTCCCGCTTGTTCGAAATTCGACGACTGATGCCCCTGTCCCGGCGCCGGACGCCGGATCAGGGGTTGGGGACGGGAACGGTGTCGTAGCTGGGTCCGGATGAAATCAACGACGTCGTTGTGGTCGTCCGCCTCGTCGTGATGGTGGTGCGCTCTCGATTAGTTAGCTGGGGGGTTACGGGGCACGATCTGCTCGTTGGTGGTCGTAGTCCCGTCCGAGGGCGGCTGGAACGTCGGGCGAGTCGTGGTGGTGGTCTGGGGCAGGGTGGTGGTCGGGGGCAGGGTCGTCGTCGTGATGGAGCTGGTGGTGGTCGTCTGCGGCGCAACGGTGATCACCGGCGGCCGAGGCGATGGCGGTGGCGGTGGCGGCAGTGGTGGCGGCGGGGGCGGGGGCTCGTCGAAGTCGCTCGACGGCACGTTCGCCAACGCTTGGCTCATGAAGGCGTTCCACGTCTCGGCGGGGATCGACCCACCGGTGACCCGCCGGACCCCCTTGATGTCGAACAGCGACGTCGGCTTGGTCTCGTCACCTATCCAGACCGATGTCGACAGTCGGGCGTGTAGCCCACGAACCAGGCGTCTCGCCACTCCTGCGCCGTACCGGTCTTGCCGGCGGCGGGACGGTCGATGTCGGCCCTGGTCCCCGTTCCCCGGCTGATGACGCCCTTGAGTATGTCGGTGACGTTGTAGGCCACCCTCTCATCGAGGACGCGCTCGGGCTGGCGCTGGCGATTGTCTTCGAGGAAGTCGCCTTTGGCGTTCTTCACCCACAGCACCGGCGTGGCCGGGTTGCGCAAGCCGTTGGTGGCGAAGACCCCGTAGGCCGACGCCATGTCGAGCGGAGAGACCTCCTGGCGCCGAGCGCATAGCTCGTCCCGTGTATCTCGGGGCTCGCCACCCAGGCCGAGCTGATGCCGAGCCGCTTGGCCAGCTCCGCCACCTCGGGGACACCCACTTCGTTGATGACCTGGGCGTAGACAGTGTTATAGGAGCGCTCGGTCGCCTTCCGTAACGTGACCCGCCCCGCCGAGGAGCCTTCGTAGTTGTTGACCTAACAGCCCATCTTCCCGGTGCAGCCGGGGATCCGGTAGACGCTCGGCGCGCGGTACAGCTTGCGGTCGGAGATGCGCTGTTCGAGAGCGGTAGCAGCACCATCGGCTTCCACGACGAACCGGGCTGGCGCCCAGTGCCCCCACCCTCTACGACGACGCTGTCCGGCTTCCAGCAGCTGGCGGCCACGTCGACCTTGTCACTGCCTCATTGGGCGGGAAGGCGCAGGTGCCCAGCGCCAGGTTCACCTGGCCGTCCTCCGGGGAGAACTCGCGACCGCCCACCATGGCCCGCACGAAGCCGGTGCGAGGCTCGAGGCTGACCAGCGCCATCTCGATCGGCGGCTGGGTTCCGTCGAGCGCTTCGTCGACCGTGCGGTCGGCGAGCTCTTGGAGGCGGGGATCCAAGGTGGTACGGATCTCCAGGCCGCCGGCGTAGACCGCCTGGCCGTACTTCGACTCCAGATAGCGACGGACGTAATCGACGAAGTAGGGGTAATCGTTGTCGGACGGGTCGGTCGGGGGGTAGACCAGCGTGGACGGCTGGGGGGCGGGACCGTGGGCGGTGAACCAGAGCCGAAGCCGCCTGGCCTCTGCGTGCTCGTCGGCGTTGATGTAGTCC
Organism: Actinomycetota bacterium; assembly: GCA_016781135.1. Classification (GTDB taxonomy): domain Bacteria; phylum Actinomycetota; class Acidimicrobiia; order Acidimicrobiales; family CADCSY01; genus JADDRA01. Next base: position 1,696 of record JADDQY010000119.1, read on the forward strand.
TGCTCGCGCATGGCGTCGAGCACCAGCACTTGACGGGCTTCGGCGGCGCCGAGGTTTCCCCGGGGCTCGTAGCGGCTGGGGGCGGGGATGAACCCGGCCAGCAAGGCCGCCTCGGAGAGACTGAGCTCGTTCACCGGCTTGCGGAAGTACGACTGCGACGCCGCGCTCACCCCGAAGGCGCCTTCCCCCAGATAGATGCCGTCCAGGTAGTTGAACAAGATTTCGTCCTTGTCAACCACACGAGTGAGCTGGCGCCGAGCACCGCCTCTTTAACCTTCCGTTCCAGCGTGCGCTCGGTGCCCACGTAGGCGTTCTTTACGTACTGCTGCGTGATGGTCGAGCCACCCTGGACGATCTCCTGGCCCCGGATGTTGGCAATCAGCGCTCGGAGCGTGCCTGACAAGTCAAGGCCGTGGTTTGTGTAGAAGGATCGGTCCTCCACCGCACCACTGCCTGCTTGAGTACCTGGGGGATGTCCTCGGGCTTTACCGGGAGTCTCTGGTCGAGGTGGCGGCGGGAGCCGTGGGTGAGGTGGCCGAGTAGCACCACGACCACCTCAGGAGGCGGGTGTCAAACGAGGAGCGCGCCCCCCAGGACGCGTCCTATGAAGCCCGCAAGCACCCAACGGTGGATGTGTCAGCGACGCCACCGATGGAGTCACCAACTCAGAGGGGTCGCCGGGGTTGGCAGAAGCCGTCCCCGGGTGCCGTAAGTGCCCCCTGGAGTGGTGGGATTTGAGGGCAGCCTCCGAGCG
>JADDQY010000107.1 GCA_016781135.1 Actinomycetota bacterium
CCTCCCGGCTCGACGAAGTCCCGGGCCGGTCGAGCGCCGGCAGCGCCCTTGACGAGGACTTTCGCGAAGAGCGGGTGACGGGAATCGAACCCGCGTTCTCAGCTTGGGAAGCTGATGTTCTGCCTCTGAACTACACCCGCGAGCGGACAAAGCGTATCGCTCTCTGAGGCGTGGGGCAGGACGGCCGCGATCGTTCACGCCGGGGAAACAGCTCGGCAACAGTGACTTCCTAGGGTTCGGAGCGTGGAGGTGGTGCACCTACGCTGGCCCGCGGAGCGCCGGCGCCGAGAGCGGCTCCGCCAGGAAGGACGCCCCCGGCTCCTCCTGCTGGAGAGCGGCATTGCGCCCCCCGCTCTCGGCGACTGCCTCGAGGACTGGGTCCGCCTCCCGGCGGATGACGGCGACATCGAGGCCCGCGCCGGTGAGCTGCTGGCCCGGAGCCGGCACCATTTCGGCGTCATCCCGACGCTCGAGAGCGGTGTGCTGCGAGTCGGGGAGTCATGGGTGCCGCTGTCGCCCCTCGAAGCGCAGCTGACCGCAGTCCTGCTCGAGCGCATGGACGCCGTGGTTTCGCGCGAGACGCTGGCCCGAGCCGGATGGCCCGGGGGCACCAACCCCCGAAACACCCTCGATGTGCACGTGGCCCGCCTGCGGCGCCGCCTGGAGACGGTGGGCCTGGCCATCCGGACAGTGCGCTCACGCGGCTACCTCCTCGAGTTGTCAGGTTCTCGTCAGCAAGGCGCGCACGAGGCGTAACACTCGGACAACAGGTCAGAAACGGGCGCCATCTACGTTCAGCTTCAAGTCAGGTTTCGGTGACCTCGAGAAGGAGGGTCAGGTGCGGAAAAGCGTTCGAGCGCCGGTGGGTGGTGAGGCCTCCCTCGTCATCTTCCTGCAGGCCGGCTTCGCCCTGGTCGACGCCGGCCTCACCCGAGGCAGGAGCACGGCCGAAACCGTGATGGAGAACGTGGCCGACTTCGGCGCCGCCGCCGGCCTCGGCGGCGGGGTGCGGCCGGTGAAGGTCCCGACCGTGGCACGGGTGTGAGCGACATGGAGCTGATCACCGCCATCATCAAGCCCCACATGCTCGACGAGGTGAAGGACGCCCTCAAGGGCCTGGGGATTCAAGGCATCACCGTCAGCGAGGTCAAGGGCTTCGGGCGCCAGGGCGGCCACACCGAGACCTACCGGGGGACGGAGTACAGCATCGACTTCGTCCCCAAGACCAAGCTCGAGGTCCTGGTCGACGACGGAGACGCCGACCGAGTGGTGGACGCCATCGCCGGCGCCGCCCGGACCGGCAAGATCGGCGACGGCAAGATCTGGGTCACCGGCGTGCTCCGGGCCGTACGCATCCGCACGAGCGAAGAGGGCGTCCACGCCCTCTAGCGCACCGGAAAGAGCCGGCGTCGGAGGAGGTGAGCGCCGCCTCAGGGGTGATCCCTCCCTCGGGCACCCCGAGCCCGTACCGGATGACCGGGAACGGTTCGATCCGTCGTACCCTGGGCCCAGGTGCGCCGGGAAGCCTGGTCGGCAACAGCGTCCCTTCGCGTCCCTGGGAGGACCCATGCCGACCCTTTCGCCCCACCCCGTGCCCGGCCGCCGCCTTCCCCGAGCGCTCCGCGACTTCCTGCACACCGCCTCGGCGGGAGGGATCGTTTTGCTCGTCGGTGCCGCCTTGGCCATGTTCTGGGCCAACTCACCCTGGAAGGAGTCCTACGAGGCGTTCTGGCACACCGAGCTCTCCGTCGAGCTCGGTCCACTGCGGCTCACCGAGGATCTGCGCCACTGGGTGAACGACGGCCTGATGGCCCTGTTCTTCTTCGTGATCGGGCTGGAGATCAAGCGGGAGCTCGTGCACGGCGAGCTGCGGAGCCCCCGCACCGCCGCCCTGCCGGCCCTGGCCGCGCTGGGCGGGATGATCGTGCCCGCCCTGCTCTATCTCAGCGTCAACGCCGGCCGGCCGGGAGCCAGCGGCTGGGGGATCCCCATGGCCACCGACATCGCCTTCGCGGTGGGGGTGGTGGCGCTGCTCGGCAGCCGGGTGCCCCCTTCGCTCAAACTCTTCCTGCTCACCCTCGCCATCGTCGACGACATCGGCGCCATCATCGTGATCGCCGGGTTCTATTCCTCGGGGCTCGACCTGGTCGCGCTGGCCGCCGCCGCTGCCCTGCTCGCCGCCATCGTCGTGCTGCAGCGGACCGACGTCGTCTGGATGCCCATCTACGTGGCCCTCGGCGTGGGGGTGTGGCTGGCCACGCTCGTCTCGGGTGTGCACGCCACCATCGCCGGTGTGGCGCTCGGCCTACTCACGCCGGCCCGCCCGCTGGCCCCTGCCGCGGTCGCCAGAGAGTGGGCCGAGGACCTGGCCGACGACGCGTCACCCGCTGAGCTGGCGGTCATGACCCGCGTGGCCAGGGCCAGCGTGTCGGTCGCTGAGCGCCTCGAGCACCAGCTCCACCCGCTCACCAGCTTCGTGGTCATCCCAATCTTCGCCGTCGCCAACGCCGGTGTCCCCCTGTCCGCCGATGCCCTGGCCGTTCCCGGGGCGGCTGCGGTCGCCCTCGGCGTGACCGTCGGGCTCGTCGGCGGGAAGATCATCGGGATCACCGCGTTCTCCTGGCTCACGGTGCGCCTTGGGCTCGGACGGCTTCCCGATGGTGTGCGGTGGAGACAGATCGTCGGCATCGCCGGCCTGGCTGGGATCGGCTTCACCGTGTCGTTGTTCATCGCCGATCTGGCCTTCGACGACCATGCGCTCGCCGCCGCCGCCAAGGTCGGCATCCTCGCCGCCTCGGCCCTTGCCGCCATCGTCGGCTCCGTCGTGTTGAGCCGAACGGGCCGGGTCGCCGGCTAGCTAAGGAGCTGGCGGGCAATCGTCCCCCTTGGGCCGATGGCCCGGAAGATGCGGCCCGGGTACCGCTCAGGGTGCCTGCGTCGGCTCTCGGTGAGCGGAGCCGGCTTCGAGCGAGCTGGGGATGCCCCGTGGCGAGCGGGAGCCCAACACACCGAAGGAGAACCATGACCCTCTCGACCGATGGGCTCAGCGGGCTCAGCCTCGAGGAGCCTCCCGAACCGGGGTCAGCCCCGCCCTTCAGGGACGGGCTTGACGTCGGCAGGGTCGTCGGGCTCGGCCTCGAGCTGGACGGGCGGGGCGACCTCCTCGGGCGTCCCCAGGTATTCGGAGCGCACGGGCTGGAGTCGATCATCGAGCTCGAACACCAGCGGCACCCCCGTCGGGATCTCCATGCCGGGGATGTCAGCGTCCGGGATGCGACACAGGTGCTTGACCAGGGCCCGAAGGCTGTTGCCGTGGGCCGCCACCAAGACGTCCCGACCGGCCAGGAGGTTGATGGCGATGGCGTCGTACCAGTAGGGGAGCATTCGAGCGACCACGTCGGCCAGGCACTCCCCGGTGGGCAGGACGTCGCCGGCGATGGTGGCGTAGCGGGGATCGTGGGCGGGGTGACGGGGGTCGTCCGGGGCGATGGCCGGTGGAGGGACGTCATAGCTGCGCCGCCAGAGGTGCACCTGGTCGTCCCCGTAGCGAGCCGCGGTCTCGGCCTTGTTCCGGCCCTGCAGGTCGCCGTAATGGCGTTCGTTCAGCCGCCAGTGCCGGAGCTGGGGCACCCACAGCCTCCCCGCCTCCTCGAGGGCGAGGTTGGCGGTGGAGATGGCCCGCTGCTGCAGCGAGGTGTGGACGACGTCGACGTCGACGCCGGCATCGCCCAGCAGCCGGCCCGCCCGCCGGGCTTCTTCCCGCCCGAGCTCGGTCAGGGCCACGTCGTGCCACCCGGTGAAGCGGTTCTCGGCGTTCCAGGTGCTCTGGCCATGACGGAGCAACACGAGTCGAGGCATGCGACCGAGGGTAGGCGCAGGGCAGGACAGGGTTGCGCCGAAGGTACTTGAGCCTGCCTGGCTCAAGGTCGTTGGTTTTCGGACCTTCAGGTCGCTACCCTGAAGCCACTGTTCGATCGCCCCGTACCCACCCCGTACTAGGAGGACCTCATGGCCAGAGCCGTCGGCATCGACCTCGGCACCACCAACTCAGTCGTCAGCGTCCTCGAGGGAGGTGAGCCGACGGTCATCCCCAACGCCGAGGGCGGGCGTACCAGCCCCTCGGTGGTGGCCTTCTCCCAGCAGGGGGGCGAGGTGCTGGTCGGCGAGGTGGCCAAGCGCCAGGCCATCACCAACCCCGACCGCACCATCCGCTCGGTCAAGCGCCACATGGGCACCAACTGGCGCACCGGCGACATCGACGGCAAGCGCTACACCCCCCAGGAGATCTCCGCCCGGATCCTTCAGAAGCTCAAGCGTGACGCCGAGGCCTACCTCGGTGACACCGTGAACCAGGCGGTCATCACCGTCCCCGCCTACTTCAACGACGCCGAGCGCACCGCGACCAAGGAGGCGGGCCAGATCGCCGGCCTCGAGGTGCTGCGCATCATCAACGAGCCCACAGCGGCGGCGCTGGCCTACGGCCTCGACAAGGAAGGCGCCGACCAGACGATCCTGGTCTTCGACCTCGGGGGCGGCACCTTCGACGTGTCCGTGCTCGAGATCGGAGACGGCGTGTTCGAGGTGAAGTCGACCCACGGCGACACCAACCTCGGCGGCGACGACTGGGACCAGCGGGTCATCGACTGGTTGGTCCAGCAGTTCAAGGCCAAGGAGGGGGTCGACCTCAGCAAGGACAAGATGGCCATGCAGCGGCTCAAGGAGGCGGCCGAGAAGGCCAAGATCGAGCTGTCGTCGACGCAGTCGACCCAGATCAACCTCCCGTACGTGAGCGCTACCCAGCAGGGTCCCAAGCACCTCGACGAGCAGCTCACCCGGGCCAAGTTCCAGGAGCTGACCTCCGATCTGCTCGACCGTTGCAAGGGGCCGTTCAACCAGGCCATCTCCGATGCCGGGTTGTCCAAGGGCGACCTCGACCACGTCATCCTCGTCGGTGGCTCCACTCGCATGCCGGCCGTGGTCGACCTGGTGCAGAGCATGACCGGCAAGGAGCCCCACAAGGGCGTCAACCCCGACGAGGTCGTGGCGATCGGCGCCGCCGTGCAGGCCGGGGTGCTCAAGGGAGAGGTCAAGGACGTCCTGCTGCTCGACGTCACCCCCTTGTCGCTCGGCATCGAGACCAAGGGCGGGGTCATGACCAAGCTCATCGAGCGCAACACCACGATCCCCACCCGGCGCACCGAGGTGTTCACCACTGCCGAGGACATGCAGCCCTCGGTGGAGATCCACGTGTTGCAGGGCGAGCGGGAGATGGCGGCCTACAACAAGACGCTGGGCAAGTTCCAGCTCGTCGACCTGCCACCCGCCCCGCGTGGCATCCCCCAGATCGAGGTCACCTTCGACATCGACGCCAACGGGATCGTGCACGTGTCGGCCAAGGACCGGGCCACCTCCAAGGAGCAGTCGATGACCATCACCGGTCAGTCGTCGCTCGACAAGAACGTCATCGACCAGATGGTGCGCGACGCCGAGGCCCACGCCGAGGAAGACCGCCGGCGCCGCGACGAAGCCGAGGTCCGCAACAACGCCGACAGCCTGGTGTACCAGACCGAGAAGATCCTGCGGGAGCACGGTGACAAGATCACCGGCGGCGAGAAGGACGCCGTCGAGTCGGGCCTCAAGGAGCTGAAGGACGCCGTCGCCGGCGACGACCTCGAGCGGATCCGCCAGAGCACCGAGACGCTCATGGGGGCCAGCCAGACGTTCTCCCAGAAGCTCTACGAGCAGGCGGCGGCCGAGTCGTACTCCGACATCAAGCCCCCGGCCGACGAAGACGTGGTCGACGCCGAGATCGTAGACGAGGACAAGTCGGCATGAGCCCCATCGGACGACCGCACGACCCCGACAGCTTCACCCCGCCACCCCCGGGCTCGGGGGACGACGTGGCGGCGCCGGTGGACCCCGAGCCGGCACCCGAGGAGGTGCCTACGACGGGCCAGCAGCAGCGGCCCACGATCGAGGACCTGGTGGAAGAGCTCGAGGCGGTGATCGTGCAGCGTGACGAGTTCCTCGAGCTCGCCCGCCTCAAGCAGGCCGAGTTCGAGAACTTCCGCAAGCAAGCGCTCAAGCGCCAGACCGAGCACGCCGAGCAGGGGGCGGTCAGCCTGGTCACCGAGTTGCTGCCCGTGCTCGATGCGCTCGACAACGGGGTGGGCCATGGCGACGAGTCGCTGGTGCCCGTGCGCTCTCAGCTGCTCGGCGTGCTCGAAAAGGAAGGTCTGGTGCGGGTGGACCCCACTGAGGAGCGCTTCGACCCCACCGCCCACGATGCCGTCGCCCACGACCCGGGTGACGGCGGCGAGCCCGTGGTGGCCGAGACCCTGCGTCCCGGTTACCGCTGGCGTGGCCGGCTGGTCCGCCCCGCCATGGTGCGAGTCCGGGGGTAGGAGGCCGTGGCGCCGCAGCGGGAGTGGTTCGAGAAGGACTACTACAAGGTGCTCGGAGTACCGGAGACGGCAACCGCCAAGGAGATCACCCGCGCTTACCGCAAGCTCGCCCGCGACACCCATCCCGACCGCAACGCCGGTAAGGAGGAGCGCTTCAAGGAGGTCTCCGCCGCCTACGACGTGATCGGCGATCCGGCCAAGCGCAAGGAGTACGACGAAGTCCGCAAGCTGGGCCCGGTGGGCGCCGGCTTCGGCGCTGGCGGTGGCCGGCCCGGTGGAGGTGGTAGTCCCTTCGGCGGGGGCTTCCGGATGGACGACCTCGGCGACCTCGGCGACCTCTTCGGCGGCTTGTTCGGTCGCGGAGGCGAGGGCCGAAGCCGGGCCGGCCCGAGCCGGGGCACCGGGCCTCGGCGGGGGGCGGATCTCGAGGCCGAGCTCCACCTGTCCTTCGCCGACGCCGTGCGCGGGGTCACCACCACGGTCAACGTCACCAGCGAGGCCCCCTGCCAGACCTGCCACGGCTCCGGGGCCCGGCCCGGCACCTCACCGGTGGTCTGCCCGCGGTGCGGAGGTCGAGGCGTGCTCGACGACAACCAGGGGCTGTTCAGCTTCTCGACGCCATGCACCCGTTGCGGTGGGAAGGGCACCGTGGTGGAGTCGCCGTGCCCCACCTGCGGAGGCAGCGGGAACCAACTCCGCCAGCGCGAGGTCAACGTTCGCATCCCCCCGGGGGTGAACGACGGGCAGCGGATCCGGGTGAAGGGCCGAGGATCGCCCGGCGCTGGAGGTGGACCACCCGGTGACCTCTACGTGGTGGTGCGCACCGGCAGCCACCCGCTGTTCGGACGGAGCGGGAACAACCTCACCCTCAACGTCCCGGTGACGTTCCCTGAAGCGGCGCTCGGCGCCAACATCACCGTCCCCACCCTCGACGGGGATCCAGTGACGCTGCGCCTGCCCGAGGGCACCCGATCGGGTCGCACCCTGCGGATCAAGGGCCGTGGCGTCCCCGGGACCGACGGGCGAGCGCCAGGCGACCTGCTGGTCACCGTCGAGGTGGCGGTGCCGGCGAAGCTGTCGTCGGCCGAGCGCAAGGCAGTCGAGGAGCTGGCAGCGGCCAGCACCGAGTCGCCTCGGGCCTACCTGGAGACCGCTGATGCCCGCTGAGCGCGACCGCCATCGAGCTGTCTTCGTCATCTCCATCGCCGCCGAGCTGGCAGGGATGCATCCCCAGACGCTGCGCATCTACGAACGTCGTGGCTTGATCGATCCGGCCCGCACCGTGGGCAACAGCCGGCGCTACAGCGAGCACGATCTCGACCGGCTCCGCCGCATCCAGGAGCTGACGAGCGAGGGCCTCAACCTGGCGGGAGTCAAGCGCGTGCTCGAGCTCGAAGACGAGCTCGCCCGGCTCCGAGACGACCTCGACCGCGCCGTCAAGGACGCCCAGACCGCGGTGGAGCGCACCCACCGGCGCTACCGGCGGGAGCTGGTCCCGCTCTCACAGGTGATGGAGGTCTTTCCGACTGACCGCCGGTAGCGGGCCGACCCCTTTCGCGACCACGTTCAGCGTTCGTCTGACTGCGCCCGGCGTCGGAGCGTTTGCAAGTCGGTGACGAACGCCCTAAACCGTTGACGTGGCAGCAGCGGCCGTCGTCAGATTGCAGCCGGCGGGCTTTGGGGAAGGTGGTGACATGGCGACGGCGACGCCGGGGGGGGTGGACACAAACCCGCCCATTCGGCGCGTCCGCCCGTCCCTCTGGTTCCTTCTGGCCACCGTCGTCACCATCGTGAGCCTGGCCGGGGAGGCGTCGGCCGACCAGAAGCCGCCGCCGCCGACCCTGCCCGCCCAGGCCGATGGGGCCGATGGGGCTGGCCGGACCGACGGTGAGGCGCCTCCGCCGGCACAGGTCACTCAACCGACTCCGCCAGCGAACGGCGCCAACCGCCGCCGGGGGGTAGCGCCAGGGGGCGAGGTGGCGCCGTCGAACCCAGCTGCCCGGCACAGCAAGGAACGGCCGACGGCGGCAGCCAAAGCGCCCCAGCCTCAGGGGCCCGCACGCGCGGCGGAGCCGAACCTTGAGTCGGCTCGGCCAGCGCCCCCGGTCGATGCCCCCGCTCGCCGTAGGCTGCCCGGCGCAGCCGTCGCCACCCCAGGCGGTTCCCCCGAAGCGGGCGGCGCGCCAATCCCTGACCGCACCGGAGGCAGAGCCGCACCCGCTCCCGCCGCGCCGGCCCAACCGAGCGGCTCGGGGCTGGATCCGGGGGCCGACGATACCGGCACCACCAGCACCGCCGGGGGATCGCCTGCCACCACGTCGCCGACGGTCAGAACCCTTGACCCCGACTTGAGCCTTGGCTCGGGTGCGCCCGACACCTCGCCTCCGGCACCGGGCTCGCCCAGCTCCTTCTCCGGCGCTCCTGGCCCGGCGCTCGCCGGCCCCCGCCTCCCGTTCGCCGCTCCCGTCGAAGGCCTGCCGGGCATCTCCCTCACCCGCCAGCTCCCCGCCCGTCCCGGTGCCCCCTCGGTCGCCGAGGGCACGGCCGTTGCGGGTGGCTCCCCAGCCTCTGGCGGCACGCCGGGGACGGGTGACATCGAGGGGTGGACCGGTCCGAGCAACGGTGGACCGGCCCGCCCGGCGGCCATCGCGACTGGTGCGCCGAGCCGTTCGCCAGGACGAGTGGGTTCCCCGAACCAGATCGAACCGGGGTCGGCGACCGCGCCAGTGGTGGCGCTGGTGCTGTTGATCCAAGCAGCGATCCTCGTGGCCCGGTGCAAGGCCGCCCCCTCGCGCCGTCGTCTGGTGGCCGTCGCCGCCAGTGGTCAGCTCCGGTCCAACTCGGTGATGGGCGCGGTCTCGGGTGCCGGCCCACCGAGCAGGGCGCACCACGCCATCCGCTCTGTCAGCATCGACCCCTCGGGCGTCGCTCGGATCGAGCCTCCGACCACCGCCCGGGCCATGACCATCACCTCGACCACCTCCTCCGGTCTCGGCGCCTCCGGCGCCACGTTGGAGCCGCTGCAGCTGAGCCGAGGCACCGAGACCGCCTCCAACAGCTCCTACGGCTTCCACCTCCCGAGCGCCGTCGTCCCTGGCGAGCGTGCGCCGCTTCCCCGCCCCATCGATCAGCTCGCCCGCGCCGCCTGGCCCCGAATGGGCCAGCGATGGCCCCTTCCGCATCGTGGCGCTGACCCGGCGGAACCCGGCACCACCACTTGCCGCGAGCGCGCGCCACCGCTGTTCGGGACCAGTCGCCTCCCCTTGTCCTGCCACGGGCGTGTTCCGCCCGGGCGACGAGCGGAAGGAACCGACTCGACCAAGCAAGGAACGAGCAACACCCGCACCGCCGACGGCGGTGCCACCAGATCGAACAGCAGGTGCGACGAACAGCAAAAGGAGAAGCATGACCAATGCACGAGCCATAGAGGGCGGTGACGGTCCAAGCGCGCTTCGCGGAGTGCTGCTGCTGGCCGCCGCCATCGCCATGATGCTGGTCCTGGGGGCTGGGACGGCCCTGGCCGACCAGAGCGCCAGCGTGAGCAACACCGGCACGGCGCGCGCCGACACCGGCGACAACGTCGCCGTCGGCAACGCGTC
>JADDQY010000096.1 GCA_016781135.1 Actinomycetota bacterium
CTGCGGGCCCCTCGTTGACGCCACGCCGGGCGGCGGCCGAGCCGGACTGGTGGGCGGGGAAGGCGCTGCCTTGGCCAGCCTGTGGGTCTACCGCTGTCTCCTTAGATCTTCGAGCGGAGAAGCTACTTCTTCCCGAACATGCTGCCGAGGCCGCCGCCGCCCCTGAACTTGGCGATCAGCTCCTGGGGGTTGACGCCAAGGCGCTGCAACAGCCCTGAATGCTCTTGGGGGTCGACCTTGTCAGGAAGCTGCCGGTCCGCCTCGGCCGCCTTGTCCTGCTGTCCCCGGTCCTTCAGGAAGTTGAGGATCTTGTCCTTGTCGATCTGCACCGCGTTCTCCCTCCCTCGTCATCTCATCGACCCCTACCCGCCGACTCTCTCGTTACTCGGCCGCGGCCAGTCGAGGAGGGCATCGTCAACGGCGCCTCCGTCGGAGGTGTCCACGAGCGAGAGGCTGAGCACGAGGTCGAGGAACATCGGGCGGGTACCGTCGACCGCCAGGCGCTCCAAGAGGACGTATGGCCAGGACAACGACGGCGACACGGAGAGGTGACAGCGCGACGACGCCGAGCCTGACCGTGCCTGGGTTGTTCCTGGGCCTCGGGCTCGGCGGGTTCCTCGACGGGATCCTCTTGCACCAGATCCTGCAGTGGCATCACATGGGAAGCGACCACGGCGTCCACGCCAGCTTCCCTACGACGACCGTGCCCTCGCTCGAGGACAACACGCTGTGGGACGGGCTGTTCCACGCCGCCACGTGGGTCATCACCCTGTTCGGCCTGTACCTGCTGTGGGCCGCGCTCCGCAACGGAACCCGCGCCACGTCCCGCAGCCTGACCGGGCTGCTGCTGGCCGGCTGGGGGGCCTTCAACCTGGTCGAGGGCAGCATCAATCACCTCATCCTCGGCATCCACCACGTGCGCGACGACCTCGGAGGCCCCCTGTCATGGGACCTCGGATTCCTCGCCTTCGGCGCGCTGCTCGTGACCGTCGGGGTCGCGCTCGTCGGGACCGATCGCCGTCGTTCCCGCGCCGTTGCCGGACACGCCGGCGTCGAGGAGCGTCGCTAGGTCCGGCAAGGACAGGCCGGGGCCGATGACGAGGAGCGTCGCCGGCGCCCTTGGACGAGATCTCACACGAGCTGCGCTGGCCGCAGCCGGCGCTACTCCTTGGCGGCCCTCACCACTGGTCCGGGTCGCGGGGCCAGAACCTCGCAGACCGACCGGGGATCGCAATCGGCCGGGTCGATACCCCTCGCCTGCTCGTGCAGCCGCTCGAGCTCACGCTGGAGCGCGCGCAGCGAGGCAATCTGGTCTGCCACGACCTCGGCTTTCTCGTTCAGGAGGGCAACGACGTGCGAACACGGAGCGATGCCGCCCTCGCGCAGGGCAATGACGTCGCGGATCTGGGCGAGCGTGAGCCCCGCCGCCTGAGCGGCACGGACGAAGCCGAGGCGGTCGACCGCGGTGTCGTCGTAGTCGCGGTAGCCGCCAGCCGTGCGACGGGGTGGCGGAAGTACTCCCAGCTCCTCGTAGTACCGGATGGTCTTCGCCGGCACGTCGGAGCGGTTGGCGAGCTCGCCGATCAACATTTCCCTTGACCTTCCACTGTGCTGGAACCCTTACCGTAGCCGCATGACCGTTCTGATCGATCTGCTCTACGTCGGGAACTGCTCCAACTTGCCCGTAGCCCGCCAACGGCTCCACGAAGCGGTAGCGCGCTCGGGCGTGGAAGCCACCGTTCGCGAGCGGGAGATCACCAACGCGCGGGACGCGGAGATCCACGGCATGCGGGGGTCTCCGACGATCCTCGTCGACGGGCGCGACGCCGCCGCGGGCGAGGCCGCGGCATCGATGTCTTGCCGGCTCTACCGGACAGAGACGGGAGTCGACGGGGCTCCGACCCTGGAGCAGCTCGTGGAGGCGCTGGGATCGTGAAGCGTCCCGTCGCCGCCCCGGCAAGGTGCTGGCTCTTGCACCTCGAGCTCGTCGGCACGCTCGTCACTGATGCTGTCGCTGCTGTCGCCGCCGCCACCGTTGTCGGTGTGGCGCCAGTAGGAGATCGGGGGTGCCATGCCGACTGGTGTTGACCGCTTTGAGGTGCAGCGCCTCGTGGCGGCAGGCGCGCAGCTCGTCGAGGTCCTGCCCCAGGACGAATACGACGAGGAGCACCTCGAAGGCGCGATCCACCTACCGTTGAAGCAGCTCGGTACCGAGACGGCAGCCGTCCTCGACCGAGGGCGGCCGGTCATCGTCTACTGCTGGGACACACTCTGAGACATGAGTCCACGAGCCGCGTGGCGACTCGAACGTCTCGGTTTCGGCCACGTCTACGACTACGTCGTCGGGAAGGTCGACTGGATGGCCGCAGGCCTGCCGACCGTTCGCGCCAACACGACCGAGCGACGCGCCATCGACGGTGTCGACGACGCCCCACCCTCCTGCGCACCCGACACACCGGTGCGCGACCTTACGAAGGGCCGCAGCATCATCGTCTTGAACGCCTCCGGGATCGTCCTCGGCCGCGTCCCTGCGTCCCGACCCGGGGGACCCGGGCGAACCGCCGAAGAGGTCATGCAGCCAGGACCTACGACGGTGCGGGCCAACGAGCCGCTCGACCCGCTCCTCGCCCGGATGGCTGACCGGAAGGTGGCGGAGATGCTCGTGACCACCCCCGAGGGCCGCCTCCTCGGGGTCGTCCACGCCGGGAGCTGAAGAGCAACCAGAGGCTCCGGCATCGAAGGACACCTACTACGGCGACGGCAGTTTGCTCACCGCCGCCGGAAGCGCTCTCCCGCCAGCTCGTGGAGCTCAACCCCGGTTGGCGCTCGCCGTGGCAAGGTCATGGGAAGACCAATTGCTTGAGAGCCTCGATCGATCGCGCCACCGCCGGTCCGCGCTCGTCGCCGATGTGTTGCTCGGAAAGCGTGGTCGGGACGGCGTGTCCACTCTCTTGCACCGCTCTTGCGATCCACGATTGCGGCAGTCCGTCGGGGATCGACACTCCGGCCATCTCCGCGAAGTACAACGTCCAGGCCCGGGGGACGACGCTCGCCCACTGGTAGCCGCCGCCACCGGTAGCGACCCACCTTCCCCCGGCCGCCCGGTGGGCGAGCTGATGGAGGGCGACTGCCGTCTCCCTGTAGGCCGCCGTCGTGAGTGCGAGGTTGGCAAGGGGATCGCTGTGGTGGCTGTCACAGCCCAGCTGGGTCACCAACACATCAGGAGCAAAGGCCTCGACGAGCGGGGGAACGACCTCGCGGAACGCCCAGAGCCAAGTCCCGTCGCCGGTTCCGGGCGGAAGCGGGACGTTGACCTTGGTGCCGACCGCTTCGCCTGCTCCAGTTTCCTCAACGAAGCCGGTGCCCGGGAACAACGTGCGCCCGTCTTGGTGCAGCGACACCGTCAGCACCCTGGGGTCGCCGTAGAACACATCCTGAGGGCCATCGCCGTGGTGTACGTCGACGTCGACGTATGCCACCCGCCGAGCGCCGTTGGCGAGCAGCCAGGCGATGGCGACGGCCGGGTCGTCGTAGACACAGAAGCCACTGGCTCGTTCCGGCATAGCGTGATGCAGTCCTCCCGCCGGGTTGAAGGCGTGGTCCGCCCGCCCTGACCAGACGGCCTCGGCGGCCATCAGCGATGCCCCGACGACGCGGACCGAGGCCTCGTGCATTCCTGGGAAGATGGGGTTGTCACCAGGGCCGAAGCCGAACTCCCACCAAGGCCCCCGTTCCCCATGGCCGGCCCGGCGAACCGCGTCGATGTAGCGCTCGGTGTGCACGAGGCCCACCTCCTCGCCGGTGGCGTCGCGAGCCGGCGTCTCTCGCACCCGCTCTCCGTCGACGATGACGAAGTCATGGATCAGCTGACGGGTGAGGATCACGCGGGCCGGACGGAGCGGGTGCTGAGGCCCGTGGTCGTACCAGGGCGCGTCCTCGCCGTACCAGATCAACTCGACGCGCTCGCTCACGCCCTCCAGTTTGCCCAGTGCGGTCGTCACCGCTGAAAAGATGGGGCCGCCGATGCAAGGCTCGGCTACCACGCCGACGGTTCGCCCGCCCGCCGCAGTCCAGGGTTCTGTCAAAACGTGGCGGCGAACGCCAACCCCCGGCATCAGCTCCAGCAGCCACCTCAAGGCGAGACGCAACAAGGACAGGGGTAGCGCGCTACGGGGGGGACCTTGGCGGCGACGACCCGGGAGGTGGGCTTGGCGACGAGGCGCGGACCGGGGAACGATCGTCGCCGTGCGCTGGCGGGATCGCCGAGTGATCGCTGCTGGACGCGCGGCAGCGCGCCCGGCGTCAGGCACGTGGCTGCTGACATGCGAGGGGGGACCGCTGGGAAGCGGGCACGATCTTGCCGGCTGAGGGACTCGAGGCGGGAGCAGCGGGCGTAGTGGTGCACGCTCCTGGTCACCGTCCGAGGGCAACTGCCCGTCGAGCCCCGAACATCCTCCTTGGTGCCCTCGGGTTCGATGGGCGATGACCAGCCGGGGATCTCGGAACAGCCGGCGGCTGTCGTGGTTGCTCCGGCACGGCGCTGGCGAGGCCGGACTCGAGATGGACATCGCCGGTTGGGCCGCTCTCGACGATGTGGTGCGGATCGCGAACTTGACCCGAGCAGAGGTGCTGCGCGCTGTCGAAGAGAACGACAAGGGGCGCCTCCAGCTCGACGGTGACCGGATCCGGGCCTGCCAGGGGCACTCCGTGCACAACATGCCAGTCACGCGTTCCGGCCTGGAGGCGACGTGGGAGCGCATCGAGCCCACCGGCTCCCTGTGGCACGGCACGGCCCTGGCGGCGCTCGCCGGGATCGGGCGTGACGGAATCACCGCCGGCTCGCGCACGCATGTGCACCTCGCCCAGTCCCCGACGAGCCGGGTCGGCAAGCGCGCTCACGTCGATGTCCTGCTTCAGGTCTCACCCCATCGAGTCCGTGCGTCCGGGTTCGAGATCTTCCGAGCACCCAACGGTGTCGTGCTCGTCGAGCACGTCCCTGCGGACTGCATCATCGATGCCGTCCCTCAGGGCGTCGCCCGAGCCCTCGTCCTCGGCGTCTGCCAAGCAGCAGGGATCAGCTGCCGGGCGTGACCCCGCTGCGCGCACCCTTTGCCGACTGGTCTGGCCGCTCACCCCCGCTCACCGGTTCTAGGTCTGGCCTGGGGCGAGCGCGAGCCGGCACAGGTGCGGCCCCCTCCAGCGCGGCTACGCCGGATCGAGATCCCCCGGGCGCCAGACGCTCCTGGATCCGCCGCATCCAGCAGCCTTCCTCCGACGGCACCTCGGCGCTGCGAGAGCTACCTGGTAAGGGAGTTGGGCGCTCCCCATCCGCCTCCGCCCGGCGTCAGCATCCGCAACACGTCGCCCTCCCGCAGCCGCACCGTGCACTTGTCGGGCAGGCGCTCGGCTCGGGACTCGTCGCCTCCCCCCAACAGCCAGTTCTCCCCGGGAGCTCCCGGCTCGCCCCCGGCCAGGCCCCAGGGTCGTGAGACTCGCCGCTCGGTGATCACGCTGACCGTCACGTCCTCGAGCATGAGCAGGTCGCGCTCGATGCCCTCGCCGCCCGGGTGCCGGCCGGCGCCGCCGCTGCCCCGTCGCAGGCGGTAGCGCATGACCCGTATCGGGTAGTGGCGCTCGAGCGCCTCCACGGGCGTGTTCTTGGTGTTGGTCATGGCGGTGTGGACCCCGCTCATGCCCGGCCCGCTCGGCCGCCCGCCCTGCCCGCCGGCGACGGTCTCGTAGTAGACCCAGCCCGGCCCGCCCACCAGCAGGTTGTTCATCGTCCCCTGGCCGGCGGCGCCCACTCGGTCGGCGCAAGCCTCGGCCAGGGCGCCCAGGCACACGTCGGCGACCCGCTGGCTGACCTCCACGTTGCCGGCGCCCACGGCCGCCGGGGGCCGGGCGGCGACGACCGTGCCGGGCGGGGCCACCACCCGGACCGGGCGCATGGCCCCGCCGTTCGCCGGGATGCCGGGGTCGGTGGCAGCCCGCAGAGCGAAGGCCACGGCGCTCACCGTCACCGCCTCCACCGCGTTCACGTTGCCGCGACGCTGGGCATCGGTGCCAGTGAAGTCGAAGGTGGCCTGCTCGCCGTCGACGGTGAGGGTGAGCGCGATGCGGGCGGGGTGCTGCTGGTCGGGGGTGGGGCCGCACGAGTCGAGCACGTCGGTGAACGACCACGAGCGGTCGGGAAGCGCGGCCAGGGTCGCCCGCATGCGCCGCTCGCCGTAGGCGGTGACCTCGCCGAGGGGGGCTTCGGCGAAGGCGGCGAGGCGCTCCACGCCGAGCCGGTTGGCCCCGACCTGGGCGTCGAGGTCGCCCCGGCGCTCCTCCGGGGTCCGGGAGTTGGCCAGCAGCACCGCCTCCACCTCGGCGGTGAGACGCACCGGCGGCAGGCGGAGACCCTCCTGGTACACCTCGGTGGCCTCGGGAGGGATCGATCCAGGGGCGGCGCCGCCCACGTCGGCGTGGTGAGCCCGGTTGGCCGCCCACCCCACCAGCCGGCCGTCCACCCAGCAGGGCATCACCAGGGTGAGGTCGTTCAGGTGAGTCCCCCCGGCGAAGGGGTCGTTCAGGGTCACCTGCTCGCCCGGTCCCACGCCGTCGGCGCCGAAGGCGGCGATGGCGGCGGCGACCGATGCCGGCATCGACCCGAGGTGCACGGGGATGTGCTCGGCTTGCACCAGGAGCTCGCCGTCAGGGGTGAACAGGGCGGCCGAGCAGTCGGCCCGCTCCTTGATGTTGGGGCTGTAGGCGGAGCGTCGCAGCACCGCCCCCATCTCCTCGGCCACGCCGGTCAGACGGAAGATCAGCACCTGGAGCGACGCCGGGTCCAGGCCGCTCATCCGCCCCTCCTGGTGAGCAGCAGGGCGCCGACGGGACCGGGGTCCGCCCGCCATCCCTCGGCCACCCAGATGGTGCAGTCGGGCTCGGAGACCACGGTGGCGCCCCCCGCCGCCCGGCGCTCGGGCGGGGCAGGCAGGTCGGTGACCTCCAGCGGCGCTGGGCGGGTGGCCCGGGCCCGGAGGGCAACCACTTCCACCGGAGCCTCCGGGCGGTCGAACCCGTTCCGTCGGCGGTGCTCGGGGGCGAACTCGGCCACCGCCGGCACGGTCAGCTCGTGGCTCTGCCCTGCGTAGCGGCAGTCGAGCGCCGTCTCCACCTCCACTTCCTCCCCCGCGTCTGGGCCGTCGCCGTGGCCCAGCGACGCCACCTGCCCGCCGAGCTCGGCGCTGGCCCGCTCGGCCATCTCGTCCAGGGCGGCCTCGAGACCGGCATGGTCCCGAGGCGTGGGCCAGGACCGGACCACATCGTGCTGGACCGGCGAACACAGCAGGCCCACGGCCGACAGCACCCCAGCGCGGGGCGGGACGATCACCGCGGGCATGCCCAGCGCCTCGGCCAAGGCGCAGGCGTGCAGCGGTCCGGCGCCCCCGAAGGCCACCAGGGCCAGCTCACGGGGGTCGACGCCGCGGGCGACGCTCACCTGGCGCAGGGCCTGCTCCATGCCGGCGTCGACCACGGCCACCACGCCGCCGGCGTCGACCCCGGCCCGGCGCAGGGCAGCCCACGCCGCCTCGGCGTCGAGGCCTCCCAGCCCAGGAAAGGCGGCGCCGGCCGGGATGCGCCCGAGGACCAGGTCGGCGTCGGTGACGGTGGGCTCCTCGCCTCCCCGCCCGTAGCAGGCCGGGCCGGGGAGGGCCCCCGCCGAGCGAGGCCCCACGACCAGCGCTCCCCCGGGGTCGATGCGGGCGATCGAACCACCGCCGGCGCCCACGGTGTGGATGTCGAGCGAGGGCAGCCGCACGGGGAACCCACCCGCCTCCCGCTGCGTCGCCGGCTGGGGGACGCCTCCTTGGATCAGGCACACGTCGGTGCTGGTGCCGCCCATGTCGAAGCTGATGGCGTCGGGCCACCCACACGCCGCTGCCACCGCCGCCGCCGCCCGCACCCCCCCGGCCGGCCCCGACAGCAGGAGCGAGGCGGGGATCTCGGCCGCCTCGCCCGCCGGGACCAGCCCCCCGGCCGAGGTCAGCACCAGCACCTCCCCGGCTGCACCGTCCAGCCCCCGGAGGTAGGACCGGCACACAGGGCGCAGGTAGGCGTTCACCACGGTGGTGGAGGTCCGCTCGTACTCCCGGAACTCAGGCGAGACCTCGTGCGAGCAGCTCACGTCGTGGCCCTGGTCGCCGAGGCGCCGGGCCACCGCCCGCTCGTGGGCGGGGTTGAGATCGGCGTGCAGCAGGCATATCGCCACCGACGCCACCGCCGAATCGAGCACAGGCAGCGACTCGACCTCGAGCGGCTCCAGCTCGGTGCCGTCGGCCGCCAGCCGGCCTTCCACCTCGTAGCGCCGGTGGCGAGGCACGAGCGGCTCGGGCCGGTCGACGCTCGAGTCGTAGAGCGACGGGCGGTCCTGGCGGGCGATCTCGACCACATCGGCGAAGCCCCGGGTGGTGACCAGGGCCACCGCCGCGCCCCGCCGCTCGAGCAGAGCGTTGGTGGCCACCGTCGTGCCGTGGGCCAGCACGTCCGGACGGGCCTCCCCCGCCGACACCAGTCCCGCCCGCACCGCCTCGCCCGGGTCCTCCGGAGTCGAGGGCACCTTGACCGCGGTGCCGTCGGCCGCCACGACGTCGGTGAAGGTCCCCCCCGTGTCGGCCCCGACCCGCATTCTCCAGACGGTACCCCCACAGTCATCGTCGGCCCCGGAGGAACGGCGGGCGAGGCCCCGGCGATGATGCTCCCACTGCTGAAGCTGTACGCGTCCCTGGTGGAGGGTCCCGCTCGGCACCGACTCCAACAAGCGCGTCGCTCTTGCCGTCAACTGGAACGCCTGGTGCTCGAGCTTGTGCTGTCGCACGCGTTCTGAGGCAAGCTCATTGTCTCTTGGTCCGCATCTACTCCACACAAGGGAGGCTGTCGTGAATGAGGTCAGCTTCACCGCCGGCATCACCTTTCACGACGACCGCGTCGTGACCGTGGACGTCACTGCCATCGATGACGTGGGCATCACCTACAAATCGGAGGAAAGGCCTGGCCACGCCGCGTGGGTGGACGTGAAGGCGGTGATGCTCGCTACTACGGACCACATGCTCGAGAGCGCCGGCTCCCTCTTCTCGATGGCCGAACGGCTCGAGGCAGCCGGCGACGAAGGAGGACCGGAGATGCGGCGCTTCGGTCTTCGACTGCTCGAGCAGGCCGCGCCCCGGATGTGCCCGGTGGGTGCCCGCTGCGGCCTTCGACCTGGGTTCGCCGGCCAGCCCTGACCGTCCTTCCGACTGATCGCCAGCTGCTGTCGCCGCCCCCCCACCGTTGTCTCCGACCACCACCACGGCTCTACGGTCATCTCGCCTGGTACTCGTCTCCGCTCGACCGTCGGGCACTGCTACGGCCAACCGGCGCCGCCCCGGCCGATGTCCTCAGCGGTGCGCCGGCCGCCCGAGCGCCCCTTCCGGGATGCCGTCGACATAGGTGATGTGGTTCTTCCGGACGGCGGGGATGGTGTCACCGGGAATGATGACACCGAGGAGATTGAGGGGGTCGGTGGCGTTCACGGTCACCCGCTCGCCGGTTCTGGGCACCTTGCGCACGTGCGCCAGCTGTTCCACCGCCGCGGGTAGGGCGTACTGCTCCCCGCTGAACCCGCCTACGAAGCGTCCACCGCGAACCAGGCCCCGGTCTTCGAGCCGCCGAAGCGCCCACTGAACCTCGCGCCAAGGCAGGCGGAGGGAGTCGTGCACGGCGAGGCTGCGGAAGACCACGCCCCAGCGGTTGAGCAGCTGCTCGGCGACCGCTTCGCCAAGTGCGTCGCGGTCGAGCTCGCCGTCGGGGCCAGGCACGAGCGACCATCGACCGGCCGAGGCGCCGGTCCCGCCGGTGAACCGGCCCAGGCGCGACAGTCGACCGGCGCGACGGGCGGTTCGAGCTCCGCCGACACGGGCTCGGATGGCTGCGAACCCGTCGGACATCACCAGACCACGAGCCACGCCGTCCCACAACCCCCGTTCTACGTCGTCGGGGAGACGGCGGGTGGCGGTAGCCAGGTCGCCGGCGAAGCATGCGCCCCGCTGCCGGAGCACGTCGAGCACCTCGGCGGTGGCGCCGAGGCTGGGCTCGCCCGGCGTGGTGCCCGACCGGGCGGCGGAGAGCAGCCAGGGCAGGTCGGCGCGGAACACGACCGCGATCGGCGTCGCCTTGGACGGCGCGGTGCTGGGGGTGTTGGGGTCGTCGAGCGCCCTGGGGGTGAGTCGAAGCCACGCCACGTCACCGTTGTGGCAGAGCCGGTCGAGCCATGCCGGCTCGTAGTGGCGCACTCGGCGGGCGAACAGCTCCACCTCCCAAGTGACGGCCGCGGCCTCGTACCCCTGGAGCTGCTCGAGCACGGCGACGAGGCCCGCCTCGCCGACGAGCTGGGTGCTCGGCGCCACATGGTGCCAGCGCAGCAGGAACCGCATGAAGTCCTGCGCGGTGACGGGCTCGACGCTCTGGCGACGGGACCGCCTCGAGTACGAATGCATGCGGGCCAGGAGCCGGCGAGCCACCCACTCGGTGGTCGCCGCCGCGGCCGTGTAGCGGCCCTGGAGGGCGAAGCCCTCGTGCTCCAACCCGGCCAGACCGGCTCTCACGTCACCATCGGACAGCGTGGTGGCGTGGGCGAGGCGGTCCTCGGTGGTGACACCGCTCAGTTCGAGATGGCCGCGCAACGTCCGCTTGACGGCCTCGTCGTCTCCCGCCAGAGCGCGGCGGGCGTCATCGATGGACTCGATGGCGCACCACAGCTCAACCCCGCCGTTGGCGACCTCCTGCCCCCGCCCGCGGCTCATCAGCTCCGACCACAGCGGTCGCCAATCGTCGCGGCCGCGGAGCACGACCACGGAGGACAGGAGGTCGTGGAGGTCGTCCGCGGTGGCCGGCAGGGGAACGATCTCGGCGTGCACCTGGTCGATGGCGGCCGGGTCCAGAGCCCCGATCGAGGCGAGGTCGACCGCCAGCCCGCGCCGCACGCGGACCGCGTTGGTGCGCCGGTTCTGCGCCTCCTCGTCGTCGAGGAAGGCGTAGGGGCGGGCGGTGATGATCTCATGGGCCAGCACCGACGCCTCGGTCGTGTCCCGGCAGTGGACCTCCACCTCGCCCGCTTCGATGCGTTCCAGCAGTGACTGCAGGCCCTCGACGTCGAGTGCCTCGTGCAGGGTGTCGTCGATCGTCTGACGAACC
Organism: Actinomycetota bacterium; assembly: GCA_016781135.1. Lineage (GTDB taxonomy): Bacteria > Actinomycetota > Acidimicrobiia > Acidimicrobiales > CADCSY01 > JADDRA01. The sequence goes on from JADDQY010000096.1 coordinate 11,218, forward strand.
AGCAGGTGCTCGGGGATCTCGATCGGCCCGGTGACGTTCTCCTGGCAGGCCGCGGCCTGAGGGAACACCGCGGCGAGGAGGTCGTCGGACTCCATGCGCTGGATCGCTGGGGGGTTGCGCCGGCCGTTGCGGAAGCGCAGCACCAGCAGGGCCCGGTTGAGGTTCCACCGCCAGCGGGCCTGGAACATGGGCGAGTCGAGCACGGCGTGCTCCAGCGTGTCCCGGACGGTGCGGCTGGAGAGATAGCGGGGCACCTCGTCGAGGGGGAAGCTGTGATGGGGACCGAGGGACAGCACGACGGCGTCGTCGCTGGCCGCGGCCTGCAGCTCGAAATTGAACGTCCGGCAGAACTTCTTGCGGAGGGCGAGGCCCAGCCCGCGGTTGATGCGTCCGCCGTAGGGGGAGTGGACGACGAGCTGCATACCGCCGGTGTCGTCGAAGAACCGCTCCAGCACCAGGCACTGCTGGGTGGGCGTGACGCCGAGGGCAGCTCGGGCCACGGCCAGGTAGTCGACGATCATGGTGGCCGCCGCGTCATCGACGCCCGCCGCCTCGACCAGCCACCGCCGGGCGCCGTCGGGATCGCCGGCGACGAGGTGCTCGTCGACGCGGCCCCGCAGCTCCGACACCTCCTCGGACAGCTCTGCGGTCCGAGCCGGAGCCTCCCCCAGCCAGAACGGGACCGTCGGCGGCGTGTCACCTGCATCCCGCACCCGGACGACGCCGGCCTCCACCTTGCCGACCTGCCACGAGTGGGTGCCGAGCAGGAAGATGTCACCCGCCATCGATTCCACGGCCCAGTCCTCGTTGACGGTGCCGATCAAGGTGTCGTCGGGCTCGGCCACGACCCGGTAGTCGCCGGTCTCGGGGATGGCGCCTCCCGAGGTGACGGCCGCCAGCCGGGCGCCCTTGCGAGCCCGGAGCTCGCCATTCACCGTGTCGTGGTGGAGGTAGGCGCCCCTGCGACCTCGACCCGTCTCGATGCCGTTGGCGACCAGCCCGACCACCTCGTCGAACCGGGCCCGGTCGAGCTCGATGTACGGCGCCGCCCGTCGCACCAACTCGTACAGCTCGCCGGTCGTCCAATCCTTGGCCGCCACCTCGGCGACGATCTGCTGGGCGGCGATGTCGAGGGGGAGACGCGGCAGCTCGATGGCGTCGAGACGGCCCGCCCGCACGGCCATCAACAGCGCGCTGCACTCGACCAGCTCGTCGCGCGTCAACGGGAACAGCCGTCCCTTGGGCGTTCCCGCCCGGCTGTGGTTGGAGCGGCCGACCCGCTGCAGGAAGGTGGCGATGCTGCGTGGCGAGCCGATCTGGCATACGAGCTGGACAGGCCCGATGTCGATGCCCAGCTCGAGCGACGCGGTCGCCACCAGGGCCTTGAGGTCACCCGCCCGCAGCCTGGCCTCCACCCGGTGGCGGCGTTCCTTCGAGAGGCTGCCGTGGTGGGCTGCCACCACGTCGTCGCCCAGGTGCTCTCCCAGCTGATGTGCCAGGCGCTCGGCGAGCCGACGGGTGTTGACGAACACGAGGGTGGTGCGGTGCTGGCGGACCAGCATGGAGATGCGCTCGAGCACATCGGCCAGCTGCTCGGCTGACGCCACCGCCTCCAGCTCCCCTTGGGGCAGCTCGAGAGCCAGGTCGAGATCCCGTTGATGGCCGACATCGACCACCGCTGGCAGCGGGCGGTCACCGACGAGCAGGCGGCCCACCGTCTCGATCGGGCGCTGGGTGGCCGACAGCCCGATGCGCACCGGGCGCCGGTCGCACACCGTCTCGAGCCGCTCCAGGCTCAACGCCAGGTGGGAACCACGCTTGTCGCGGGCGACGGCGTGAATCTCGTCGACGATCACCGTCTCCACGGTGCGCAGCACCTCTCGTCCGCGGTCGCTCGTTACCAGCAGGTAGAGCGACTCCGGCGTGGTGACGACGAAGCTGGGTGGGCGGCGCATCATGACGGCTCGCTGCGAGCTGGAGGTGTCGCCCGTGCGCACCCCCACCCGGATCTCGGGCGGGTCGAACCCCAGCTCGGTGGCCAGGGTCGCGATCTCACGCAGCGGCCGTTCCAGGTTCTCGGCGATGTCGACCGCCAACGCCTTCAGGGGCGACACGTACACCACCCGGGTGAGGGCGCCCACCTCCTGTCCGGCATCGTGGGCCCGGTACAGGGAATCGATCGCGACCAGGAACCCAGCCAGGGTCTTTCCCGACCCGGTCGGCGCAGCGATCAAGGTGTGGGCCCCGGAGGCGATCAACGGCCAGCCTCGAGCCTGGGGCTCAGTCGGCCCTTCCGGGAACCGGCGCAGGAACCATTCCGCCACCGCCGGGTGAAACCCGGCGAAGACGCCGGCAGCGCCGGAGAAGCACGACGCCGTCTCCGCAGTCGGTGCCGACACCATCGTCACGATCGTATGCACGGACTGAGACAGCTCCGACGGCTGCAAAGGGCACGCCGACCCACGAGCTCGTCGAGGACGTTCCACTCACTCGGGGGCGCTTGCATCATGCCCTCGGACCTCCTGTCCGTTCTGGCCCATCTGCCGGGCATCGATGCCGTCGGCGCGGTGGGCCCGCCGAGGAGGGAGACGTGGCCGAGCGGGCGCGTCAGCGCGAGTCCCAGGCGAGGATCGCATCGGTGACGGGGGCGAAGAGGTCAGGCCGCAGGCCGTCGTCGATCAGGAGCACGCCGTCGGTACGGCCTCGGGCCTGAGCGAGTGGAAGCGCAGGATCGTTGACGTCGGCGATCGACAGCGTGGCAATCCCTGCCTCGATTGCGGCCCCAGCGAAGCCGTGGTCGGCCACCACCAGCTCGGGCAGCCCGTTGCCCACGCTGTCCAGCATCGCCTCCATGTACTCCGGGAGGTGGGTGTGGCGGGTGGATCCACCGTGGAACAGCGCCGCCACGTCGTCGATGTAGGCGATGGAGCAGGGGATCCCCTCCGGCGTGCGGGCGACCTCCCGCCCGTCCCCCAGGGGCCGGAGCAGAAGACACCCGGCCCGGGCCAAGGCGCCGGCCAGGGTTCCGTAATGGGGGAGAAGCACCGGGTGCCCGGTGGCCACGAGCACCTTGCCGCCGCCCCCGGCGACGAGCTCGGCGAGGACGTCACGGTGCTTCCGCACACCCGCCAGGGTGGCCGCAGGTTCGATGAAGGCAGGGGTCTCGTCGGCGTGCCCCCGTAGCCGCCCGCCACCCGCGGCCTCGAGGGCGGCGATGGCGTTCTCGAAACTGGCCACACGCCAGTCGGAGAGCCCGAACGTGTACTCGGCATGGCCCGCCACCAAGCGTCGGCAGTTGCCCACGCAGGAGCCGACCGGCGTGGCCACCTCGCCGCTCAGGCGGTTCTGCACGAGTCGCTCGGCCAGGCCGAGATCGTCGTCGGCCACTGGCCTGGCGGAAGCAGAATCCATGTCTCCATCTTGGCTCGCTGGCGACGCGCCCGAACCCTGACGGGCCCCCTTTGCCTCTACGAAGCCAGACGGGCACCGTTCGCATCGGTTCCGGACGCTCCCCGGGGCACTGCGCGTTGCTCGCGCCGGTCGCGAGCAACGCCGGCTGACACCATTGTCCGATGGGACGGCGACGACCTTCTCCTGGCCGTTCGGGAAGGGAGCCGCTCGAGCGTCTCGGCACGCTCGTTGCCCTCCGGTTTCTTCATCTCCATCAGGCGATCTACGAGGTCGCCGACGGGCGAGTCGGGCATCGTCTTCTCGGTGTCCCCTGCCTGCTGCTTCGTACGACCGGCAGGCGCACCGGGAAGAGTCGCACTTCGTCGTTGGCCTACGCCCGTGACGGCGAGGACTACTTGGTGGTCGGCTCTCTCGGTGGCGCGGATCGGGCACCCGGCTGGCTCCATAACCTGCGAGCTGAACCGCACGTCGGGGTGCAGGTCGCTCGGGACCGCTTCCCCGCCATCGCGACGGTCCTCGAGCGGGACGATGACGACTACCATCGGCTGTGGCGGTTGATGAACGAGCATCACCGGGGACGCTACGACCGCTACCAGGCCAAGACGGATCGACTCATTCCTCTCGTTCGGCTCACTCGCCTCTGAGCCCTACGCCCGAGATCGCGTGCGGCTCATGCACCACCGCGCCCTGCCGCATGCTCGTCGCCGTCCAGGACGACATTCTCGAGGACGTCTTCAGTGCCCCACCACCATGGAGAACGGGGCCGCCTCACCCACTGCAGCAATTCACAGGGCCTGGTTCTACGAACCTTGCCCACGACGCCCGACGGGCCGCTGTTGCTGCCCGAGCTTCTTCACCTACACGCCATGCGCAGCTTCGTACTCCGCCAGGATGTTCTGTGGAATCCGACCCCGGTTTCCGAGCTCCGGGTAGCCGTTGTTCCGAGCCCACTCGCGCACGGCGCGGAGCCGCTCACGATCGGCCGTGGTGCGAGGAGCAGGACCGGGCTCAGGCTGGGAAGCGACCGACGGCGTGGCACGGCGGGACCGACGCCCGCTACCGATGCGAGACCGATCGCTCGACCACCCGATCATGGCTTGCACCGTGTTGTGAAAGTTCTCGGCGTGAGGGGCGCAGAGGTCGAGCGCGTAGCTATAGCCGTCGTATCCGAAGCCCACGCTCTCCTCCGCCTCGACATCCTCACCCGTCTCCGCCCTGCACTGATCGCACGTCAGGAACGTCACCGTAGTCTTCGCCACAAACTCCCTCTTTCTCTTCGCTTTCTGCCAATTGCAAAGGTAGACGCTCCGGCGTCGCTGGTCACATCAGCTGCAGAGCGTCAGCATCCAGGGATCGGGAGACAACTCCACCGGGGTCCGAATGATACTCCTTGGCTCAGGGCTGGGCTGAAACCGGTTAGGTCGCCTTTTGGGCACGAGGTCCCCCGACGTACCCGAGCGGCGAGAGCTGGAGAGCGAATCTCAGGCACGCAAAAGGAGAACGAAACCCGAGACGCTGCAAAAGGCTGCGGCTGGGCGAGTCGACGACTCCTCGCCCAGCACTTGTTGTCACCGAAGAACAGAGGCGGCGGGTTACGCCGCCGCCTCCTGAGGAAGCGTGACGCTTCCCGTCCCCCTGAGAACAGAGACGGTAACGGCGGGCGGGACAGCCGGTTTCCGGCCACCGGGAAGGAGGACCCGTCCCCCTCCCCTCGTCGACGACCGTTCCAACGCCCTTATCGTGCCGGCGGCCACGACCTTGTCCGGTTCTTCTTTCAGGAAGACCAGGACGAACCTCTGGTTCGCCGTCTGGGCCGACACCGTACCCGTTGGGCCGAGCACGGCGATGGGCACCCCCAGCATGATGGCAACCGCTTTGTCCACTTCCGCCTCCTCTGGGACGAGGACTGCGACCTGCACCTTGCAGGCAGGTGCAGATGCTCGCTCCCCGGGGGGTCAGGTCGCATGGTGCAAGCACCAACTGGTCGTCCCAAACCGGCCCCAGTTCATCCGCTGCTCCTTGGAGCTCGGATCACGAGACTGACGAACGAAAGGGATGCGGCGTCCGACGAGAGCGTCGGCAACCGACCGCCACGATGGCGTCGAGCTAGACCGGAGCGAGGCTCATGGATGGCGTTCTTCCGTAGATGCGAACAACGAGGTGGGCTCGGGCGTTCGTGGCCTTGTCCGAGGGCACCGGGCCGGTGCCAGCCTTTCCCATTGTGGAACCGACGAGGGCCCGCGCTGGCGGCCCGAATGCTGCAGTAACCTTTGCGCTCCGCGCCAGGGCGCCCGCCAAGCGTTCCCGTAGCTCTCCTCCCGTGAGAAAGAGGTGCTGGTGCACCTTGCCGACGGGCTGACGGACCAGGAGACCGGGCGGACCCTGTTCATCTCCCCGATCACCGATCGCAACCACCGTGAGCAACATCCTGGCGAAGCTCCAGGTCACGAACCGACGCCAGGCAATGATCCTGGTGCGGGAGGCCATCGAACCTAGAGCGGCGGGCGGGACACTCGCGTCACCGGCTCGCTTCCGCCTGGGGTTGCCCCGGTTCGACGCACACATTCACTGGCGGCGAGCGAGCACAGCATCTCCGGACACGGGTTCGGCCCCGCCAGGGCATCAACTAGCCCTCGCCCGGTCGGGCGGTGGCCAGAGGGCGACGGCGAGGCCGAGCAGGGCGCTAGCGATGTGGAGGCGTTGTCGGGGTTGTTGATGTTGAGGACGTTGATGTCGCGTTCGCCTACCGCGACGAGGCCGTAGATGAAGGTGGCGCCGTATCCGACCGCCAGGGCCCACCCGTAGATTCGGGCTGTGTCGAGGCGGGGCCACAGCGCGATCCCGGCGAAGCCGATCAGTAGGTGGACCACGTTGTGCAGCGGGTTCACTCCGAGCCCGAGCAACGTCTCGCCCGTCTCTTTCGCGAAGTTGTCGAAGCCCGTGACGAAGAAACCGGCGAGCCCGGCAAGGCTGTAGGCAACACCGATGGCGAGCGCCAGGTATTGAGCTGAGTGCCTTCCTTCCAGATCCACAGGCCCTCCACGCGTTTGGCGAAGGACGAGACGAGAAGAGGAGCCCTCCTCGACCGCCGGCTGGTGGTTCCAACGCGTCTCATCCTCCCCGGGTACCGGGCGACAGGAAACGGACGGTGCCAGCGCATGACCCTCCGCATGAGCTCCAGCTCGTCGTGTCCAAGGCGAGTGTTTCGCTCTCGGCTCAGCCAACCAGCGCCTCTCTGGTGTTGGGGAGAGTCAGACTGGCGGGATGCCCAGGGTTGTGAGCTCCGCCGTCAGCGGGGCACTGGTGGGGCTCGGTGCTCTCGCCGTCGTCGACAACGTCATCGTGCATTGGCTTCTTGGCTGGCACCGCCTGAACGAAATGTGGTCCCACGAGAGGAATCTGATGGGCGAGGTGGTGCTCGTCGTTCTCGGCATCGCGATGGTCGCCCTGGGTCTCCGTCGAGAGCGCCACAGGGCGTGAGCAGCACCTCATGGTCCCGGGAGTCAGGAACGGTGTGCCGTTCGTCGGAGCCTCGTCGTCATGCGGCGCAGAGGAAGTGCGAAGTGGCGCGGCCCTGCGCGCGAGTTCGCTCTGGAGCGAGTGGCAGTTGTCGCCGGCGCCCGTCGGCTGCCGTGGGCGAACGCTCTCGTCCCTGCCCTGGGGAAGGAGCCTGGCGCGGCGTGTTGGCAACGGCCGAGGAGGGCCTGGCGCTCTCTGAGTGGCAGGGCGCCAGGAAGGCGACGAGGCGCGTGGCCGTTCGGTGCTAGCCGTCACCGGAGCGGAGGCCGAGTTCGGGAGTCGAGGCAGGACCGGGCGAACGAGGCGACGGGAGAGGGGTCACCCCCGGCGTGGTGGTGGAGGTAGGTCGCGAGCAGGGTGGGCGTGGCGAAGCCGTCGGTGGTCGTGCCGAACCGATTGCTGAGGCACAGCGCATCGCCTGGCGGCTCGCAGGTCGAGTAATGGAACTCGTGGCCTCGGATGGTCGTGCCCGCAGGGCCGATGGGGCTGAGCCGGAGGGTCTCGGCGTGCCGGTAGCCCAGCACCAGCCGGTCACCAAGGCGCGCTGCGGCTGGCAAGGCGCCGACCATCCGCCGCCCGTCGAGCTCGGCGGCAAGCCACAGGAGGCCACCGCACTCAACCCAGGTCGGCACCCCGCCGGCGATCCGGACTGCGGCATCGGCGAGCAATGGGGCGTTGGCGGCCAGCGCCTCCCCGTGCACCTCCGGGAAGCCGCCGCCGACGAAAAGACCATCGATCGCGTCGGGCAGTGCCGGATCGTGCAGCGGGTCGAAGGGCACGATTTCTGCGCCAGCCGATTCCATGGCGTCGAGGTTGTCGCGGTAGCAGAACGTGAAGGCCGGGCCGGCGGCAACGGCGATGCGGAACGAGCCGACGGGCTCGGGCAGGGCCACTCGTCCCGCCGGTCGTGGCGGTGCCGATCGTGCGATTGCCTCGAGGGCATCGAGGTCGAACGCGGCGGCGACGGCGGCGGCAAGACGGTCGAGCGAGGCACTGACGGCGGCGGGCTGCTCGGCCACGGGTACGAGTCCGAGGTGGCGGTCGCGCCACGCGAGCGTGTCGTCTCGGTGCAAGCAACCGAGCACAGGGAGGCCGAGCGGCTCGAGTGCCTCTCGCAGCAGTCGCTCGTGACCGGCTGATCCGACCCGGTTCAGCGCCACGCCGGCCATCCGCACACGAGGGTCGTGGTCACGGAAGCCGCGTACGATGGCAGCGACCGAGGTGCTCATGGCGCTGGCGTCGACCACGAGCACGACCGGGGCGTCGAGCAGGACGGCTACGTCTGCCGTCGTCGACGGGGCCCCGTCGGCGGCGCCGTCGAAGAGCCCCATCACCCCTTCGATCACGAGCAGGTTGCCCGCACCCGCCCGGGCGGCAAGGCCGGGAATGGCGTCGGCACCGCACAGCCACGGGTCGAGGTTGCGGGGCGGCTGTCCCGTTGCGAACGCGTGGTAGCCCGGGTCGATGAAGTCAGGGCCGACCTTGGCGCCGGCGACGGCTCGGCCCCGCGCTGCCATCGCCGCCAGCAAGCCGGTCGCCACCGTGGTCTTGCCGACCCCCGACGACACGCCGGCCACGACGAGGCGAGGCCCCAGCACGTCGGTCAGGGGGACGGGGCGTGCCCGTGGTGGTGATCGACGGCCAGCGCAGAGTGTCCGATGCCGCGCGGCTGGCCGACCCGGTCGGCGACGCCGGGCCACTCGGCCCGGTAGGAGCAGGTGTCGCAGTTCGTGCGGTGGATGCCCTCGACCGCCTCCGCCCGCCGATGGGCGATCACCGGCACCAGCGCCGGATCCGGACCGAAGTAGCCGGCGTCGACGATCTCGAGGCCGCACCCGTCGGCGAACGCCGCCAGCTGGTCACGGGCGCGCTCGACCAGCTTGCCGGTGGCGAGGAACCAGAAGAACACGGCCACGCGCTGGTGCCCGAGCCGGCGTACCCGCTCGAGCGCGTCGGGCACCGACGGCCACGTGATCCCGGTGAACGCCACATCGACGTCCGCTGCCCCTGACCACTCCGCCAGGAGGCGGGCGGCTCGGCACGCCTCGGCGTTGGCGTCCGGGTCGGAGGTGCCTCGGGCGACCACGAGCAGGGGGGCGCCGGCCCCGCCGGCCGTCGCCAGGTTGGCGGCGGCGACAGCCAGGAGCTCCGGTACCACGCCGAGCGGTGAACCGAAGAGCAGCTCGACGTGGGGGTGGCGCGCCCGGGCTTCGAGGACGATCGCCGGGACGTCGCTCTTGCCGTGGCCGGCGGCGAGCAGCATGAGGGGCTGCACGGTGATGCGCCGGCACCCTCGTGCGACCAGCTCGTCGAGCACCGCCTGGGCGGGCGGGTCGGCAAGCTCCAGGAACCCGAGGTCGACGGCGAGCTCGGGCAAGGCCCCGGCGACAGCCTCACCGAGGGCCATCGCCTCGTCGACGCCGGCGAGGCAACTGGAGCCATGGGCGACCAGCAGGAGCCCCTCGGGCCCCGCCGGGGCGCGACCGGCCGGGTGGAGAGGAGTACGGATGCGGACCGGGATGCCGGTGGCGCGAGGCGTCAGCACGAGGCTCGTCGGTGAAGTCGGTGGAGGGCGTTCAAGGCAGCGGCGGCGACCGGGCTTCCCCCTCGCTCCTCGACGTTCGTGATCGCTCGCGGCGCCAGGGGACCGGCCCACAGCTCGACCTTCGCCTCGGCGGCGCCGACGAAGCCCACCGGAACGCCGATGACCGCCGCTGGCTTCACCAGCCCCCCGTCGTGCAGTGCCAGCAGCTCCGCCAGCGCGGTCGGGGCGTTCCCCACGACCCAGAGCGCGCCGACGGGGTGGCGTTCGGCGGCGAGGGCGACGGCGGCGGCGGCCCGGGTCGACTTCGGCGGCGCGACCGGCACCTCGTCGAGCAGGCACGTCGTCGTCACCCTCGGGGCACCGGCCGCCACCATGGCGGCATCGACGATCACCGGCGCGCCTCGCCGGAGCACCTCGAGCGCGGCGGGGATGGCCTCGGCGCCGATGCGGGCGGACGCGGCGAAGCCGAGATCGGCGGTGGCGTGGATCATCCGGGCCACCACCTCGCGCGGTCCGGGCGGCCAGCCCGAGAGGTCGACGCGCTCGTTGAGGATGCGGTAGCTCTCCACCTCGATCGGATGGCGGCCGGTCACGTCGCATAGCCCCGGGGCGTGACCATCCGGCCGTCGACGACAGTCGTGGTCGAACTGCCCACGACGACGATCGACAGCATCCCGGCGGCGCCGGGGTCGAGGTCGCCGAGCGTCGTGAGCACGATGTGCTCGCCAGGGCGGGTGGCGTCGGTGACGATGCCGACAGGGGTGGTCGAGGGGCGGCCCGCCAGCAGGATCGACCGCGCCGCCTCCAGCTGCCACCTGCGGCGGGAGGACCGCGGGTTGTAGAGGGCGACGGCGAGGTCGGCGTCGGCCACCGCTCGCAGGCGCCGCTCGATCGCGTTCCACGGCGTCAGGAGGTCGGAGAGGCTCACGAACGCGTGGTCGTGGGCGAGCGGGGCACCGAGCAGTGCTGCCGCCGCCGACGCGGCGGTGACGCCCGGGATCACCTCCACCGGAGGTGCACCGTGGCCGGCGGCAAGCTGGTGCACGAGGGTCGCCATGGCGAACACGCCGGGGTCGCCGGAGCAGACGAGCGCCACCCGGGCGCCGGCAGCGGCGCGGGCCAGCGCATCGGCACAGCGGTCGACCTCGGCGCCGACGGGGCTGCGAACGACGGTCGTGCCCCGGCCGAGCAGGTCGGCGCACTGATCGACGTAGAGGTCGTAGCCGGTGACGACGTCGGCGGCGCGGACGGCGGCGGCGGCGGCAGGGGTGCGGTGGCGGGGGTGGCCGGGGCCGAGGCCCACCACCGCGACCGATCCCTCGGGCCGGGCGCGACGGGCGACGGCGACCGTGGCCCCGGCCCCCTTCTGCTTGGGGACGACCAGCTCGGCCCCCGGACCGGCGGCGAGCAGCGCCGCCGCCTCGGCCACGCTGGCGGTGCCGACCTCGGCGGCGACGACGACGCTCGGATTCGGAACCTCGACGGTGGCCAGCACCTCGGCCGGGAAGGCGCGCACGGGCCGGTCGAGCACGGTCACCACCTCGTCACCGGCGCGCCGGTCGATGGTCGCCACCGCGCCGACGGCGTCGCCGGACAGACCGGCGTCGGCCAGGGCGGTGTCGAGCAGCACGGTGGCGGCGTCGGAGGCGGCGTCCGAGGACGCGCCGACGCCGACGACGAGCGAGGGCGGCCGAAGGGCGACGAGACCGGCCTCGGCGTCGACGGCGCGGTCGGTGACGAGCACCCGCGCCGGGCCCACGCCGGCGGTGAACGGCACCGGCCAGTCGAGCGTCCGCTCGACGAGCGGGGGGCGACCGTCGAGCCACGCCCGCGCCACCCCGGCGATGTCACCGGTGGCGACGAAGCCGGGAAGGGCGTCGAGCGCCGGGACGCCGACCGCGTCGGTCGCGGTGGTGACCACCGCAGTCGAGCCCAGCAGACCTGCTACCTCGCGGGCCAAGTGGTTGGCGCCACCGGCGTGCCCGCCGCACAAGGACACGGCGAAGGCGCCGGCCTCGTCGACGCACACCACGGCCGGGTCGGTCGCCTTGTCGCCCAGGAGCGGAGCCACCACCCGCACGGCGATGCCGGTGGCGCAGCACAGCACGAAGCTGTCGACGGTGCTCCAGCGAGCTCGCACGGTGGCGGCGAGGTCGCCGTGGACAGCGGGGTAGGGAAGCCGACCGGCGAGGCGGCGGCCGGCTTCGGTGATCGACACCGCGAGGACGCGACTGTCGGGGGCGGTCACCGGCTCCCCCACACCACGAACACCGGGTTCTCGGCCAGCAACCGCAGCTGCCCGTCCGGGCCGATCGGCGTCCCGCGGCTCACGTTGAGCTGGACCAGCGACCCGAGCCGATCGGCGGCGGCGAGTGCCGATGCCAGCACCGCGTAGGTGGCGACGGCGACGCCGCCGGGCCGCAGCCGATCCAGCACGGCGTCGAGGACGTCGGTGCCGCCGCCGCCCACGAACGCCCGGTCGGGATCGGGAAGGCCGGCCAGCGCCCCCGGGGCATCGCCTTCGATCACGGTGACCGACGAGCCGCGGGCGTTGTCGCGGATCTGCAGGCACGCCTCGGCCTGGCGCTCGACGGCGAACACCCGCAGGCCGGGGACGAGCCGGGCGATCTCCACGGCGACGCTGCCGCTGCCCGCCCCGACGTCCCAGACGACTCCCGACGGGGGGAGCGACAGCTTCCCGAGGGCGACGGCCCGCACCTCGGCCTTGGTGATGAGCCCGGCGCGGTGGGCGAACGCCGCCTCGTGGCGTCCCCACTCCGTCGCCGCCGCCGGTGCCACGCCGCACCCCGGGGCGATGAAGACGACCACCGACAGCGGGTCGAACGTTCCCGCCGACAGGCCCACGACGTCGGTGCGGGTCACCGACTCGACGGCCTCGCCGAGGCGGCTGCACACCCAGACGTCGCGGGCCGGCGCTCCGGCGTCGACGACAGCGCGCCCGAGGGCTTCCGGCGGCGAGTCCGGCGACACGAGCACGGCCACCTTCGAATGGCGGACCACCACCTCCGCCGCCGTGGCGACCGGCCGGCCGTGGCAGGTGGCGACGACCGCGTCGTCCCAGGGAACGCCGATGCGGGCGAAGGCGAGGGCGACCGACGACGGCGCCGGGTGGACCTCGAGGACGTCGGGACCGAGCCGGGCAGCGAGCGCCCGGACGACTCCGAAGAAGCCTGGATCGCCGGAGGCGAGGACGCACACGCGGGCACCGGCAGCGGCGCGGGTGGCGCACAGCTCGACCAGCTCGTCGATCCTGCCCCACATCTCGACGGGCTCGCCGGCAAGGCCGGTACCCGCCAGGTCGCCGTGCTGGCGGGCGGAGCCCACGAGCAGGTCGGCGTGCCGCAGCGCCCCCTCGGCCGCCAGGCCGTACCAGACGCCGCCGTGGAGCCCCACCACCGACACCGGGACCGGGCTCATCGGACCCGCCGCCGGCCGGGCCGCCCGACGGTCGACCCGGCGCGGCTCGGCAGCCGGAACGCGGTGGCGTGGGTGGGCGAGTAGAGGTGGGTGCGAGCCAGCACCGGGCGGTCGGCGAGGGCCTCACCCACCAGCACGAGCACCGTGCGGGTGGCCCCGGTCGAGCGGATGGCGTCGGCGAGCTCGCCGACCGTCGCCCGCACGATCAGCTCATCGGGCCAGGTGACCCGCACCGCCACCGCCGCGGGGGTCTCGGGCGGGTAGCCGGTCAGCAGCTCGGCCTGCAGCTCGTCGGGCCGGGCCCCGGAGAGGAAGACCGCCATCGAAACCCGCGCCGACGCGAAGGCGGCGACGCCCTCGCCCGGCCGCATCGACGCCTCGGTCCGGCCGGCGAGGCGGGTGAGCACCACCGACTGCGACACCGTGGGGACGGTGAGCTCGCGCTCGAGGGTGGCGGCGGCAGCCGCCACCGACGTCACGCCGGGCACGATCTCGAAGGCGCGGCCGTTGGCGCGGCACCAGTCGATCTGCTCGGCGATGGCGCCGTAGACGCTCGGGTCGCCGGAGTGCAGCCGCACGACCGAGGTGCCGTCACCGGCGTGGGCGAACACGGCGAGCACGTCTTCGAGGGTCATGACCGCCGAGTCGTGGAGCACGGCGTCGGTTCGGCAGTGCTCGAGCACGGCCTCGGGCACGAGCGAGGATGCCCACACGACGACCTCGGCGTCGGCCAGGCGCTGCACCCCCCGGAGCGTCAAGAGGTCGGGGGCGCCGGGCCCGGCGCCGACGAAGGAGATCACGCGCCCGAGCGGGCTGGGGCGATGACCGCCGACAGGTAGCTGGCGGGACGGTCGGCGACCTCGGCCACGGGCGCGATCCGCTCGCCGGGCAGCCCCAGCAGCTCGCCGAGCACCGACCCGTCGAGCCGGTCGGCGTCGCGGAGCCGCTCGGCGACGGCCGCGACCTGCCGTCCGCCCTTGTAGACGACCACGGTGCACCAGGCGTCGGCGAGCGCCGCCGCGAGCGCCCCGTCGCTCGCGCTGGTCGCCTCGTCGTTGGCCGGGAGCACGAGGAACGACTGCTGGTCGTCGGCCAGCACGGTGCCTGACCGCGCCGCCAGCTCCTGGAACGCCATGACCCCGGGGACGGTGAGGATCGGCGTGCCCGGTCGCCGGTCGGCGACGGCGGCAGCGACCGACGAGAACGTCGAGTACAGGTTCGGGTCGCCCAGCGTGATGAACGCGACCTCGCCTCCGGCGTCGAGCAGCTCGACGACGCGGCCGATCACACCGGCCAGCGCCGCCCGGCGGGCGGCGGGGTCCGGGTCCATGGCGAACACGAGCCGTTCGACCACGACGTCGGGTGCCGCCTCCCGCACGATGGCCTCGGCCCGCCCGGTGGCGGCGACGTCGGTGCACGGGGCCACCACCAGATCGGCGCGACGCAGCGCCCGGAGGGCCCGCACGGTGAGCAGGTCGGCGGCGCCGGGCCCGACGCCGACGCCGACCAGCCGACCGGGCACCGGGTTGTCGAGGCCGGCCGGGCGGTCGGCTCGGCCGCCGGCGACGAGCTGCTCCACCGCCACGCGCAGCAGCTCGGCCTCGGAGCGGTGGGTGCGCTCGGCGAGGGCGCTCAGCTGACGCTTGAGCGCCTCGGGGAGATAGACCGAGGTCTTCCGCACGGACGTAGGGTAATGCGTAGGGCATGTCGCTGAATCCGTCGCCACCGAGCCCGCCCGGGCCATCTCGTCGCCGCCGAGTCCTCGTGGTTGGCATCGGCGCCGGCGACCCGGAGCACCTGACGCTCGGTGCCGTCCGAGCGCTGAACGAGACCGATGTGGTGTTCCTGGTCGACAAGGGGGACGCGAGCGCCGACCTGCGGCGGGCACGGCTCGACCTGTGCGACCGGGTCATCGACCCGGGGCACCGCTGCCGCATGGTGGAGGTCGAGCTCGACGCCGTCCGCGACCGCGGGGACGGGACCTACGGTGCCACTGTGGCGGGGTGGCGGGCGGCGCGCGTGGGCGTGTACGGCGAACTGGTGGCCGGCCTCGACGAGGGCGAGACCGGCGCCTTTCTCGTGTGGGGCGACCCGACGCTGTACGACGGCACGATTGACGTGCTGGCCGAGGTGGGCGCCGCCGGGGAGGTCGCGTTCGACGTCGAGGTGGTGCCCGGCATCAGCAGCGTGTCGGCGCTCGCCGCCCGTCACCGCGTGGCCCTGAACCGGCCCGGCGAGGCGGTCCAGATCACCACCGGGCGGCGCCTGGCCCGCGATGGGCTGCCCGACAGCGCCGACAACGTCGTCGTGCTCCTCGACGCCCACGAGGCGTGGCGGCAGCTCGACGACGACCTCGAGATCTGGTGGGGCGCGTTCGTCGGCCTGCCGGGTGAGCGCCTCGTCACCGGCCGGCTCGGCGACCAGCGGGTCACCATCGAGCGCGAGCGCGCCGCTGCCCGGTCCCGCCGCGGCTGGGTGTTCGACGCCTACCTCGTGCGGCGCCCGTCGCCATGAACGTCCTGCTGCTGGGCGGTACGAGCGAGGCGCGCCAGCTCGCCTCGCTGCTGGCCGCCGAGCCCGGTGTGGCGGTGGTGGCATCGCTCGCCGGCCGCACCTCACAGCCCGCGGCCTATCCCTGCCCGGTCCGCACCGGCGGCTTCGGTGGCGTCGACGGCCTGGTCCGCTACCTGCGGGAGAGCGCGGTGGACGTCCTGGTCGACGCCACGCACGCCTTCGCCCGGGCCATGCCCCACCATGCCGCCGAGGCGGCGCGGCGGACCGGCGTGGCCCGGCTTCGGCTGGTGCGACCGCCTTGGGAACGGCAGCAGGGCGACGAGTGGCACGAGGCCAAAGACCTGGACCACGCCGTGCGGCGGCTGCGCGGGCTCGGCGCCCACCGCATCCTGCTCACCGTGGGCGGGCTCGACCTTGTGCCCTTCGCCGCGCTCGACGCCCACCTCGTGGTGCGCACCATCGAGCCCCCCGATTCCATGCCGCTCCCGCGCGCCGAGCTCGTCCGTGCTCGCGGGCCGTTCACCGTCGCCGACGAGGTCACCCTCCTCCGCGACTTCGCGATCGACGCCCTGGTCACCAAGAACGCGGGTGGTGACGACGCCAAGCTCGTCGCCGCCCGAGGAGCGCGCGTGCCGGTGGTGATGGTCCGCCGTCCTCCCGACGTCGCCGGCACGTGTGCCCCCACTCCGGGCCACGCCGTGGCCTGGCTCCGCGCCCTGGCAGCATGAGCAGGGCCTGCCGCCCGTGGTGCTCGGTCCACCCCGACTCCGGGCACGAGGCCGCTCGTCACCGTGCTGGTTCGCCCCGGCCGCCGGCCCCTGGTGGTGGGCGAAGAGCACCACGTCGGCGGGCTGGTCAGGTCGCGCTCCTGATGGCGGCCGTCACTCGGGCCGGGTCGAGGTCGTCAACGGCCACGTGCCGGGCACCCATCGCCTCGGCCAGCCGCGTCGCCAGTCCGAGGCGGACACCGCCCCGCTCGCAGTCGAGCACCATGGCGGCCACGTTCCGACGGCGCACCTCCCCGGCGGCGACCATGGCGAGGTCGACGGCGTCGGGCGACCCCGTGGCCCGGCCATCGGTGAGCAGCACGAGCAGCGCATCGCTGCCGGCGCGGCAGGCGGCGACGGCGACGTCGAGGCCGGTGCGGATGCCGGCGGCGAGGGGTGTTTCGCCGCCGGTGGCCACCTCGTCGAGCCGGTTGCGCGCCACCTCGATGCTCGAGGTGGGCGACACGAGCACCTCGGCGCCGTCGCCGTGGAAGCCGACGAGCGCCACCCGGTCGCGCCGCTCGTAAGCGTCGCCCAGCAGGCCGAGGACTGTGCCGGTGGCGGCGGTGGCGCGCTCGGGGGCACCCATCGACCCGCTGAGGTCGACGCACACCACGATCGTCCGTGCCCTGGCGTCGACCCGCACCGCCGCCCGGAGGTCGGAGGGCTCGAGGGCGGCCCCGGGCTTTGCGGCGCGCCGGGCGGTGACGGCGCGCACGGTGGGCAGGACGGCCACGGCGGCACCGGCGTCGGCGGGCACGTCACCGACGGTCCGGCCCCTTGGCGCGGTGGCGCGAGCCGGCGGCGGCACCGGCGGCCGGCGTGGGGCGCCGAGCGGCATGGGGCGCGGCGGAGGCTGGCCCTGCGGCGAGGGCTCGTCGGGCTCGGCTTCGCCGTCGGGGCCGTCGATCGCGTCCCGCACCGCCCGCTCGAGATGCTCGGGAGGCATGACCGGCGGGTCGAACGGGCCACGCCGGCTGCGGTGGGCGAGCACCAGCGGGGCGACCCGGCGAAGGTCGGCGAGCGATGCCTCCGGCCGCCGGTTCAGCGCGGCGTGGGCCGCCGACGACCGGCACAGCACCAGGTCGGCGCGCAGGCCCTCGGCCCCGACCTCGAGCGCGAGCCGCGAGGCTGCCTCGAGGACGGCGTCGGGCAGGATGGCCTCCGTCCCCGGCGCCGGCAGCGGCGGCCCGTGCGCCTCGGCCGGCACCGCACCGGACCCGTCGAACGCCAGGCGGCGGCGCACTGACTCCACGCGCGAGGCCACGTCGTCCGGCGCCCTCACGTCGACGCAGAGCCCGAACCGGTCGAGCAGCTGGGGCCGAAGCTCCCCCTCTTCCGGGTTCATCGACCCGACGAGCACGAAGCGGGCGGGGTGGCGGTGCGAGACGCCGTCGCGCTCCACGAGGTTCTCACCGGACACGGCGACGTCGAGCAGGACGTCGACCAAGTGATCGGCGAGCAGGTTGATCTCGTCGACGTAGAGCACCCCGCCGTGGGCGGCGGCGAGGAGACCGGGCTCGAACCGCATCTGGCCGCCGACGAGCGCCGCCCGCGCGTCCAGGGTGCCCACCAGCCGATCCTCGGTGGCACCGAGCGGCAGCTCGACGAAGGGCACGTCCCCGAGAAGCAGGGCGAACCCGCGAGCGAGTGTCGTCTTGGCCGAGCCCTTCTCACCCCGCAGGAGCACGCCGCCGATGCGGGGGTCGACGGCGGCGAGCCGCAGCGCCAGCTTGGCGTCGTCCTGGCCAACCACCGCGTCGAACGGAAACGTGCTCATCGCGCCTCCTCCCACCCCTCGGCCTCGAGCACGGCGTCGGTGAGCGTCTTGCGGGCGACCTCGGAGGCCGCCCACATCCCGCGGCCGTCGGCCTCGAGCAGCCGCTCGGCGATGCTGCGCAGCGCCCACGGGTTCGAGTCGGCGAAGAAGCGGCGCATGGCGGGATCGGCCACGTAGGCATCGGTGACGCGGTCATACATCCAATCCTCGACGACCTCGGCGGTGGCGTCATAGCCGAACAGGTAGTCGACGGTGGCGGCCAGCTCGAACGCGCCCTTGTAGCCGTGGCGGCGCATGGCCTCGATCCACTTCGGGTTCAGCACCCGGCTGCGCACCACTCGCGCCGCCTCCTCCCGCAGGGAGCGGACCGTCGGGTTGGCCGGGTCGGCGGTGTCTCCGAACCACGCCTTCGGCGCCTCGCCGGTGAGGGCCCGCACGGCGGCGACCATGCCGCCGTGGTCCTGGAGGTAGTCGTCCGAGTCGAAGATGTCGTGCTCGCGGTTGTCCTGGTTCTTCACCGCCACTTCGATGGCGGCGAAGCGGCGGCGCATCGCGGCGGGATCCGCCTCCCCGTGGCGGCCCCGCCCGTAGGCGAAGCCGGACCACGCCAGGTACACCTCGGCCAGGTCGGCGTGCGTGCGCCACGAACCCTGCTCGATGACGGGGAGGATGCCCGACCCGTACCCGCCCGGTGGCGGCCCCCACAGCCGGGGGTCCTCGCCACCCGCGGCTCGGACCGGGTTGTCGTCGGCCCCCTCGTCGAGGGCGGCCACGAGTCGGACGGCGTCGTCGAGCAGCTCGATCACGTGCGGGAACGCGTCGCGAAAGAAACCGCTGATCCGCAGCGTCACGTCGACCCGGGGCCGGCCCAGCTCGCCGAGCGGGATGACCTCGAGGCCCGTCACCCGCTGGGTCTCCGCGTGCCACTTCGGCCGCACGCCGAGCAACGCCAGCGCCTGGGCGACGTCGTCGCCCGTGGTACGCATGGCGGCGGTCCCCCACAGGACGAGCCCGACGGTGGTCGGGTGGGTGCCGGTCTCGTCGAGGTGACGCTCCACCAGACGGTCGGCCAGGGCGGCACCGACCTGCCACGCCAGCGGTGAGGGAACGGCCTTCGGGTCGACGGAGTAGAAGTTCCGCCCGGTCGGGAGCACGTGGGCGGCGCCGCGGCTGGGTGCCCCGCTCGGACCGGCGGGCACGTGGCTGCCGCCGAGCCCGGCAAGCAGGTTGCCCAGCTCGTCCGGGGTCCGACGCAGGTCGGGCACGAGGCGCTCGGCAACCCAGCGCAGCGTGGGGTCGTCAGTGGCGGTCGGGTCCCAGGCGTGGGCGGCGAGCACCTCGATGCGGGACCGGCACTCGGCCTCGACGGCGTCCACCTCGACACGACCGGCGGAGGCGAGCGGAACGCCGAGCTGCTGGGCCACGGTCGCCCGCAGCGAGGGTACGGCGCCCTGGGCGAGGCGGGTCACGGCGAGGACGGTGTCGACGAGGGCCCCCCCATCGGGCACCCGGCCGAGGACGTGGAGGCCGCCGCGGATCTGCGCGTCCTTGAGGGCGCAGAGGTAGCCGTCGACGTGTACCAGCACGTCGACGAACTCCTCCTCGGCGGGTGGGGCGTCCCCGAGGTCGAGGTCGCGGTGGATCTCGGCGGCGACGAGCACCTCCCACACCTCCTCGCGCAGCGCCGGCGCCTTGGCGGGGTCCATGGCCGACACGGAGGCGTAGGTGTCGAGGAGCTGCTCCAGCCGGGCGAGGTCGTCGTAGACGTCGGCGCGCGTCATCGGAGGCGGCAGATGGTCGACGACGACGGCGTGGGCACGACGCTTGGCCTGGGTCCCTTCGCCAGGATCGTTGACGACGAAGGGATAGAAGAGCGGGAGGTCGGCCAGGGCGGCGTCGGGGAAGCAGGCATCCGACAGCGCCAGCGCCTTGCCCGGGAGCCACTCGAGCGTGCCGTGCTTGCCGAGGTGGACGAGGGCGTCGGCGCCCCAGCCTCCGTCCGACCTCGACGTGGCGAGCCACCGGTAGAAGGCGAGGTAGTGGTGGGGCGGCGGCAGGTCGGGCGCGTGGTACGTGGCGATGGGGTCCGGGCCGAACCCCCGCGGGGGCTGGATGGTCACCAGGACGTTGCCGAGGTCCAGCCCGGGGAAGTGGAGGGCGCCCCCGGCGACGTAGACGTCGCCGGGGGGCGGGCCCCAGATCGCCTCCACGCCGTGGCGACCGCCGGTGGGAAGGGAGGCGAACCAGTCCTCGTAGGCGTCGCAGGGCAGGCAACCGGCGGCGAGGTCGATCTGTGAGGGGCTCAGGTGAGCGTATTCGTAGGTGAACCGGGCGGCGAGCTCGTCCATGAGGGCGCCACCGTCGGCGGGGATGCCCTCGATCGCGTACCCGTCCGCTCGCATGGCGGTGAGCAGCTCGATCGTCGAAGCCGGCGTGTCGAGGCCCACGGCGTTGCCGAGCCGCGACCGCTTCGTCGGGTACGCCGACAACACGACGGCGACGCGCCGCTCCCCCGGCGGCGTGCGCCCGAGCCGCGCCGTGCGCACGGCGAGCCCGGCGAGGCGGGCGGAGCGCTCGGGGTCGGCGCGGGTGGCGATCACCTCGGCACCCCGGCCGTCGCCGTCGTCGACGACCTCCTTGAAGGCGAACGTGGGGCCGATCACCCGGCCGTCGAACTCGGGGATGGCGACGCCCGTCGCCACGTCGAGCGGCGAGAGCCCGCTGTCGTCCGCCGTCCACTCGGCGCGGGACCGGCTCGACGCCGGGGCCTGGATCACCGGGATTCCGAGGTGGTCGAGATCGGGCACCTCCCACCCGTCGCCCCCGTCTCGGGTGGAGCCGGCGGCGAGCGTCGAGGTGACGATCACGTCGGCGCCGTGCTCCCGGCAGAGGTCGAGGGCGGGCACCGCGCCCTCGGCGTTGCGCCGCAGCGAGTACGTCCAGATCGGCAGGGCATCGGCACCGGCGGCTTCCAGCGCGTCACACAGGGCGGCGACGTAGGTCGTGTTCCCCGCCACGAAGTGGGCCCGGTAGAACACGACGGCGACGAGAGGGCGCTCGGGATGGCGCAGGGCGCCCGTCCGGCCGAGGCCGGCGCCGGGCCAGATGGCCACCTCGGGCACCGGGGCCGGCGGGGCGAACCCGACCCCCGTGAGCAGCAGGGTGTCGGCGAGGAACCGCAAGAGGTTTGCCACGTTGCCCCCGCCCCCGGCGGCGAGGTACCGGTGGGCCTCGCTGGTAACGGCCGTCGGCACGCTGGACGCCGCCAGCAGGTCGGCATCCGGGTCGGCCTCGCCGCCGACGGCAACCAGCGCGATCCCGCCGGTCGCGCAGCGGCTGCGCAGCGCGCCGAACCCGTCCTTCCAGGCGTCGAGTCCGCCGAGCAGCCGGACGACGACGATCTGCACGCCGTCGAGCGGGGGGGTGCCGGGAGCACGGTCGGGGTGGAACCACCGGACCGGGCCGACGTCGCTGGGAAGGTCGTCGACGACCGAGCGGAGCGCCAGCAGCTCGGTGTCGGCGTTCGAGCCGAAAAGGATCACGACGCGTGCCCGGCGGCGCTGGCGGCGGCACCGGTCACGCTCGTGACGACGTCGGCGGCCGTCGTCATGGACCGGGGGCGACCGGTTGCCGGTCGGAGGTGCGGTCGGCGTGGCGGTCGAGAAGCCAGCCCAGCCCGAGCCCGAGCCCGAGCCACAGCAGCGCCAGGCCCCCGAGCGACCGCACGCGGAAGTCCCACACCAGGTCGGCAGGCACGGCCGCCTCGACGCTGCCGGGCGCGGCCGGGAGCACCACGAGGAGCAGCGCGTAGGCCACGACGCTGGCCGTGCCCATCGCGACCACCCGGGTGTGGTCGGCGAGCCGGGCGTGCAGGGTGCCGTAGAGCCGGGTGAGCGCGATGGCGATCAGGACGGAGGCCGACAGGCAGATGAGGTACACGACAGTTCGCTCGCCGACCGTATCGGCGTCCCCCATGCCGGGCGGGCTCGGCGGGTACTTGAGCGCCGGGATCAGCAAGACCGTGGCGAAGCCGACCGCGGCGAGCCAAAGTGCCCTCGGGAGGTCCGACCGGGCCGGGAGGCGGTGGCGAACGGCCGCGAAGACGGTGCCGAAGACGGCCGCGACCACCATGGCGGTGGCGAAGGTGGCCGCCATGCCGCCGCCCACCTGCTCGCCGCGGGTGAACAGCGGGTCGTCGTGTCGGGCAGCACCACCGTCAGCCGCCCCGGTGGCACTGGCCGCCTCCTCCAGGGCGACCGCCATGTCGATGACCGGTTCGACGACCGCGTAAAGGTACGCAGCCAGCAGGACGCCCACGACGGCGCCGGCCCCGAGGGCGCGTCGGATGACGCTGCCGTAGCTCCAGTGCACCGAATGGTCCCGGACTCAGTGGCAGGGGACGCCGAGGGCGTGCCGGCCGTCGTGGAACAGCTCGTGGAGCGTGTTCCAGGAGCTGGCCAGCAGCGCACCGTTCTCCTGGAGCATCAGGTAAACGACGAACACGGCGACAGCGACCGCGAGCCAGGCGACGCCAGGCACGCGAATCGGCTCGACGGTGGGCAACGGGTGGGTCGTTGCGATCACAGGTTCCTCCATCCTCGTGGTGACGACGCTCGCCGGTGTCCTGGCTCCCAGATCGCCGCTCCCCTCCGCCTTCCAGCCAAAGGCCGTGGCGTCATGGAGGATCGCTCCCTGGTCACAGTTGCGGGACAGCCCCGGATTCCCACCGGTGTTCCCGTACGAGCGGTCGAGACGTTAGTCCTCATGGCCAGACGACGTGAACCCCCCGGTCGGCGCCGGGCATCGAGGCAGCGCAGGCGGGCCGTGAGGGGCCACCGAGCAGCGGTGGTGCTCCACCAGGGCCAGCACCTCTTGCCCGCTGAGCCCCACCTCGAGCCTCGGTCACCAGGCGCTGCGCCAGCTCGGTGGCCTCGGCGCGAGCCGTGGCCGCGCCGAGACGGGTGACCCCCCGCCGCCCTCTCCGGGAGGTCATCCGGCGACCGCCGTGGGGAACGCCGAGGGCCGAGCCCTGGTGCGGCCACCCCGGTCGCTCAAAAGCACACCGACGAGGGCCTTGGCCCTGGTCGGCTGGGGAGGTCCGTGCTCACCCGGTCACGATCGGCCCATTGCTCCCGGCGGTTGCGCGCCTGCTGCCTGCCGGCCCGAGCGCTCGTGGCTACCCTCCTAGGGAGGAACCAGCCGACGTAGCCCAACGGCAGAGGCACGACGTTTAGGGCGTCGTCAGTGAGAGTTCGAATCTCTCCGTCGGC
>JADDQY010000052.1 GCA_016781135.1 Actinomycetota bacterium
CCGCCATCGGTGGTCCACCAGTCAGCCGCGTCACCAACCTCCCGAGAGAACACATCTAGCTCAGCGATCCGTTCCTTGTCCGCCGTCGACGTGCCCGGCCGGCGGCCGTCGTCAACGTCGGCCTGCTTGAGCCAGTTCCTCAACGACTCGGTCCCGATGCCCAGCTCGCGGGCGACACGGGTCACGACCCCGAACCGCTGGCCGCCCTGCTCGGCGATCAGGTCCCGGGCCATCCGTACCGCCCGCTCACGCAGCTCAGGCGGATACCGCTTCTGCGAAGGGTGAGATCCCATGCTCCATCCTCACTTCCAAGGTACGGAGCCTCCGGGGATCCCAGCCCGATTCACACGTCGAGGACCCAAGGCGCTCCACGCCATCCAAGAGCGGCACCCACAGTCGCTGCTGCCCATCTACGTTTGCAGACAGCGGCTCGACGAGGCGGAAGGCTCGACCGGCGAGGGTGGCATCGACCTCGAGGTTGGGCAGGTCGGGTAGGCCCGGTTCGACCAGCGGGACGAGGCGCCGCTGGTCGTAATCGACGAGGTAGACGATGTGCACACCAAGGGCTCGCCCGGCGGCGCCGACAGCCTCGATGAGCCGCTCGGGAGGCGCCAGGCGCGTGCCCTCGAGCACCTCGAGGAGCGCGGCCAGCGGGCCGTGGTCGGGCTTGGCCTCCGAAACGACTCGCGTGTAGGGCACTCGCGCACCAGCGAGCTCGTCGAGGCGCTCATTCACCGCCAGGGCAAGGCTCGGTGGCTCTTGATGACCGCCGACCGTGTGAACACCCCGCAGTTCCCTCTCACCCACGAGTTCCTGGCCCACATGCTCGGCGTTCGCCGCGCAAGCGTGAGCGAGACGGCGGGGCGACTGGCCGACGCCGGGTGCATTAGCTACAGGCGTGGGGTCGTGACGATCCTGAACCGCCAACGTCTCCAACAGGCCAGCTGCGAGTGCTAACGGCGTCGTATCGGCCATGCTCGCCAGGCTGCTCGGTGACGCCGGCGACGCCGGGGAGAGCGAGGACGAGGGTCGGTCCCCAGGCCCCTGTAGCAGGCTGTCGTCGGTTCCGGGCTCGTACGGGACCTCAAGGCGACGACCCAACGCGGACGGTTTGTCTTCCGAGCTGAGTGGGGAACGCGGTCGAGTTGCCTTGGACAAGCAGGGCATCCGGCCCCCGCCAGCCAGCGGTGGACCGAGAGGGGAAGGTCCCGGACCCGTGCCGCAACTCGTGCTCCCCTGTATCCCAGCTTCCGTCAGGACAGCGCGGCAGCTCGCTCGTAGCGCGTGCCTCGCCCTCGGTCAAGGGCCTGACGTGTGAGACCTCGTCGAGCTGCTCACCAGCGAGCTCGTCACGAACGCCGTCCTTCACGCCTCCGGGCATCAGGTTCCGGTCAGCGTGACGCTTCGGAGGGACACCGACGGCCTGCGACAGTCTCCGAGCGTACGAGTCGAAGTCGCGGACGATAATGCTGAACGTCCGAGCAATTTGAAGCCGGGGGTACACGCTGAAAGCGGCCGAGGCCTCGACTTGGTGTAAGAGCTCAGTGCGGCCTGGGGGACACACCCCGACGGGGGTGGCAAGATTGTCTGGTTCGAGGTGAGTACGGACGTTCCTGGCACCTCCACCGGCCGAGAACCTTCGGTGGCGCGAGCCACGAAGCGTTCGTAGATCCTCGTGCCGGCAGCCGAAAGCTCCGAGTCCACCAACCGAGCGACCGAAGCTGGTCGGCGTTCGCCATCGAAGCCGTCGTTGCCGCCAACGTGTTCGATTTGGACGGCGGTCGCACATTTGCGGCCACGACGAAGGCGCGGCAAGTCTCTCAACCAGCTTTGTAGGAATCTCGTCGACGGTCGCGATTCATCCCGAGTCACACCGCGCGCCGCTGCCGCCTTCAATCTGTTACCGCTCGATCCCGCCCCGGCTCCTGCCACTGGCGAGAGTCGGGCTTCTTTCCCGTTTCCCCGGTCCAGGCCGCCTCCTGGAACCGGGAAGGGCGACACGAAGACGTTGACATTTAGGACGACCTCCACCCGGCGATCAGAGGTTCCGGCGTTCCCGGCGATGGGCAGCTACCTCCGCTAGGGCGATCGCCATTGCTTCGTCCTCGTCAAGGGTGGTTCCGCTCCCACAGCGGTCGAGCACGCTCGGGCCGAGAGACCGACGGACGGCCTCCTCGATGACTTCGTCCTTGGAGCGGCCGGATCGCTCGGCCTCTCGTCGGACCGCGTCGAGAACCTCGTCATCGAGACGGTGGCGGCGCTCTGGCGACGTCACCAGGTTGCCTGGCTGGGGTCGAGGGCGGGCCCAGGAAGCGCTTGGCAGCCCGGCAGGCGAGGCCAGGACGGATCCCATCCACCCAGCTAAGTTCGGCGGGTGCGCCCGCG
>JADDQY010000079.1 GCA_016781135.1 Actinomycetota bacterium
CGGTCGGCGGGAGCCGGGGCGGGCGGGCGCGCCGGGCGGGCGGGTCCGAGCGCTGGACGTCCGCTTGGTCGGAGGGCGTCGTCCCCGTACGGCTCGCTCCACCATCAGCTCGACGCGACCAACGCCAGGAGCGTCAGGCCGAGAGCCACCCCCGCGACCAGCGCCGCCCGCCGGGCGACGGGAGGGTCGGTGACGACCATGACCGGATCGGGAGCGACCACGTGGGGGGACCGGGGAACGGCGAGGCGGCCGGTGGCGCCGGCAGCGACCACGCCGATCAGCCCACCGGCCAGGGCCAGAGCGACGCTTTCGGTCCAGTTCACCAGGTTGGTGTCACCCACCCAGGCCCACGTCCGGGGCGCGACCAGCAACCACGCCCCCACCGCCAGCGCCGGGACGGTCGCGACCAGGGGGCTCAGGGCCAGACCGGCGGCGTCGTCGCCTGGTCCAGGCTGGGGGGCGGCATCGCTGCGGGCCACGGCGACGGCGGCGGCGACCACGGCGGCCACCGCCAACCCGGCCACGCCGAGACCGGCCGGCGACGGCTCGGCAGCGACGACCACAGCAAAGGCGGCGGCGCCGGGCACGGCGCTGAGCGCCGCCGAGGGGACCAGGACGACGCCGGCAACCACCGCCGCGGTAGCCACGAGCCACGCCGCCGGGACGCCAGGCGAGACCCGCCCCTCGACGAGGGGCGAGCCGGGCAACGCGTCGATGGGTACGGCGGCGACGGCGAGGGCCATCAGGGCCAGCGCCACCACCAGCAGGCGGACGCCTCCCCGACCCTCGGGTGCGACCGCCCATCCTGCAGCGACGGCAACCGCCCCGAAGGCCAACACCAGCGCCGTGCCCTCGCCGAGTGCCCCGAGCGTCGCCCCGGCAGCCACGCCGACGGCCAGGCCCACGGGGAGCAACATCGACGCCGAGCGGCGCGGCCGCAGCCCTCCCGCGGTGGCGATGAGGGTCCCTCCGGCCACCAGGAACACCCCGGCGCCGAGGGGCCGGCCAGCTGCAGTCGTCGCGTCGGTGCCCGCCGCTTCCACCTGCACCAGCCCGCCAGCGACCCCCACCATCCCGACCAGGGCAAGGGTGGCGGCGGCGATCCCGCCGTCGTTCTCCTTGGCGGTCGTCACCGTTATCACCGCGGCCCCGCCCGCCAGGGCGAGCACGGCCAGCGTGGGACCTCCCGAAGCAGAACCGCCGGCCAGCGCCAGGCCTGCGGTCAGCAACGACAAGGCCAGTGCACCCCCGACCGCCGCCCCGCGGCGGGCCGGACGGCTCACGCTGGCCAGCAGGAGGGACGCACCGGCGCCGGCGGGACCGACGGGGCCCTGGGCCGAGAGCTGACCAGCGGTCGCGCCGCCGAGCAGCACGATGGCGGTCCACAACCCGGCGGCGGCGAGAGCGGCGATCCGCACGGCCGTGCGTGACGTCGCCCCCGCCCGGGCAACGGCGGCAGGCTCGGGCACGGAGTCGGGGTCGGCGACGATCAAGGTGATCTCAGGTTCAGCTTCGTCGGCCAGATCGTCGGAGCTCTCGTCCGAGCGACCGAAGCGCCGTAGACGCCGTCGACTGCGCCCGGACGGCACGAGGAAGGCCACCAGCGCACCGACCACCGGGACCAGCAACGCCGCCACCAACATGGGGGCGTTCACGAGCGACCGTCCGGGGACGGTGCGAGAGCCTTCCTCACAGCCCCACCCGCCCGGTGGCGACCACGGCGGCCAGGACGGCGGCCGCGACCCCAGCGGCGAGGGCTAGGCCGGCGGTGAGCTCACGCGACCGCGACGACGCCACCATCGCGGCGATGATCACCGCTCCGACGGTTGCGCCGAGACGAAGGGCGAGGTCGTCGCCGAGGTCGGGGCCGGCCACTGCGGCCGCGGCCGCCGTGCCAGTGGCCAGACCGACGACGAGGGCCGCCGGTGGCAGGCGCCGGTGCCGCTCGCCTTCGGAGGCGTCGTCACCGTCGACCCACGGAGACGCCAACACCAACGCCACCGCCGCGCACCAGGCCGAGGCGGCAGCCGTAGGGGGACCGACCAGCCCTCCGGGGCCGAGCACCGCCTGGGCACCGGCCACCGCCTCGAGCGACGTCGTGCCCCAGCGCTCCAACAGGGCGAGACCGGCCAACAGGACGGCTCCCACGGCAGCGGGCCGGGCCACGGCGACGGCGAGGACGGCTGCCAGGGCGACGACGTTGCCGGTCGAGGAGAGAGCCAGGACGGTGGCGGCAGCGGCGGCGCTCAGCCTGACGGGGCCGAGCGCGGCGAGGCTCCCGGGCCGAGCGGGAAGGTCCGAGCGAGGTGGTTCCAGCGACAGCCGGGGCAGACCTCGACCACGTAGGCGACGCGCTCGCCGGCGCCTCGCGCGAGGCGCTTCATCTCCGCCACTGTCGTCACGCACCGGCCGTTCGCTGGCAACCTCGGTCCGAACACGTAGGTCACCAGCACGACCTTTGCGTCGTCGCAGATGGGGCACGCCTGACTCGACTCCTCTCCGACGTTGCGGGCGGCCCGTAGCAGCTCCGGTTGGGCATCGCAGACCTCGTGGCGGGCGAGCCGGCCCTTGCGGTACCCGGAGAGCACCGCCTGGCGGGCCAGACGGTAGTCGACCTCCCCCGGTGTCCTCCCGCTCTCCCCCCGCAGCTTCTCCAAGCCGAACGGCACCCGCCAGAGGCTACCGAACCGGGCGCCTGCCGCGCCTGGGCCGTCTCGATCACCCACTGGCCCCTCAGCGCGGCGCGGGGCAAGCGACCTCGGCAAGCCCCACGGAAGTTGCGCTCCGATATATCGGGCCGATAGGTTCTGTCGAATGATCGAGCTGGCCATCCTCGGGATCCTCAAGGAGGCTGATCTCCACGGCTACGAACTGAAGAAGCACCTGCGCAAGGTGCTGGGCCCCCTGTCGAACGTCTCGTTCGGCTCGCTGTATCCGGCACTGAACCGGCTCGAGCGCCAGGGGGCGGTGACCGCCGTGGTCGCCGACGACGCCGGGCCGTCGACCATGCCGATGACCGGGTCGCTGACCGGGGAGGCGGCGGCGTTCCGGTCGCGGCTGCGCGCCACCCGGGGCCCTCGGAACAAGAAGGTCTACGGCATCACCCGGATCGGCGAACGCCGCCTCGTCGAGCTCCTCAGCGATCCGACCGATGACGAACGCAGCTTCGGCATGAAGTTGGCCTTCTTCCGCTGGTGCGACCGCCCGACCCGGCTGCGCCTGCTGGAGCGCCGCCGGGCCACCCTGCTCGAGCGCCTCGACGAGACGCGCCGGGCACTGACCGCACGAGAGGGCGACGATCCCTACGTCCAAGCCCTGATGGAGCACGACACCGAGTCGACGATGAGCGACATCGCTTGGCTCGGTCGCCTGATCGCGCGGGAACAAGCCGGCGACGATCGCACCAGAGAACCCACCGGAGGTCATCCATGAGCACCCCCGTTCCTCGCATCAGCCTGGCCATCGCCGGCGTCGGCAACTGCGCCAGCGCCCTGCTCCAAGGTCTGTCGTACTACCGCGACACCGATGCCGCCGAGGAGGTGCCCGGTCTCATGCACGTCGATCTCGGGGGTTACCACATCGGCGACATCTCGCTGGTGGCCGCCTTCGATGTCGACGCCGCCAAGGTCGGCCTCGATGCCGGCAAGGCGATCTTCGCCAGCCAGAACAACACGCTGCGCTTCGCCCCGGTGGGCGAGCTCGGGGTGACCGTGCAGCGGGGGCCCACGCTCGACGGCTTCGGTCGCTACTACCGGGAGACCTGCGAGGAGAGCCCCGCCGAAGCAGTCGATGTGGCCGAGGCCCTGCGCCGCAGTGGCGCCCACGTCCTCGTGGCCTACCTTCCCGTCGGCTCCGAGCAGGCCCAGAAGCACTACGCCGAGGCGTGCCTGGAGGCGGGGGTCGCCTTCGTCAACGCCATCCCCGTGTTCATCGCCAGCGACCCGGAGTGGGCCGAACGCTTCCGCGCCGCCGGCGTGCCCATCATCGGCGACGACATCAAGAGCCAGGTAGGGGCCACGATCGTGCACCGCATCCTCGCCCGGCTGTTCGAGGATCGCGGCATGGTGCTCGACCGCACCTACCAGCTGAACGTGGGCGGCAACATGGACTTCAAGAACATGCTCGAGCGCGACCGGCTGGAATCGAAGAAGGTCTCCAAGACCCAGTCGGTCACCAGCCAGCTCGAGCACGGCATCGCCGACGACGACGTGCACATCGGCCCCTCCGACCACGTCCCCTGGCTCGACGACCGCAAGTGGGCCTACATCCGCATGGAGGGCCGCAACTTCGGGGACGCCCCCCTCAACGTGGAGCTCAAGCTCGAGGTGTGGGACTCCCCCAACTCCGCCGGAGTGATCATCGACGCCATCCGCTGTGCCAAGCTCGCCCTCGACCGGGGCATCGGCGGCCCACTGCTCGGCCCCTCGGCCTACTTCATGAAGTCGCCCCCCGAGCAGTTCCACGACGACGAGGCCCACCGCATGGTGGAGGAGTTCATCGCCGGGACGTGACCGCCTCGACGACGAGCGGGCGATGGTCGCTGACCGGCGCCCGGGCCACGGCCACCCGTCGAGGGGTGAGTCCGGCGAGGCCGACGTGGTCGATGCGCCGGACGGGGAACCGGGCGGGGAACGTAGGCGGCGCCGCCGCCAGGACCATGCCCGTGGCTTCCACCAAGGGTCGGGCGCGCCGGCCACTGAGGTTGAAGTCCCCCAGCACCACTCGCGGTGGCGGCCGCCGTCCGAGGTGACCGAGGACGTCGACCAGCTGGGTCTTGGCTTCGCTGCCCATCGGGCCTCCACCCAACCCGAGGTGGCAGGCGGCCACCGACAGTCGGCCCACGTCGGCGAGCACGGCGGTGGCGAGCACCGCCCCTCGGGGCTCGGCGCGCTGCCAGCGGGGCAGGGCGAGCGTCTCCACGTCCTCGAGCACGCCTCGCACCAGCAAGGCGTTGCCGTACTCGCCGGGTTGGCGCTGCATGGTGGGGCCAAAGGCGTGGACGGCGGCGCACGCCTCGGCTGCCTCCGCCGCCAGGTCGGCGCCGGCCACCCGCTCGGTGGCCACGTCGACCTCCTGGAGCGCGAGCACGTCGGCCTGCAGGCCGGCGCAGGCCTGGCGCAGGGCGGCGACGTCGACCTTGCCGCTCGGGCTGCGGGCGTGCCGGATGTTGAACGTCGCCAGCCGGACCAGCCGAACCGGGTCAGCCACGACCTCGGGCGGCCCACCAGGCGTCGAGACGGCGGCGGGCCTCGTCCTCGCCGAGCGGGCCCTCCTCCAACCTCAGCTCGAGCAGAAAGTCGAGGGCCCGGCCGACCACCGGCCCGGGCGGCACGCCCAGGTGCTCCATGACCTGGTTGCCGTCGAGGTCGGGGCGGATGCGGCTGAGCTCCTCCTCGGCCTGGAGCACCTCGATGCGAGCTTCGAGGGCGTCCATCCGCCGGGCGAGCTCCTCGGCTCGGCGGCGGTTTCGGGTGGTGCAGTCGCAGCGGGTGAGCTCGTTGAGCCCGGCGAGCAGGGGGCCGGCGTCGCGGACGTAGCGGCGCACGGCGCTGTCGGTCCAGCCCATCTTGTAGGTGTGGAAGCGCAGGTGCAGCTCCACCAGGCGGCTCACCGCCTCGATGTCGTCGGCGGGATAGCGCAGCGCCTGCATCCGCTCCCGGGTCATGCGCGCCCCCACCACCTCGTGGTGGTGGAAGCTGACCTTGCCGCCCGGTCCGAACGAGCGGGTCTTGGGCTTGCCCACGTCGTGGAACAAGGCGGCGAGGCGCACGATGCGCTCGGGACGGGTCTTGGCCACCACGGCGATGGTGTGGGCGAGCACGTCCTTGTGGTGGTGGATCGGATCCACTTCGAGGGCGAGGGCGGGGAGCTCGGGGAGGAACTCCTCGGCCAGACCGGTGTCGACCAGGAACCACAGGCCGGCCTCGGGGGAGTCGACCACCAGGAGCTTGTCGAGTTCGTCGCGGATGCGCTCGGCCGAGACGATCTCCAAGCGACCGTGCAGGTTGCGCACGGCGTCGACCAGGTCGGGCTCGGGGGCCAGGCCATAGCCGGCGAGGAACCGGGCCGCCCGCAGCATGCGCAGCGGGTCGTCGGAGAACGACTCCTCGGGTGACAGCGGCGTGCGCAGCCGTCCGCTGACGAGGTCGACGGCGCCGCCGAAGGGATCGATCAGCTCGGGCTCGGCCTCGGCGACGAGGGAGAGCGCCATGGCGTTGACGGTGAAATCGCGCCGGGAGAGGTCGGTCGTCACGTCCGACGAGAAGCGCACCTCGGGCTTGCGGGAGTCGGGGCGATAGGCCTCGGCGCGATGGGTGGTGATCTCCAAGGCGCGCCCGTCCTTGCGGC
This sequence comes from Actinomycetota bacterium, assembly GCA_016781135.1. Taxonomy (GTDB): domain Bacteria; phylum Actinomycetota; class Acidimicrobiia; order Acidimicrobiales; family CADCSY01; genus JADDRA01. The sequence goes on from JADDQY010000079.1 coordinate 6,349, forward strand.
ATCCGATGGTCCCGAAGCGCTTGCCCTGCACCCACACGGCGTCGGCCCAGGGTCGTACCACCGCCTCGATGGCGTCGGGGCTGGCGTCGGTGGTGAGGTCGAAGTCGATGCCGGCCACAGGGCGGTCGACCAGCAGGTCGCGGACCGTCCCCCCGACGAGGTACACGCGGTGCCCGGCGGCGACGAAGCGTTGGGCGAGAGGGGCCACCTCGGCCAGCACCGGCCGCAGCCGCTCGGGGACCATGGCGCCACCGTAGCTGCGACACCTGAACGGGGCCGCTGGCAGCGCCGGAAGAAAATTCTCAAGCACCGGCGGGCATCCGTCGATACCGATGACGTAGGTGGGACAGGGACGGCTGCAACGGCAACCCCGCCCAGCCGGTGTAGCCGTCCCCGTCCCACCTGACAGGCCCCCCTGACGAGCGAGCCGCCCTCCCCCGGGCGGTTCGTTCGCGTCAGGGGCCTCCTCGGGCGGTCGTAGCCCAGGCCACCTCCGTCCGCGGTTCGCCGGTGGTGGGCGGTTCGGGCTCGAAACGCGTCCCCGGTGGGCGTCGAGGCCGGCTGAGACCAACCAACCAGGTGGGGGCGAATGACTCGACGGCGACGTCGACGACCTGGTCGAGGGGCAGCGAGCGCCACATCTCCGGTCGCTCCCCGAGGAAGAGAGACCGGCGCGTCAGCCCCTCGCCCGGCCCCGCCCCCCGTTCGCCGATCGCACGCCCGCGGTAGCCTCGCGGGCCATGCCCGGGCTGCGTGTCGTGCGCTGGGGTGCCGAGCGGGTGCGGGTGGGCTCGTGGCGGGGGGACCAGGGGCTCGCCTACGTGGCACCGGTCGCCGAGACCCCGCCGGCGAGCGAGGGCATGGTCCGTCACTGCTGTGCCCTGCTCGCCGGGCAGGGCTACCGCGAAGTCGTCACCGGAGCCCTCGGCTGGCGTGAGCAGCGGGGCTTCCTCCAGACCGGGTTCGAGGTGCGAGAGGAGCTGCACTTGCTGTCCCGAGGCTTGCGCGACCTGCCCCGGGTGGCGGCGGCTCCGCTGCGCCGTGGTCATCGGCGGGATCGCCAGCGCATCCTCGCCGTCGACACGCTCGCCTTCCCCCCCTTCTGGCGCCTGGACGACGCGGGCATGACCGAGGCGCTCAGCGCCACCCGCAGCGCTCGGCTTCGGGTGGCCGACGAGCAGCAGGTGGTGGGCTACGCCATCTCCGGGCGCTCGGGCACCAGGGGCTACCTGCAGCGCCTCGCCGTCGATCCCGCGGCCCAGGGACGGGGGCTCGGACGAGCTCTGGTGATCGACGGGCTCCGCTGGATGCGCCGCCACGGCGCCGACCAGGTGGTGGTCAACACCCAGGTCGGCAACCAGCGGGCGCTCGAGCTGTACCTCGGTCTGGGCTTCCGGCTCGAGCCCTCCGGCCTGGCCGTGCTCGCCCGCCGTCTCGAGGACCGAGAGCTGACCCCCTGATGCGCGCCGTCGCCGCCGTGCTGGCGGGCGTGGTCCTTCTCGTCCTCGTCAGCCCGTCGGTCCTCGCTCCGGCAGCGGCGCTGGAGGCACAGGAGCCGTCCGCAGTTGTGCTCGTCCCGACCGGCCGCATCTCCCTCGCCTCCCAGACCCCCTGGGTCGCCCCCGGGGGCACGTTCTCCCTGAGCGTCCACGTCGCCGACGTCCGCCAGACCGAGGCCATCGCCCTGTCGGTCACCATCCACGAGGCGGTGAGCTCCCGGTCGCAGTTCCGCCGCACGCTGGACGGCCAGCTGCTCGGCGATGCACTGTGGCGCCGGGGCGATCTGCCCCTCACCGGCGTCGAGCTCGACAGCCAAGGAGCGATCCCGCTCACCGTCGACCTGCGGGGTCCGGACGAGGCCTCCGACCGGGACCGCCCTGATCTGGTTGGTGCAGGGGTGTACCCGGTTCGGGTCGAGCTGCGGGATGCAAGCTCCGGGGCCGCGATCGACGGCTTCACCACCCATGTCGTGCGCACCCGGGACGATGACGCGCCGGCGCTGGCCGTGGCCTGGGTGCAGCCCTTCGGCGCCCCTCCAGCCCTCCGCCCCGACGGCTCCGTCGAGCTCGCCGGTGGGACCAGCGAGGAGCTCGCCAGCATCACCAAGGTGCTCGGTGCGAACCGCGTCCCCCTCAGCCTCGTGCCGACGCCCGAGACCCTCGATGCCCTCGGCGCCAGCCGGCCCGAGCTCCTCGACCAGCTGCGCTCCTCGCTCGACGGCCGCCAGGTGGTGGCCGGCCCCTATGTGGACATCGACACCGTGGCCCTGGCCGACGCCGGCCTGGGCGACGAGATCGCCGCTCAGCACGAGCGGGGGGCACAGGCCGTGGCGTCGGCTCTCGGTGTGGCCCCTGGGCGTCGGATGCTGGTCGCCGACGGCGACGACGTGGCGCCCGAGGTGCTCACCGGCCTCGACCGCTTGGTGGCGCCCGAGGAAGCGCTGGCACCGCTGGATCGGGCCCTCACCCTGGCCAACCCCTTCGTGGTTGGCGCCGTGGGAGGCGGGCTCGTCCCCGCCGCCGCCGTCGACTCCGGCTTGGCCGCCCACTTCACGAGCGGCGGGGATCCCGTGCTGGCCGCCCACCAGCTGCTTGCCGACCTGGCGGTGGTGGCCTACGACTCGCCGGGGCTGGTGCGCGGGGTCGTGGTGCGACCCCCGCCGGGGTCGACGCCGCCTCCCGAGCTCCTTTCCACCGCGCTCGGTGCGCTGGGCAGCGGTCCGGTGGTGCGCCCGGTGACGCTCGACCAGCTGTTCGACGAGGTCCCGGCGGCGACGACTGGCGGCAGGGATCTCGTCCGCTCCCTGCTTCCCCCGGCCCAACCGAGCGCCGGGCTCCCCGTCACCGAGGTGCGGGAGGTGCGCGAGGAGCTGGCGAGCCTGGCCGCCATGGTCGAGGGGAGCAGCCCAATGGCGGGGCTCGAGTCGCTGGTCCTGGTGGCCGGCGCCGAGGGACTCACCGGCGACGAGCGGCGCGCCTACCTCGACGGCGCTCGCCGGGGCATCGGCGAACGGCTGCAACGCATCGGGATCGCCAGCACGGGGAGCTTCCGGCTGACCTCGCGCCAAGCCACGATCCCCCTGACCCTGGTGAACGACCTCGGCACGACCATGCGGGTGTCGCTGCTGCTGGAGAGCGACAAGCTCGACTTCGTGGACGCCGGGCTGGCCACGAGCGGGACGGCAGCCATCCCCCTCGTGCTCCAGCCCGGGAACACCCCGCTTGCCGTGCCGGTGGAGGCCCGTACCTCGGGCGAGTTCCCCCTGCTGATCACCCTGCGCTCGCCTGACGGCAACCTCGAGGTCGCCCATGCCCGCCTCACCGTGCGCTCGACCTTCCTCTCGGGCGTCGGCGTCGCCCTGTCGGCGGGAGCAGGCCTGTTCTTGTGCGCGTGGTGGGTCCGTCACTGGCGCACGACCCGCCGCGACCGCCGCCTGGTCGCACCGGCCGGGTGAGCGAGGACCGCCCCGCGCCATCAGCTCGACGATCGTCGGCGCTGGTCGGCGGAGGGATCCTCCTCAGCCGGTTGGCCGGCCTCGCCCGAGAGAGCCTCATCGCCGCCACGTTCGCCACCGGCTCCGCCGTCGACGCCTTCCGGGCCGCCCTGCGGATCCCCAACGTGTTGCAGAACCTGTTGGGCGAGGGGACGCTGTCGGCGTCGTTCATCCCCGTCTACGCCCGCCTCCTGGCCGACGGCGACGACGAGGGGGCGGGGCGCCTGGCCGGCGCCGTCGCCGGTCTCCTGGCGGTGGTGGCGGCCACCTTCGTGGTGGCCGGCGTGGTCTTCGCTCGCCCCCTCACCTCGGTGCTGGCGCCCGGCTACACCGGGGAACGCTTCGAGCTGACCGTCGTCCTCGTACGCATCCTCACCCCCGGCATCGGGGCGCTGGTGCTCTCGGCTTGGTGCCTCGGCGTCTTGAACAGCCACCGGCGGTTCTTCCTCTCCTACGCCGCTCCCGTGCTGTGGAACGTCGTCCAGATCGCCGTGCTGGTGGCGCTCGGGAGCCGGGGCCTGAGCCAGGCGTCCCTGGCCGTGGCGCTGGCCTGGGGGGCGCTGGCCGGGGGGCTCTTGCAGCTCGGCGTCCAGCTGCCGGCGGTTCGCTCGCTGCTGGGAAACCTCCGGCCCCGGGTGTCGTTGCACCCCGGTGGGGTGCGAGCCGTGCTCCGGCGGTTCGTGCCGGCGGTGACAGGGCGGGGGGTCGTGCAGCTCGCCTCCTACGTCGACCTGGTCCTGGCCAGCTACCTGGCCCTGGGAGCAGTGGCCGCCCTTTCCTACGCCCTGGTGCTCTACCTGCTGCCGATCAGCCTGTTCGGAATGAGCGTGGCTGCCGCCGAGCTCCCCGAGCTCAGCCGGCGCGGGGCGGGGCCCGACAGCGACGCCGGCGGTGGCCGGCTGGAGGAGTCGCTCGCCCGGGTGGCCTTCTACGTGGTGCCCACCGCGGTCGGCTACCTGGTGGTGGGCGACGTGGTCGTCGCCGCGTTGTTCGAGCGGGGCCGGTTCGGCCCCGACGACACCCGCCTGGTGTGGTACGTGCTCGCCGCCTTCAGCCTCGGCCTCGTCGCCACCACCGCCAGCCGGGTGCTGCAGAGCGCCCTGTACGCGCTGGGCGACACCCGGGGCCCGGCGAAGATCGCCGCCGCTCGGGTGGCAGCCAGCGCCGTGCTCGGCGCCGTGCTGATGCTGCAGCTCGACCGGGTCGCCCTCGGCGGTGGGGCCGGACTCGGCGTCGTGGTCCTCGGTGACCTTCCGGCGTGGTCGCCGCTGCCGGTGGGACTGCGGGGCGATCCCGACGCCGCGGTGCGCCTCGGTGCCACGGGCCTGGCGCTCGGTTCCGCCGTCGGGGCCTGGTTGGAGCTGGCGCTGTTGCGCCGGAGGCTCCCACCGTCGTTCGGTCGTGCTCGGATCGGCGGGGGTCAAGGACGAGCGACGGCCCTGGCCGCGGTGGCGGCCGGAGTGGTGGCCGCCGGTGCCCGACCCCTCGTCGGCGAGTGGGCCCCGTTGCTCGCCCTGCCCGCGGTTGCGCTTTCCTCCGGTGCCGTCTACCTCGCCGCCGCCGCCGCCCTGGGCGTCCCCGAGGCCACGGCCCTGTCGGCCACCCTGCGTCGCCGCCTCACGACCGTCCACCCGAGGGGTTGACACAGGCGCCGAGCGGCCGGGGCGTCCTACGCTGCACCAGCCGCCCCGATAGGAGAGGAGCACCATGGCCGTACGTGTGGTCACCGACAGCGCCTGCGACCTGCCCGACGACACCGTCGCCGAGCTCGGTATCGAGATCGTGCCCCTGTCGGTCCGTTTCGGCGATCAGGAATACGTCGACCGGCGGGACCTCACCCCAGCGGCGTTCTACGCCATGCTGGCGTCGTCTCCGGTGCTCCCCGAGACCGCCGCTCCTTCCCCTGGCATGTTCGAGGCGGCCTTCCGCAAGCTCCTCGACGAGGGTGCCGACGCGGTGGTGTGCATCAACCTCTCCGGCGGGCTCTCGGCCACGATGCAGTCGGCCCAGAACGGGGCCGCCGTCCTCGGCGCCGGCGCCGACATCCGCCTGATCGACTCCCGCTCGGTGTCCTGGGGCCTCGGCAGCCAGGTCCTGGCCGCCGCCCGAGCGGCAGCCGACGGAGCGACGGTGGACGAGGTGGTGGCGGCGGTGGAGGAGATGATCCCCCGCACCCGGGTCTACTGCACGGTCGACACCCTGGAGCACCTGAAGAAGGGGGGTCGCATCGGCAACGCCCAAGCCCTCCTCGGCACCTTGCTGTCGATCAAGCCCGTCATCGACGTCAGCTCCGGGGTCGTCGAGGAAGCCGGCAAGCCGCGGACCCGCTCCAAGGCGCTCCGGTTCCTCGCTGACAAGGTGGCCCAGCACCCCCGGGTGGAGAACGTGGGTGTGATGCACGGCTGCGCCCCCGACGTCGCGCAGTTCCTCGACCTGCTCGCGCCAATCTGCGGCCGCGACAAGATCCATGTCGGGGAGATCGGTGCCACGATCGGGGCCCACGCCGGCCCTCGGGTCATGGGGGTCACCTTCCAGGTGGCCTGACCTCGAGTGGTGCCCCGGGAGCTGTACGTTGCGCTCGCCCTCGGGCCGGTACCGTGACAGCGACGTGGCCGAGCCTCCTCCCACCACCGCGGTCGGGCCGATCGAACCCGGCACCCTCGTCGGCGGCCGCTACCTCCTGGTGGCCCGCCTTGCCGAAGGGGGGATGGCCGAGGTGTGGGAGGCGGTCGACGAGGTGCTCACCCGCCCGGTGGCGGTCAAGATCCTCCTGCCCCACCTCGCCGCCGACACCGCCTTCGTCACCCGCTTCCGCCGGGAGGCGGTCTCCGCCGCCCGGCTGTCGGATCCCCACATCGTGTCGATCTACGACACCTGCAGCGACGGGGGGGTCGAGGCGATCGTCATGGAGCTGGTCCGGGGCACCACCTTGCGCCGCCTGCTCGACGAGCACGGTCGTCTCCCCCCCCGACGGGCGGTCGACATCGCCGTCCAGGTCGCCGACGCCCTGCACCACGCCCACGCCTGCGGTCTGATCCACCGCGACGTGAAGCCCGGCAACATCCTGCTCTCCGACGACGACCGGGTGCTGGTCGCCGACTTCGGCATCGCCAAGGCAGCGGAGACCTCGGCCGACCTCACCGAGGCCGGGCAGGTGGTCGGCACGGCGAAGTACCTCTCGCCTGAGCAGGTGGCCGGAGCACCGCTCGACGCCCGGTCCGACGTCTACGCCCTCGGCGTCGTGCTGTACGAGATGCTGTCCGGTCGCCCTCCGTTCACCGGACGCAACACCACGACCACGGCCATGGCCCGGCTCACCTCCGAGCCCCTCCCGCCTCGCCAGGTCTGCTCCGACATACCGGCCGCTCTCGAGCGCATCGTGCTGCGGGCCATGGCGCGCCAGCCCGAGGACCGCTACCCCTCGGCCGCCGAGCTCGGCGCCGCGCTCCGTCACGTCGATCTCGCCACCTCCGATCCCGCTGCCCTCGATGCCACCGTCGCTCGCGACGCCACCGCCCGCTGGCCGTCCCGCTCGGCGCCGCGCCCACAGCCAGCCCCTTCCCGTCCCATGCCGCCGCCCGGACGGGCGAAGCGGTCGTGGGGCATTCCCGCCGCCCTTGTCGCCGTGGTGGTGATCACACTGGCCGTGGTCGGGCTGCTGATCGGGCGCACCAACCTCGGTCGCGACCTGTTCGGCTCGGGGAGCCCGAGCGACCGGCAGCCCGGTGCGTCAATCACCACCGCCCGCGCCTTCGATCCGTTCGGCGCCGGCGGCGAGCACGACGACGAGCTGCCGTTGCTCATCGACGACGATCCAGCTACGGCGTGGACCACCGAGGAGTACCGCAGCCGCGACCTCGGAGGCCTCAAGCCCGGTGTCGGCGTCGTCCTCACCCTGGCCGAGCCCACGGACCTAGAGGCGCTGGTCGTCACCTCCCCAACCCGGGGCTGGGCGGCGGCGGTCTACGTCGCCGACGCCCCCCGCCCCGACCTCGGCGCCTGGGGCGAGCCGGTGGCCACCGAGTCCGGTATCCCCGGAGACGTCACCTTCGACCTCGGCACGCAGCGCGCCGGGGCGGTGCTCTTGTGGATCACCGACCTCGGCGACGGCAGCGGCGGAAGGTTCACGACCGCCATCACCTCGGCCGCCGTCCGTTAGCCGTCGCCTCTGCGCAGAGGCTCGACGGCGGGGGAAGGCGGTCGTCTTCGGCGGCCTCGCCTTCGCCCCCTCGTTCCACGTGGCGCTGGCGGGCACGGATGCGCCGAGGGAGCGTGAGGTGGAGTCCGAAGGTACGAGCGCCTGGCGCCTGGCGGCGGGGACGCCCGGTCACCACCAGTTATCCTTCCGCCGCCGTGCCCGGCTGCCCCGCTACTGCTTTGGATGGGTGGGGGTGGGGCGGCGCCGGGTCGGGCGGGGGCGCGCTCGTACCAGGGCCACTGCGGCGGCGAGGGCTGCACCGACCCAGGCCAGGGGGGAGTACGGGGCGACTCCTTGGCCCGACGCGATCCACCCGCCCCACAGCACGGCGGCGCCAGCGAGGGCAGCAGCGACCGTCGCCGGCGCCCACCCACGCCACTGTCCTCCGAGGACAACCGCCTCGGATACGAGGAGGCCCAGGGCCAAGCCGGCGAACGGCGGGACGATCCCCCCGTAGTCGTACTCACCGGCGACGAGGGCACCGAAGACGGCCACGGCGGCGCCGGCGAGCACGGACAGGATGCGACTCACCGGGCCAGGGTAGGCTGGCGCCCATGGCAGCGACGGGTACCCCCCCGCCGCGCCCGGGCACGACCAGCGTCGGCCACGGCGCTGGCGGCAACCCCCCGCTCGCGTCCCCTCGTTCGTCCGAGGAGGGGATCCCGGGGCAGACGGCTCCGTCGCCGGACTGGGCGGCGCAGACAGCCGACGGCATCGAGCGTCTCGTGGGTTCGGTGCGGGCCAAGACCGCCGACCCGCTGGAGAAGGTCGCCCGTGGCCTGGTCTACGGCCTCGTCGCCGGCATCGTCGGCGTGGCGGCCATGGTGCTGGCCGCTGTCGCGTTGGTTCGCGTCCTTGATCTCGCCGTCCCCGGCGACGTCTGGTCGGCCCACGCGCTCGCCGGCGGAATCTTCGTCCTGGGGGGGTTGTTGCTGTGGAGGAAGCGAACCGTCAGGACGGTCAAGGTGTGACCGACCGGCGGCGAGGCGGCCAGATGGCCGTCTCCGCGGTGGCGAGACAGGGAGAGTGGCAGTGAGCGAGGTCCGCAACGTCGTCGTCGTCGGCTCCGGCCCCGCCGGGCTCACCTCGGCCATCTACACGGCGCGCGCCAACCTGGTGCCGCTGGTCATCGAAGGCGAGCCCTCGTCGACCACCGACCAGCCCGGCGGGCAGCTGATGTTGACCACCGAGGTGGAGAACTATCCGGGCTTCAGCGAGGGGATCACCGGTCCCGAGCTGATGGCCACGCTCCGCAGCCAGGCGGCGCGATTCGGTGCCGAGCTGGTGTTGAGCAAGGTCAACGCGGTCGACTTCTCCAGCCGGCCCCACCGCCTCTGGACCGGCGACCCGACCTCGGCTGACCCGACCTACCTCGCCCGCACGGTCATCGTGGCGACCGGAGCCCGTGCCCTGATGCTCGACCTGCCCGCCGAGCAACGGCTGATCGGGCGGGGGTTGTCGACGTGCGCCACTTGCGACGGGTTCTTCCACCAAGGCTCCCACATCGCCGTCGTCGGCGGAGGTGACACGGCCATGGAGGAGGCGTTGTTCCTCACCCGCTTTGCCGACAAGGTGACCGTGGTACACCGGCGCCGCGAGCTTCGAGCGTCGAAAATCATGCAGGAGCGAGCGTTCAAGAACGAAAAGATCGAGTTCCTGTGGAACTCGCAGGTCGTCGACCTCCTCGGGGAGACCCGGCTGGAAGGCGCGCTGGTGCGGGACGTGGTCTCTGGAGACACCAGCGTGTTGGCGGTCACCGGGCTGTTCGTGGCCATCGGCCACCGGCCCAACACCGACTTGTTCCGGGGGATCCTCGACATGGACGACGACGGCTACCTCGTGACCAAGCCGGGGAGCACCGCCACCAATGTCGAGGGGGTGTTCGCCGCCGGTGACGTGCAGGACCGAACCTACCGCCAGGCGGTGACCGCTGCGGGGTCGGGGTGCATGGCCGCCATCGATGCCGAGCGTTGGCTCGAGGCCCAAGGCGACGCCCCACCCCAGCTCGACCCCACTCCCACCGACTGGTGAGCATTGCCGGGTACGCGCGGCGCGACCGGCCCACGATCCCCTCGCCGTCGAACTCGGTTCGGTGGCGTCCACCTTCGAGACCAAGGAGCAGCCTGTGTCCACGTTCACCCTTTCCGACGCCACCTTCCAAGAGGAGGTCGCCTCCTCGCCCGAGACCGTCATCGTCGACTTCTGGGCCGAGTGGTGTGGCCCGTGCCGCAAGCTCGCTCCGGTGCTCGACGAGCTGGCCGCTGATCACGCCGGCAAGCTGCGGGTGGCCAAGCTCAACGTGGACGACAACCCCGAGACCGCTCGCCGCTTCCAGGTGATGAGCATCCCCACCTTGCTGGTGTTCCAGGACGGCGAGCCGAAGAAGCGACTTGTGGGGGCCAAGGGCAAGAACGAGTTGGAGGCCGAGCTCGCCGAGTTCCTGTGAAACGCGGGTGCGAGACCGCATGAGCCGCTAGGTAGCCGGCGACCTCAGCTGGGCCACGGCGACGGTCGATCTCGAGCGACGCGAGTGCTCCACGGCGTCGAAGCGAAGCTGAGGTCCGAGCCGCCACCTGCCGCTGCATCTGCTGACGTACCTGGGCGAGGGGTGGGAACTCGAAAGCGTCGGCGTAGCTCTGCATTGCAGCAGACCACCGGCCCGCACCTCCCGGTGTGATCGCCGGCGCCGGCGCGTCCCCCCGGTCCTGGCCACGAGCGACTCGTCGATTGCTCAACCACGTTCGAACGGTGCCCGCCCCGGCACGTCCGGCCGGTCCCTGACGCGTCGCCACCTCCGGTGCTCGGTCAGCAGGTTCGTCCTGGGGCTTGGACGTGTCCACCGAGCGGGGGCGGCGCCGCGTCGGCATGATCTCCCTTGCCACAGCCGACGAGCAACGGCGACGGGTACCAGCTGCCCGCCCCACACGGTGGGGGCAAGCGGTCGAAGTGACCAACCCTCAAGCAGTGAGGCACTCGTGTCGATGATTGGGCCGACGGTGCAGGAGCGGGGCCGGCGATCGCCGGCGCACAGGAGGAATCATGTCGCTTCGGATCGCCCTGCTCTCGCTGCTCACCAACCGCGTCGTCGGGATCTCCAGCGCCGTGGGGCCCCAAGTCGCAGAGCACATCGCCGACCGCAAGCTCGAGGCCGTGATCGTCGACCTGACCACAGGGTCTGACCCGATACCCCAGCGGGAGCGCGCGAACGTCGGCAAGAACCTCCGACTGGCGACGGCTCCGCCAGCGGACGCTCCTATCTCGGTTCCCGTACCAGCCACCGCAGCGACGAGCACCGTGCCCGCCACACCTTCCATCTCGACGGCTCCTGCCATCACCCGCGCCGCGGTGGATGGTCGGCTGGCATCGCCTGGTGCGGTACCTCCCGCCGCCGTCACCGAAGCCATCGAGGACGAGTTCCACGGCAAGGGCATCGCCCGGGCCAGCAATGACCAGCAGCTGTTGCTGGCCAAGGCGGTCTGTTCGGCGCTCGACTACGGCTCCACTCGGGAGGAGATCCTGACGCGGGCGCTTCAGGAGGACGGGACGACAGCGTCAGGAGTCGCCCGCTTCATCGAGGTGGCAATAGCCACCACGTGCCCGGAATACCGCGAGAGGTGACGGTGGACCCTCTCGGCGTCGATCGAGCTCGTTGGGAAGATATCCACAGGACAACCACAAGGCTGGGGAACACGATTGCTCGTTCGGGGAAAAAGGGGCTTCCTCAACCAAGGGTTGAGGGTTGTGAGGGCGGAGGGGGTTCGGTCATGGCCCGGTAGATCCGCTCGAGGTCGGAGAGATCGGCGAACTCCACCACGATCCGGCCTCGCTTCCCTCGCTCCTCCACCCGGACGTTCGTGGCGAGATGCTCGGAGAGCAGGCCCTCGAGCTCGTGCAGCCCGGGATGGCGCAACGAGGTAGGCGGAGGAACGGGGCGGCTCTCGGGCTTCCCTTCGGGATCGGGGCGGTCAGGCTCGGCATGAGCCCTCACCGCTTCTTCGGTCGCCCGCACCGACAGCTGCTCACTGACCACTCGGGCAGCGAGCTGTTCCTGGAACTGCCGGTCTGGGGTGGCAAGGAGTGCGCGCGCATGGCCGGCGGACAAGTGACCCTCGGCCACCTGGCGTTGGATCGACGGAGGTAGCTGGAAGAGGCGTAGTGCGTTGGTGATGGCGGCCCGGCTCCGGCCCATTCGCACCGCCAGCTGGTCGTGGGTGAAGGAGAAGTCCTCGATGAGCTGCTGGTAGGCCGCCGCTTCTTCCAGCGGGTTCAGATCCTGGCGGTGCAGGTTCTCGACCACCGCCTGTTCGAGCGACGCCACCTCGTCGGCGCTGCGCACGATGGCGGGGACCGTGGCCAATCCTGCCCGCTTCGCCGCCCGCCATCGGCGCTCGCCGGCGATCAACTCGTAGGTGCCGTCGGCGGCGGGGCGAACGAGCACCGGCTGCAGCACGCCCAGCTCGCGAATCGACGCCACCAGGGACACCAACGCCTCTTCGTCGAAGTGTCGCCGCGGCTGGTGCCGGTTGGGGCGGATCTCGCTGATGGCCACCTCGCGGAAGGCGGTTCCCGCCGTGACCGCCGCCCCTTCGGGAGGGATGAGGGCGCCTAGCCCTCTACCCAGCCCGCTTCGGCGCGCCACCGCTCACCTCCTTGGCCAGCTGTCGATAGGCGATCGCGCCCCGAGAGGTGGGGGCGAACGCGATGATCGGCTGGCCGAACGACGGTGCCTCCGACAAGCGGACGGTGCGTGGAACGACGTCCTGGCAAACCTTGCTGCCGAAGTGCGCCCGAACCTCGCGCACCACCTGCCCTGAGAGGTTGGTGCGGGCGTCGTACATGACGCAGATGATCGCCGAGAGCTCGAGGCGTGGATTCAGGTTCTTCTGCACGAGCGAGACGTTCTTGAGCAGCTGCCCGAGGCCCTCCAAGGCGTAGTACTCGCACTGCACCGGGACGATCACCTCGTTGGCGGCGGCGAGGCCGTTCACGGTGAGCAGACCGAGCGACGGGGGGCAGTCGATGAGCACGAAGTCGTAGTCGTCGATCACCGCCTCCAGCGCCCGCCGGAGCCGGAGCTCCCGGCTGAAGGCAGGAACGAGCTCGATCTCCGCCCCAGCGAGGTCGAGGCTGGCCGGGGCCACGAAGAGGTTGCGCACCGACGTCGGCTCGATGCAGTCCTCGAGAGGGAGATCGTTGAGCACGACGTCGTACATCGACGAGGCCATGTTCCTAGGGTTGATCCCTAGCCCGGTCGAGGCATTGGCCTGCGGATCGAGGTCGCACACCAGGACCCGGTAGCCGAGCTCAGCCAGGCACGCCCCCAAGTTCACCGCTGTGGTCGTCTTGCCCACCCCGCCCTTCTGGTTGGCCACGGCGATGACCCGCGGCAACGGTCGAGCAAAGCCGGGCGGAGACCCCGGGGGAGGCGACGGGTCGGGTTCGAGGCTGCTCGGCTTCGATTCCGGGCCCGACATGCCTGCCGGTAGATGGACCGGCGCCGAGGAGGCATCCTGCTCCTCGGCCGCTGAGTCGTCCATCACCAGGGACGACGAACCGGGCTCAACCACTAGTGCATGGTCGCACCTTCGTCTTCGCGTAGCAAGGACCCCCAGTTCCGGTCCACATCGCCGAGACCGTGGGCCCACTCCCGGGTCCGGTCGGGCCCGACCGACCGGGCTGCTGGGGTGTTCCACGTGAAACGTAGGTGTGGCCACTCCGCGGCCTCAGCCGGCTGCACCGAGTTCCACGTGAAACATCACCACAGCGGGCGCTTGGCGGGCACTCCCACCCGCCGCGGGAAACGGTCGGGGCACTTCCGTTCCTGGACCATCGACGTCAGGCGGGGCGGACCAGGGTGAAGCGCCTCGAAGCGCAAGCCGACCGAGGCAAGCCCCGTCGCCGGCCAGCGGTCGGTCGTCTCCGGGGGCTCGCTGACCACGAGATGTCCGCTCACCCGAAGCAGTGGAGCACCGCACTCAGCCACCACCGCGGGCCGACCGAAGCCCCGACTCACGACCGCCTCGTAGCACCCCCGGTGGCTCTCGTCCCGCCCCACTACCTCGGCTCGGGCGGTGACGACGGTCACCCTTGTCGTCAAGCCGAGCGAGGCGACGGCGTCGGCCAAGAACGACGTCCGGCCGTGGTGGGCGTCGAGCAACACCCATCGGGTCTCCGGGAGCTCGCAGGCCAACACCAAACCGGGGACCCCGCCGCCGCTTCCGAGATCGATGGCCAACGACGACCGGGAGACGGCGGCAACGGCGGCGTAGGCCCGAGCGTGCTCCAGGTGGTCCCGGATCGGTCCCGGCCCGAGAAAGCCTCGGCGACGCGCCTCCGCCAGCATCCGTTCGAGCCCCGAGCAGTCAGCCATGTCGAGGGGGTGCTCCTGGTGCAAGGTGGTGCGTGGCCCACCGCGCCACGACGTCCCGCCTCTGGGCTGGAGCGCCGACGGTGGGATCGCCCCCGGTTTTAGTCCGAGGGTGGTGTCGGCAGGATCAGCACCCGCCGCTGAGCGTCTTCACCCTCGGAGCGCGTGGTCACCCCGTCGATCATGTTGACGGTGTCGTGCACGATCTTGCGGTCGGCCGGTGGCATCGGTTCCAGCGCCGTGGCCACACCGCTCGCCTGTACCTGATCAGCGATGGAGCGGGTGAAGCGCTCGAGCGCCGCTCGGCGGAGCCGCTGGTAACCGCCGATGTCGATGCGCAATCGGGTCCGTCCATGAGACCCCCGCTGGACCGCGGCCCGAGCCAGGTCCTGGATGGCGGCGAGCGTCTGGCCCTTGCGGCCGATCAGCAAGGCCAGCCTGTCGCCTTCGAGCCGAGCCTCGACGATGTCGCCGTCGAGCACCTCCGTCTCCACGCGTCCCTCGACACCGAAGGCTTCGGCCAGGCCCTCGAGAAAGAAGGTGGCGTCCTCGGCCTGCTCCTCGGGGGTGAGCTCGAGGTCGTCGTCATCGGTGGCGACAGCGCCCGATGGCACCGCGTCGTCTCCGATCGTCGCCGCGGCGACCGGCGGCGGCGGCGGGCTCGGCACGACGGCATCGTTCGCGAGCGCAGCCTCTGGGGAAGGGGTGGCCTCCTGGCGGCGGCGGTCGCGCCGGTCCGCCTTGGGTCTGGGCTTGCTCGGCCGGATCCTCGCCCGCACCCGGGCTTCCTGGCGCACCCGCCCGAACAGCCCGCTCTTGGGCTCCTCGACCACCGAGAACTCGGCGTCACGCTCGTCGACGCCCAACTGATCGAGCGCCGCCTCCTTGGCTTCCTCGATCGTGCGACCGGTGGTCTCGACCCACTCCACGCTCATCTCCTCTTCTTGCGCTTGCGGGGGCGGGGCGTCAGCGCCGGACCCTGGGATCCGGAAGGGCGGCTGCCGTTCGATCTCCCAGCGTGGTTGGTGGTTGGGCTCTTCCTCCCACCGTCGAGCTTGTCGCCGTTGCTCTTGGCGCGAGCCGAGGTCTTGTCGGTCGGCTTGGTCGGGGTGGGCCGCTTGTTCCCCCGGCTCTTGGCCGAGCCCTTGCCGTTCTTCCCCGCGGTGGCCTGGGCGCTCTTCGCCTTGGGCCGGGCCGGCGGTGTGGAGGCCTTACCCGACGGGCCTGCTTCTGCAGGCTTGGGAGGGCCGTCCTTGAACTCGAGCCGGGTGACCAGCGCCTGTTGGCCGACGCGCACGATGTTGGACACGACGAAGTAGATGACCACACCGGCGGGGATGGACACCGAGATCGGGATGAAGATGAACGGCATGATCTTGATGATCATCTGCTGCTGGGGGTTGGCCGACGCCGACGGGTTGCGCCCCTGGATCTGCCGTTGCTGGACGACGGCCGTCACGACCACCAGACCGACCAACACGATGTAGGGCACGGCGGTCAGCAGACCTTCGGTGCGCAGCTCCGCCAGCGCGCTCTGGGAGAGGTCCATCCCGAACGACAGCATCCGGTTGGTCGCTCGCAGGGCGACGGCCAGCGGCGTGTTCTCGCCCTCGAAGTACTTCGGATTGAAGTTCGAGGTGGGATCCGACGGGTTGACCCGCCGGGTGAGCCCGATCAGCACCTGGTAGAGGACGATGAAGACCGGGATCTGCAGCACGACCGGTAGGCAGGAGCTGAACGGGTTGATGTGGTGTTCCTGGTAGAACGCCATCATCTCCCGGTTGAGCGCCTCGCGGTCGCCCTTGTGCTTCGCTTGGAGCTTCTTGATCTCCGGGCCCACCCGCTGCATGGCGATCATCGAGCGGTTGCTCTTGATCGTCAGGGGGGTGAGCACCAGCATGATCAGGGCGGTGAACAGGATGATGGCGCCGCCGAACGACGGCCACAGCTTGTAGAGCTCGGCCAGCACCCCGGCCAGGAAGTCGAACATCTAGGTCGTCCTGTCAGTTCGCTCGGGGACCGGGTCGAGCCCGATGCGTCCCCAGGGATGGCAGCGGCCGAGGCGACGCACTGTGAGGATTCCACCACGCAGAGCACCAAAACGCTCCACGGCGGTGATCCCGTAGGCCGAGCAGGTGGGGTCGAAGCGGCACGGTGAGGGCCGTCCCGCCCGGAGGACCTGCCACCCCCGGAACACCAGCCGAAGCAGTCGGGCGGGTACGGTCATCGCCGCCCCTCGGGCGGTGCCGCCTCGACGGGCTCGGGCAAGGCCGCCGCCACCGATTGGAGGTCCCTCAACAGCCCATGGGCCGTGGCCGCGGCGGCGGCCGGCGAGACACCGAGCAGGTAGGCACCGGGTGGGAGCTTGCCATCCAGCTGGCCCAGGGCCCACCGGAGCCGGCGACGGACCCGGTTGCGCACGACGGCCGAGCCGACCCCTCGCCCGATGGCATAGGCGACCTGCGGCGGCTCTCCGCTCGGCCTGGCCACCCAGGTCAGGGTCAGGTACCCCGAACGCAGCCGACGACCGCGACGACGAAGCTCGACGAAGGTCGAGCGGTCGCGGATGCGCCACAACGTGCTCACGGGGTCGGCCGGGGCGGCAGAGGCGCAAGCGGGACTCGCCGGTCAAGCCGACAGCTTGTGGCGGCCCTTGCGTCGGCGAGCCTTGAGGATCGCTCGCCCGGCGCGGGTCGACATGCGATGGCGGAACCCGTGGTTCTTGGCTCTTTTCCGGTTGTTGGGCTGGAACGTTCGTTTCATCGCGGTCCTTCCTGGTCATCACCGGTGGTCGCCAGTCGGTCGTGGATGGCCCGTCCCGTTGCGGACCGAGCGGGAGCAGCCTCACCGACGACCGGACGACGACCAACGAGGCCACGACGAGCTCTCTTCGCCTCGCCTCCGGCGACGACGAGGGAACGACCGTGCTGGCCCCCACCCGCAGGGTCCGAGGCCAAGGATACCTCGCTGGCGGCAGCACCAACGACCGCGGCGACCCTTGCGTCGCACGTTAGAGGGTGACCACCACCTCCGCCAAGGGAGTCCACGCCCGCGAGGCAGGCAGTACCCAATCCGGGAACGCGCAGGTGGGGGCAGCGTCACCTTGGTCCTCCTCGTTGGGAACTACGCGACGTGATCCCCCTCCCCCTGCGCCCACGGTAGAGCAGGGTGCAGAGACGCGCTCACGGCAAAAGCCGACGCTCGCCCCTTGCGCACCCTCGTCGCGTCGGTGCTACCGTCACCCCGTCGTTCCTCCGACAGGTCTCCGGACGACCAGGACTGCCCCTCGTCCTGGTCAAGGAGCACTGGATAAGCCGTGACCGGGCTCGGCGAGGAGATCCGAGTATCCACAGCTTGTGGATGTCCTTGTGGACGGTCGATGCAGGTGGGAGGCGTGCACCCTGGTGGTCGAGGCGCAGCAGTTGTGGGAGAGCTGCCTCGACAGGCTGCGTCGCCAGGTTCCCGAAGCGACGTGGAGCAGCTGCTTCCAGCCAACTTGGGCGGTCACCGTCGACGACACCACCTTGGTCGTGGCGGTACCCAGCTCTCTGGTGCGAGAGCGCCTGGAGGCCCGATGGATGTCCCAGGTGAGAAGCGCTCTGAGGGCAGCGGGAGCCGATGAGCTCCACGTCGAGTTCGAGATCCGCACCGGCGCGGTCCACGCCGACCACCCGCCAGATCAGGCTGGCGCCGACGGGCCCCCGAACGAGGGGCCGCCAGCCAACCCGTCGGCACCGGCGCCTGCCCTCTTGTCGGGGGCTACAGCCGCCCACACCTCCCTGAACAGCCGCTACACCTTCGAAGCGTTCGTCACCGGCGCCTCCAACCGCTTCGCCCACGCCGCCGCCCTGGCGGTGGCCGAGACCCCCGCCCGGTCGTACAACCCCCTCTTCATCTACGGGGTGGCCGGGCTGGGAAAGACGCACCTGCTGCACGCCATCGCCCACTACGTGCACCTGCACTTCCCGGCTCACAGCGTCCGCTACGTCTCGTGCGAGGCGTTCATGAACGACTTCGTCGACGCCATCCGGACCAACACGACCACGGCCTTCAAGCGGCGCTACCGCGAGAACGATGTCCTGTTGGTCGACGACGTCCAGTTCATGGAGGGCAAGGAAGGCCTCCAAGAGGAGTTCTTCCACACCTTCAACCATCTCCACGGCAGCAACCGCCAGATCGTCATCAGCTCGGACCGGCCGCCGCGTGCCATCGCCACCCTCGAGGACCGGCTCCGCAGCCGCTTCGAGTGGGGCCTGATCACCGACATCCAGCCCCCCGACCTCGAGACCCGCCTGGCCATCTTGCGCAAGAAGGCCGAGCGCGAGCCGGCCTACATCCCCGCCCCCGTGCTCGAGTTCATCGCCAACCACATCAAGAACAACATCCGCGAGCTCGAGGGGGCCCTGATCCGGGTGTCGGCCTACGCCAGCCTCACGCGGGCACCGCTGACCACTGAGTTGGCGTCCGCGGTGCTGGGCGACGTGATGAGCGACTCCCGACCGCGGATCATCACCGCCAAGATCATCATCGAGGCCACCGCCGAGATGTACGACTTCGACGTCGAAGAGCTGTGCGGACGGAGCCGTCGCCGGCCCCTCGTCACCGCCCGCCAGGTCGGCATGTACGTGTGCCGGGAGCTGACCGACCTCAGCTATCCGGCGATCGCCCGGTCCTTCGGCGGACGTGACCACACCACCGTCATCCACGCCGTGGAGAAGATCAGTGCACTGATGAAGGAGCGCCGGCAGATCTACGACCAGGTCACTGAACTCATCCAGACGATCCGCGGGACGTGAACCGGTGCGCCGGGTGTGGGCGACGGTGGGGACGAAGCCTCGAACGGGGTGGGGACAAGGTCGCCGCTCCACAGGCCGTCGGTGGCCCGGGCCCGAATCGGGAGCTGGCTGTGGGAGGCTGGGGACCGACGTGATGGTGCCCCTGCGCCTCTCTACCAGGCGCGACGTCCAGATGTCCCCAATCCACAGCCCTTATTGCCATTGTCAGAGATCTCTCTACGAGAGAGGAAAGAGGTCACGGTGAAGTTCCGCTGTGAGCGAGACGTGCTCGTGGACGCGCTCGGGAGCGCGACGCGCGCGGTGACCACCAGGGGCGGGGCCCTGCCCGTGCTGTCCGGCGTCAAAGCCGTGCTCTCCGGTGACCGGCTGGTGCTGACCGGTAGCGACCTCGATCTCACCATCCAGGTCACCGTGGCCGTCGCCGGTGCCACCGACGGGGTGGCGGTTCTGCCCGCTCGACTGGTCGCCGACATCGTGCGAGCCCTGGAGCCGGGCGCCGTCCACGTCGACGCCGGCGACACCGACGCCCAGATCAGCTCGGGGCGTTCGAACTTCAGCGTCCGGCTCCTGCCCGCCGACGATTTCCCCCGGGTGACCGACCTTGCCACCGACGAGGTCACCCTCGACGCCTCCTCGCTCGTCGACGCCCTGCGCCAGGTCGTGCCCGCTGCTAGCCACGACGACGCTCGCCCCGTCCTCACCGGCGTCCTGATGGCGGCCGAAGGCGACGGGCTGCGGCTGGTGGCCACCGATTCCTACCGGCTGGCCGTGCGTGACCTCCCGGGAGCCTCGGTGCTGCGGGAGGGCCAGTCCGTGCTGGTGCCGTCCCGGGCCCTGGGCGAGCTGGCACGCCTGCTCTCGGGGGCGGAGCAGGTCTCGTTGCGCCTGGGCGAGCGCGATGCCACCTTCGAGGTCGGTGCTCGGGCGGCGCGCGACACGAACACCCGCCTGACCACCCGCCTGATCGAAGGCCAGTTCCCGAACTACCGCCAGCTGGTCCCTGAACGCCACCCCAACCGCCTCACGGTGGGTCGCGAGCCGCTGCTCGACGCGCTGCGGCGGGTGAAGCTGCTGGCTCGGGAGACCATCCCGGTGCGTTTGGCGCTCCGGGAGGGGGGCGTGCAGCTCAGCGCCATCACCCAGGACGTCGGCCAAGCCGAAGAGGACCTCGACGCCAAGTACGAGGGCTCGGAGCTGACCATCTCGTTCAACCCCAACTACCTCTCCGACGGCGTCGAGGCCGTGGCCGGCGACGAGGTGACCCTCGAGACCCTCGACGCGGTGAAGCCGGCGGTGGTTCGCTCGGTGGAGCGAAGCGACTACCTGTACCTGCTCATGCCCATCCGCGTCTCCTGATCCCCGGCCGGGGGTCGAGCACTCGAGGTGTGCCGTGCGCCTTCGACGATTGTGGGTGCAAGACTTCCGCAACCTGAGATCCGTCGAGCTCGTCCCCGCTCCCGGGCTGACCGCGCTCGTCGGCGCCAACGGCGAGGGCAAGACCAACCTGCTCGAAGCAGTGGCCTACCTGGCCACGCTGTCGTCGTTCCGGGGTGCGCCGGGCGAAGCCCTCGTTGCCCACGGCGCCGAGCGAGCGATCGTGCGGGCCGAGCTCGACACCGACCAGCCGGGACGGTCGTCGGTGACCACCATCGAGGCCGAGCTGCGCCCCCACGGGCGGGACCGAGTGTTGGTCGACCGCCAGAAGCTGCGCCGGGCAGCCGACCTGGCCGGCACCGTTCGGGTCACGGTGTTCTCCCCCGACGACCTGGCGCTGGTCAAGGACGGTCCTGCCCACCGGCGGCGCTACCTCGACGATCTGCTGTTCGCCGGGTCTCCCCGCCTGGCCGCCGTGGGCCACGACCTCGACCGGGTGCTGCGCCAGCGGTCGACCCTGTTGCGCCAAGCGGGAGGGCGGCTGAGCACCGAGGTGGCGTCGACCCTCGATGTGTGGGACGCCAAGCTAAGCGAGCTCGGGGAGCGACTGGGACGGGCACGCGCCCGGCTGGTCGAACAGCTCGAGCCGGCCGTGGCCAAGGGCTACGACCAGGTGGCGGCGGCCAGCGCCGGGGTCACGCTGAGCTACGACGCGCCGTGGCGCAGCGAAGGATTGGCCGCCGCCCTGGCCGCCGCTCGTGGCGACGACGTGCGCCGGGGAGCGAGCACCGTTGGCCCCCATCGGGACGAGCTGGTCTTCACCATCGACGGGTTGCCGGCGCGCACCCACGCCTCCCAGGGTGAACAGCGCTCCCTGGCCCTGGCGTTGCGACTGGCCGGCCACGAGCTGCTCGGTGCCACCACCGGTGGGCCACCCCTGCTGCTGCTCGACGACGTGTTCTCGGAGCTCGATGCTGATCGGAGCGCGGCGTTGCTCACCCACCTCCCACCAGCCCAGGCGTTGCTCACCACCACCGGATCACTTCCGGACGGGGCCCACCCCGATGTGGTGGTGGGGGTGCGAGCGGGGCAGCTCGAGACTTCGAGCCCCGAGCGCGAGGTGAAGCCGTGAGCCCGATCTCGCCGCTCCCAGGCCTCGGCCCCGAGCCACGCCCCGTCGGAGAGTCACTCGACCGCCTCACCGCCTCACTCGGTGCCCCGCCCGCCACCGTCCTGGCCGAGCTGTTCGCCTCGTGGCCTTCCCTGGTGGGCAAGGCGGTGGCGGCCCATGCCCGTCCCCGCTCGCTGCACCACGGCACGCTGGTGGTGGTGGTCGACGATCCGGCGTGGGCCACGCAGCTGCGGTGGCTCGAAGCCGACCTGCTCAACCGCCTGGCCGAGGTGGCGGGCGAGGGGGAGGTGACTCGCCTCCACATCCGCACCGGTCCGGGGTGAGATGGCGGCGGGTCGACGCGCGCCGGGGCTGGTAGACTTTCACCACTGGGATTCCTGCCTTTGAGCTGCGGTTTTGCGGCGGCTCGTCGCCTTGGGGGAGGTGGGGGTCGCCGCTCGGTGTGACCGCGGTGAGACTGCTCGAGAGGGCGGGAAAGGCGCGCGTGGCTGACAACGCCGGCTCCTACGGGGCCAAGGACATCCAGGTGCTCGAGGGCCTCGAGGCGGTGCGCAAACGCCCGGGGATGTACATCGGCTCGACCGGTTTGAACGGCTTGCACCACCTCGTCTACGAGGTCGTCGACAACAGCGTCGACGAAGCCATGGCGGGCTACTGCGACCGCATCGACGTCACCTTGCTGGCCGACGGGGGCTGTCGGGTTGCCGACAACGGCCGGGGAATCCCGGTCGATCCCCATCCCCGCTACGAGGGCAAGACCGGGGTCGAGATCGCCCTCACCGTCCTGCATGCCGGCGGGAAGTTCGGAGGCGGTGGCTACAAGGTCTCGGGCGGCCTCCACGGCGTGGGCGTCTCGGTGGTCAACGCCTTGTCGCAGCGGCTGGTGGTCGAGGTCGACCACTCGGGCAAGCACCACCGTATGGAGTTCGCCAAGGGGGGCAAGCCCCAGGGCGGTCTCGAGATCACCGGCAACGCCCCGCGAGGTCGCACGGGCACCACCGTCACCTTCTGGCCCGATCCGGAGATCTTCCACTCCGAGGGCACCGACTTTCGCGCCCAGACCCTGCTCGAACGCCTGCAGATGATGGCGTTCCTCAACAAGGGCCTCGAGATCCGCTTCTCCGACGAACGGCCCGGGCATGACAACGAGCCCAAGCTGTACCGCTACAACGGCGGCATCCAGGACTTCGTCCGTCATCTCAACGTCTCCAAGGAGGCGTTGTTCAAGCGCGTCGGGTACTACGCCGCCGAGGAGAGCGGCCAGGAGGTCGAGGTCGCCTTCCAGTGGAACACCGGCTACTACGAGGGCATCCACTCCTTCGCCAACGGCATCGCCACCAACGAGGGCGGTATGCACGAGGAGGGGTTCAAGAAGGCGCTCACGAACTCCGTCAACAACTACGCCCGATCCCGCAACCTCCTGAAGGAAAAGGACGACCGGTTGCTCGGGGAGGACATCCGCGAAGGCCTCACCGCCATCATCAGCGTTCGCCTCACCGAGCCCCAGTTCGAGGGCCAGACGAAGGGAAAGCTGGGGAACGTCTCCATCCGCTCCCTGGTGGAGCGCTCGACCAACGAGAAGCTCGGCGACTGGTTGGAGGAGCACCCCGCCGAAGCTCGCCAGGTCGTGCAGAAGGCGGTACAGGCGGCCCGTGCTCGCACCGCTGCTCGCCAGGCCCGGGATGCCACCCGGCGCAAGTCACCGCTCGAAGGGGCGGGGATGCCGGGCAAGCTCACCGACTGCTCCTCACGCAATGCCCGCGAGACCGAGCTTTTCATCGTGGAGGGCGACTCGGCCGGCGGCTCGGCGATCAAGGCCCGCGACCCCGAGCGCCAGGCAGTGCTCCCCATCAGAGGGAAGATCCTCAACGTCGAGCGAGCCCGCATCGACCGGATGCTGAAGAACAACGAGGTCGAAGCGCTGGTGAAGGCCATCGGGGCGGGCCTGGGCGACGACTTCGACCTTGACAAGATCCGCTACCACAAGGTCATCATCATGGCCGACGCCGATGTCGACGGCAGCCACATCCGCACCTTGTTGCTCACGTTCTTCTTCCGGCAGATGGAGCCGTTGGTCGAGAGCGGACACGTGTACATCGCCCAGCCGCCGTTGTACTCGGTGGAGGTCGGCAAGGAGAAGGCGTACCTGAAGGACGATGCCGCGCGCGACCAGTTCCTGGCGGAGCACCCGGGCAAGAAGTTCGAGTTCGGCCGCCTGAAGGGCCTGGGCGAGATGGACTGGAAGGAGCTGGGCGACACGACGATGGACCCGGCCAAGCGGACGCTGCTGCAGGTCAGTGTCGAGCAGGCCTCGATCGCCGACGAGGTCACGAGCATCCTCATGGGCAACGACGTCGAGCTGCGCAAGCACTTCATCACGTCCAACGCCACCGACGTCCGCTTCCTCGACATATGAGTCCTCGACCCCGCTCGTTTGGTGTGCTCGCCGGCTCCGGCGGCCAGATGAGTCTGGCGCCGGCGGCGTTCGAGTCCGGCGGAAAGGGAGCGTCCTTCGGCAGCGGTGGCGCCGGGGCGTTCGCTGAGGAGCTACCCGATGAGTGACACATTTTTTCCGCCCGGGGGCGGCGACGGCGACGGCACGGCACTGGCGGGGATCGAACCCGTCGAGATCCAAGAGGAGATGGAGCGATCCTTCTTGGAGTACGCCATGTCGGTCATCGTCAGTCGGGCCCTGCCCGACGCCCGCGACGGCCTCAAGCCGGTGCACCGGCGCATCCTCTACGGCATGCACGACCTTGGCGCCCGGTCCGACCGGCTTCGGCTGAAGTCGGCCCGAGTGACCGGCGACGTCATGGGCAAGCTCCACCCTCACGGGGAGGGGGCGATCTACGACGCGCTGGTGCGCATGGCCCAGGACTTCACCTTGCGCCACCCGCTCATCGACGGGAAGGGCAACTTCGGCTCGCCCGACCACCCGCCTGCAGCGCAGCGCTACACCGAATGCCGGTTGGCCACGTTGGCCAACCAGATGCTGGCCGGGATCGACGAGGACACCGTCGACTTCGTCGACAACTACTCCGGTGAGTTCACCGAGCCCAGCGTCCTCCCGTCCCGGTTCCCCAACCTGCTCGTCAACGGCAGCCAGGGGATCGCGGTGGGCATGGCCACCAACATTCCCCCGCACAACCTGGGTGAGGTGATCGACGCCGTCACCCACCTGATAGACCACCCCGACGCCACGCCCGACGACTTGATGGCCTTCGTCAAGGGGCCGGACTTCCCGACCGGGGCGTTCATCCTCGGTCGCGCCGGGATGATGGAGGCGTACCGCACCGGCCGGGGCTCCATCCGGGTGCGGGCTCGGGTCGAGGTCGAGGAGATCAAGAAGGGCTCCTACATCGTCGTCACCGAGCTGCCCTACCAAGCCAGCCCCGCCGGGATCCTCATGAGGATCAAGGAGTTGGTCGAGGCCAGGGAGCTGGAGGGCATCGCCGATCTCAACGACGAGTCCTCTGGTGACGCCACCAAGCTGGTCATCAAGCTCAAGCGCGACGCCAACGCGAACGTCGTGCTCAACAACCTGTTCAAGCACACGGCGCTGCAGACCAGCTTCGGGGTCAACATGGTGGCGCTGGTCGACGGCGTCCCCCGCACGCTCAACCTGGTCCAGGCCCTCCAGGCCTACGTCGAGCACCAGATCGACGTCATCACCCGCAGGAGCCGCTACCGGCTCCGCAAGGCCCAGGCCAGGGCCCACATCGTCGAAGGGCTGCTCAAGGCCCTCGACCTGATCGACGAGATCATCGCCCTCATCCGGGGCTCCGACGACCGCGACGCCGCCCGCCAGGGGCTCATGGCCGAGCCCTTCGAGTTCAGCGAGATCCAGGCCAACCACATCCTCGACATGACACTGTCGCGCCTCACCCGGCTGGGGCGCTCCCAGCTCGAAGACGAGCTGGCCCAGCTGCGCCGGACGATCGCCGAGCTCGAGGCCATCCTGTCCGACGAGGGGAAGCTGCGGGGGGTCATCAAGGAGGAGCTGGCCGAGGTGCGCCAGGCCTTCGCCACCCCTCGCCGCGCCGAGGTCATTCTCGATCCCGGCGCCATCGACGACCTCGAGCTCATCGACGACGAGGAGCTGGTGGTCACCCTGTCGGCCACCGGCTACGTCAAGAGCGTCCACGCCGACGCCTTCCGCAGCCAAGGTCGGGGCGGCCGGGGGGTGCAGGGGGCCAAGCTCCGCGACGCCGACTACGTGACCCACATCGTCACCACCAGCGCCCACGCCTACCTGTTGTTCTTCTCCAACCGCGGTCGGGTCTACCGCCTCCGCGCCCACGAGATCCCGGTCAAGGACCGCACCGCCCGGGGGACCGCCATCGTCAACCTGTTGCCACTGGCTCCCGGCGAGCACATCCAGACGGTGATCGACACCCGCGACTACGAGACCAACCGGTACTTGTTCTTCGCCACCCGGAGAGGGCAGGTGAAGAAGACGCGTTTCACCGAGTACGACTCGTCGCTCCGTACGGGCCTGATCGCCATCAGCCTTCGAGACGACGACGAGCTGGTACGGGTCATCCCCACCAACGGCACCGACGACATCCTCATGGTGAGCGCCGCAGGCATGACCATTCGGTTTCCGGAGGACGACGTCCGTGCCATGGGCCGTAGCGCCGCTGGTGTGCGGGGCATGCGCCTGCGCCCCGACGACGAGGTGGTGTCGTGCGACGTGGCGCGCGACGAGTGCGACCTGTTGATGGTGACCGATGCCGGCTACGGCAAGCGCACCAAGCTCGAACGGTTCAACCTACAGACGAGGGGTGGCCAGGGGGTCAAGGGCATCAAGCTCACCGCCCGCCGGGGCCGGGTGGTGGCCGGGTTCATGGTCAGCCTCGACGACGAGATCATCGTGGTGGCCTCGGGTGGGGTGGTCATCCGCACCGCGGTGAGGGCCATTCCCTCCCAGGGCCGCGACGCCACCGGGGTGCGAATCATGTCGCTCGCCGAAGGCCAGACCGTGGCCGCCGTCGCTCCCGTGCTGTCCACCGACGAGTGAGCTAGCCTGCGGGCGCTGGCTCGCCCGACAGCAGCCGGTTCGCTTCCCCTCCTCTTCTCTGCCCAACGCGCCGCGGAGGCGAAGCGATGTCCCTGTCCGGTGAACGAGGCTCGGTCACCCCGTTGGTGGCCCTGGTGATGGTGGCAGTGGGAGGATTGTGCGTCGGACTCGGGCGCCTCGGTGGCGACGCCGTGGCCGAGGCCCGGGCTCAAACCGCCGCCGATGCTGCCGCCCTGGCCGGCGCCGCCGACGGGGAGGACGCCGCCCGCTCCCTCGCCAACGCGAACGGCGCCGTCCTCGTGGCCTTCCGGGCCGAGGGAGCCGAGGTGCAGGTGCGCACGAGGGTCGGTGACGCCGAGGCCGAGGCCCGGGCCGCGCGATCATGGGCCGGGGTGGCCGGGGCGTGCTCGCCGGCGCCCGACGACGATCCCCTACACTCGCTGCCGTGCCGCCCCGGGGGAGCCGCTCCATGAGCGCGAGCAAGACCCGCTCCGGAGGAGCCAAGGGCGGGCGAGGAGCGAAGTCCCGGCCAGGCAAGGGCCAGGGCCGAAACGGCTCCGGTGGCGACGGGACCAAGCAGCGGGCCAGCACCGGCGAACCCGCTTCGCCGCGACCGACGGCCTCGGCCGTGACCGCCCCGCCCACCACGGTTGCCTCTCCGACTGCAGCGCCCCCGGTGGCCAAGCCCGCGGCCACGCTGGCCCGGGGGAAGCGCGAGACCTCGAAAGGGGCCGCCCCCCGCTCCACCCGGGTGACCGTGCGCCACATCGATCCCCGATCCGCGCTCCGGGTGTCGGCGCTGTTCTACCTGAGCATGTCCCTCGCCCTGTTCGTCGCCGGAGCACTGCTGTGGACCGGAGCCAACGCCGTGGGCCTGGTCGACAACATCGAGTCGTTCATGGACGAGATCGGCTTCACCGACTTCCAGCTGCGCACCGGGCAGTTCCTCAAGGCGTCGCTCATCGTCGGGTTCGTGCTGACCTTGGGCGGCTCGGCGGCCAACCTGCTCATGGCCGTGCTCTACAACTTGCTCAGCGACACCTTCGGAGGGGTCAAGGTTGTGCTCGGCGAGGACCACCCCGGTCCGAAGGCGTGACCACCGGGCGCGAGTAACCTGGCCGCCGGCTGGGGGCTATAGCTCAGTCGGTTAGAGCGCATCCCT
>JADDQY010000032.1:0-6200 GCA_016781135.1 Actinomycetota bacterium
TGTCGACCCCGCCGGTGACGGCGACGCCGGATTCTGCCATGGTGGTGGTCGATTCGACCCTGACCGGAACCGACGTGGCGAGGGTTCGGAGCTTCCGAGGAGTCATCACTAAGCGAATGGTCACCGCCGCCTCGTCGGTGACTGGGTGGAGCGTCTCGCCGAGCTGGTCTACTTCGACCTGCCATCGGGGGCGGCGAAGAGCACCACCCGTCCGAGGATGGCGGCGAACACCTCGACAACGATCGGGCCCATGGTGACGGCGGTGGCGGACTCGGCACGAGGGAGGAGGACGCCCGAGAGGAGAGGTCAGTCGGGGACGAGCACTCGCGGCGGTGTGCCGCTGCTTCTCGCCGTCAGGCCAGCCAGCCCCTGACCTTCTCCACGAGCTCCTCAGCCTTGGCGCCGATGGCGGTCATGGCTCGGCTCTGCGCCTGGAGGAGCACCAGCATCGCCTTGGTGTCGCGTGCCCACGAGAGATGCTCGACCTCTTGAGCTGTGACCTCCTGCACCGCGCCGAGGAACTGCGTCTTCACGTTGCCAGGGGGTAGGTTGTCCGCCAGTTTCGCGAGCGTCGTCCAGTTCGCGTCGTCCACGGACTCGGCAACGAAGACGGCGTCGAGCATCACCATCTCCTGGGTCATCACGTCGAGCGAGCCCCCGAGAAGGAAGGTCGACTCCAGCAAGTGCGTGTCCATCCCCTCGACGCCGCGCGCCGCTGGGCTGACGTAGCTCGGGTTGCCTCCCATGTCGGCGATGAGCTTCTCGAGGATCTCCACGTGTCGCTCGGTCTCCTTGCCGAACTGCTCGTACTTGCGCTTCAGGATGGGGTTGTTGGTACGGCCGGCGACGGCGCGGTACAGATGACGCCCGCAGCGCTCGTGGGTGAGCACGGCGCTGAGGAAGTCGGCGATGAACGGCGTGTTGAGACCGGCCTCGGGCAACATCGCCGCGAGCGTGTCGTCGGTCACCTGCCGCTGGGGCTCGACATAGACGACATCGCTGGGCTTGGCGGTGGCGCCGTTCGACCTGGTGGGGAACAGGGTTGTCACATCATCTCCTTCGTGGTCAGCCCACGCCGTGCTCGGGATCGCGCAGCTCGACGATGGGGTGCGGGCCCTCGGTCTCGTCGCGGTACTCGCGCCCGTGCTTCGTCCGGTTCTCCTTGATGACCTGCTCGCTGGGAACACCGCCGGCGTTGACGGTCTGTTGGTAGGCGAAGTAGCGGTGGTCGGCGGCGAGGTCCTGGACGGGGACGTAGCGGACACCGTCGGTGCGCAGGTCGGTCTGCTCGGCGAGGACGGTCCGGACGTAGTCCTTGTTGGGCTCGAAGGTCACCGGCGTGTCCGGCAGCTCCCTGGGCAGGATCTCGGCGGGCTCGACCCCTTCGTACTTGCGCAGCAGGTCGCCGGCGACCTGCAGCTGGCCGATCTCCATGTCGAGGTGGAGCTCCCAGATCTGCTTGATCCGAGGGTCGCTCTCCTGCTGCAGCATCGACCAGTACAGGTAGATCTCGTTGTACTCGTGGAAGACCAGCTGCTTGAGCCACGAGTCGAGCGGGTCGAGGAGCGAGCCGTAGTGGGTGACGTGCTGCTCTTCGATCTGGGCGATCTCGGCGTAAAGCCCACGCGCCACCGGCTCCATCCAGTCGGTCCCATGGTTCATGTAGAAGTTCATCGTCTGCTGCTCCGCGGCAACGATCGTCATGACATGCAGCCGCGAGAGCGGGTCGACGGTGTGGGTCTCGTAGTGGCCCCGCACGTCGTCGTAGGGGTGACGGTGCTCGAGGAAGGTCGGGCGCCCGGGCGTGACCTCGGTGAGGTGCCCGGTCAGCTCGGCGGCGTGCCTGCCGCCGATGAGCTCGTAGAGATTGGCGTAGCGATAGAGGTGATCGAAGTCCTCGAGCAGGGCGAAGTCGAGGGCCTGCTTGAGCATGGGGTCGGGCTCGTTGCGGGCCAGCCAGGCGGTGAGGTCGACGGCCACCTGCTCGTAGCCGATGGTCGTCTCCAGCGGCGTCTGGTCGCCCGGGTTGAGCCAGTTCACGACCTTCTGCTGCTGCTGCTCGACGCGGCGCGACAGGGCCAGCTTCTGCTTGATCTCGATGTTGTCGGTCATCCGTTGGAACTGATGGGAGAACAAGATCGACTCGACCTCGATCCCGTTCATGAGGATGACCCGGACCCGGGTGAAGGGGTCGACGTCACGCTTGGCGTAGGGTTCGACGTTCAGCTCCGACCAGTTTCGGAGCTGATCCTCGACCGCCATGCCCTTCTGCTGCAGCGGATCGAAGGCCATACGGGTCTCCTTGTCCTCGACTCCCGGTTTCCTACCCAGTGCATGGATGGGCTATCGGGCGCACCCTTCCTCGCCCCCGCAGTGGCCCTGGTGGCGCCCGCCCGGTCGAGGGCAACGGTGGGAGTGATGCTCACGCCGGCCACCGGTGCCACCGTCACCGTGCAGATCAAGGCCCAGGGGTCGGGGACCCCGGCTCCGGCCAACCGTCGGTGGCCGGTGTGGACGGATGAGGACGACACCGGCGTCGCCGGCGACGCTCCTGTCTGTCTCCGCCATGCGACTGAAGCCGGACGCTCGCTCAGCCCGGCCCTGCTCGGCCCGCCAGCGGGCGGCTGTCATCTCGGCGGGGCGGCCGGCGATGACCCCGTCGACGCCGAGAGCGAGCCAGTCACGGTACACCCGCGCCTGCTCGTGCTCAGCGCTTGCCGCCCAGACACACACGTCGAGACCCTCGGCGTGGGCCCGCTGCACCACCTCGCGGGTGAGCACCGGGATGCCGCCCGACGTGGGCGGCACCTGGGGCTTGGCGCAGCCGGGCGAGCCCGGCCACGTCGTTGTCGATCCCGGTCTTCTCGAGGATGAGGGGGTTGCCGGTGGCCAGCGCCTTGACCTCGGCGTAGGACAGGGCGACGTCGCCCACGTCGTCAATCTCCTCCCAGCCACCTTGCCGGCCCGCGGAGGCCTTCGTCGTCTTGGTGTCGGCTTGACCTTCTTGGCTTGCCTCTCCTCGACGACGCTCGATCAGGTCGGCCGGGGGTGACCCGAGCACGTGGCACAGGGTGACGAGGACCTGCAGTTTGAGCCGCTCTGGGTCTGGCCCATCCCGGGAAGGAGCCTCCCCTCAACCGAGAGAGCGACAGAGAGGGGAGGCTCCTGCCCCGAGGGGGAACGTGGGGGGCCCGCCGCCGAGGTCGTCCCCCAGCGGACAAGGTACCTTCGCTAGATTCAGGCGTCAGTAAGTGCTTCGCCGCTATAGCGACTAGTCGCAGAACTGAGCGATTGCTTCCTCGAACCGGGCGTTCGCCGCGGCTTGGGCCGCTTCAGCTTCCCCGCCCTCGACCGGTAGCCCATCCGTAGCCTCGGATTCCCCTCTGAAGCGCTCATAGGCCTCCTTCAGAGACGCCGGATAGTCATCGGTGATCGTCCCGCCAGCAGCCAAGAGCGGGCGGGATCGAGCGAACGGGGTGGGCGGCAGATCCTCGGCGATGGTGCAGATCGGGAGCCATGCTCTATCCGCGTTGATCTCGGCGAATCGACCACCTCGCCGGGACCGCAAACCGTCACCAGGCCGACCACTGCCACCAGGAAGGCCAGCGCTCCGGTGAGGATGCGTGCAGCGATTCCCTGTCGGGTTGTTCTGGGCTCGTTCATCGCGGCTCCGCTTGCCGGTGGGGAACCGAGAGGCTACGAAGGGGCTGGCAGCGGGTGTTGTCAGCTGGCCGTCAGCGAGCATGCTCAGGCCAGCGCCGCAGCATCGTCGGCCCGCAGGAGGCTCTCGGAACGTTCAGCCGAGCCTCACGTCGAGAGCCGCCGCGTCGCTGACCGTAGGGATTCAGAGGCGGGAAGGAGCCGTCCCTACCACCCAAGAGAGGGAGGCTCCTTCCCGCCAAGGGGAACGTGCAGGGGAGGCAGGCCTCCCCTGGCAGAAGATATGCCTGCTGGAACTCGTCACTCAAATTGACGCCAGCAGCTTGAGCAAGATGTCGTGGACGAGGCGGAACCCAGCGTCGGCGAAGAGGCGGTTGATCGCCTCGAGGTCGGGGAACCTGGCGATGGCCTTCTCCGACCCCGGGAACAGGGAGAGCCATGCGAGTTCGCTGTGGCCAGGAACGAACCCGCGAACGATCACACAGCCGTGATCGACCAGCACTCGACCACACTCCCGCACCGCCGCTGGTGGGTCCTCGAAGTGGTGGAACGCGGCTGGCGAAGAAGGCGACCACCCGCAGCCAGAACGCGGCCGCCGTAGCGGCCCGCTCATCGGGGAGGACCTCGCTGTAGGCCACACGGCTGTAGGCGTCGACCGCTGAATGGACGAAGGCGTAGCCGATGGGACGGCGCTTGTGGGAGTGATGGCGGACGGCGGCCCGTCCGTGGACCCGCCAGCCACCACCTCGGGGATGCGGCCCAGCTTCTTGACGTCGAGGTGGACCAGCTGGCCCGGCCTGGTCATCTCGTAGCGCCGGATGGGCACCCGGGTGGTCCGGTCCAGGTGATCTAGGCGGTTGAGGCCGTGGCGGACCAGCACGGCGTGCAAGGTGGAGGCGGGCAAGCGCAGGATCCCGGCGATGCGGGCCGGCCCCAGGCCTCGGCGGTCCGCAGCCGCACGATCCGGCGCTCTCGGGTGGGCTTGGTCCGGGTGGGCGAGCGGTGGGGGCGGCTGGAGCGGTCCTCGAGCCCGGCCACGCCCTCGACCTGATAGCGGCGCCACCAGACGTAGGCCCGGTCCCGAGAGATGCCCATCGCCGCCGCGGCGTGGGCCACCGGCCATCCAGCCTGGATCCGCTCACAAAGCAGCAGTCGAGCCGGCTGGGGTCAGGCGGGCGTTACGGTGCATCTGAAGCCTCCGTTCGAGTGGGTGCGGTAGCAGCTCCACACTCGCCCGGGGGCTTCACTCATCGGTGGACCGTGTCAGCAAGGTCCGTGGGCACTACACCTAACCGGCGCTCGGCTTCTCCACCGCGGCGACCTCCTCAGGAGGCGACCAGGTCGACCGGTCGCCGGGGACCGCCACATAATTCCAAAGCGAAGTCGCGGGGACCGCCGCTTTTGAGGCTCGACGCGACCGCCCGACTTCCGGCGAAGTGTGCGGAGGAGCTGCTGCATAACGAAGCTCAACGACGCATTCCGTACGACCCGGTCGAGGAGGGGCGGTCAAGGGCGGCCGACAGGCCGGCGGAGCGAACCCTTGACGGGCCCGGGCGTCACTGGTGAGCACCATGGAGTAGAAGCTCGCCAGCGAGCTTCTGGTTGCCCAACCTGCTCACCATCCGAGCTCCATCCCGTGATCCACGCTCCGCTCGATGCCCCGTCCGGGCACCGGTCTGGCGAGCAGCTCGGTGGTGCGAACGGCAACGTCCCACGCCCGCTCCTGGCAGGCATCCCTGGGCCGCTCTCGCAGCGTCTCAGGCGCCACTGCCCACTCCTCCCGGTAGGCCTCGATCCGAGCGGCGGAGTTGATCCAGCGCTTAGCCGCCCCAGGGTTGTTGGTCGGCACCGACCCGATGATGGCCACAACGTGATCGGGCTGGGTGATGGCAGCTCTGACCCCCAGCTCGTGGCGTCGCTCGGCCACGGCGTCCTTGAGCTCGTCGCGGTAGGCGAGCGTGTCGGCGTGCTCGGTGAGCCATTCCTCTCGGCGTCCCTGTTCTGCGGACAGGGTGGCGTAGCGCGCTTCAGCCGCCTCCAGGCGGCGGCGGTCCTCGCGTCCGGCTCTGGTGAGGCTGCCGGGTCGGCAGTGGCGACGGGCGTGCTCGAGGCCATCGGCAGCCCAGCCCAGCTCTCGTGATCGATCGGGCGGCATCTCCTTGGCGAACCAGGCGTTGAGGTTGGCCAGGCGGGGAGCCAGGGTGGCCAGGGACTCGGAGCGGGTGAAGACCTCCCGCAGGGCCTCCAGGGCCGCCACCTCAGCGGTGCTTCGACCCATGGCGGCGAGCACGACCTCCTCTGCGCTTCGAACCGGGCCGGCTGGAGCGCGCTCGGCGCCGGCGTCATCGCAGATGGCCAGCGCCACGTTGGAGGACCGGCCCCGGGTCATGCCCACGTAGAGCCCCTCGGCCGTGGTGCGCTCGTCGACGAGAAGGATGGAACGGTCCACGGTGAGGCCCTGGGCCTTGTGGATGGTCACGGCGTAGGCCAGGGCCACCTCGTCTCGGACGTAGTCCCCCGGGAGCTCCACCCGTCCTCGC
>JADDQY010000032.1:6210-9027 GCA_016781135.1 Actinomycetota bacterium
CCTCCACCAGGAGGCGGTCGTCGCCGGAGCGGGCCAGCACGCACCAGCGATCCCCGTTGCGCACCCAACCGCCTCGGGAGGTGACCAACCGCCGGTCGTTGCGGGTGGTGACGATCTCGTCACCCACTCCCACCAGGTGGTTCCCGGCAGCGACACCCTCGGCTTCGACCTCTCCCGCCGCTACCCGGTCGGCCCGGGCCCGCATGCCCAGCTCATCCACGGTGGCGTGGTCGGCGGCACAGACCACCACCGACTCTCTCCGGGCCCGGGCCAGCTGCCAGCGCACGAAGGCCTCCTCCACCATGACCGCTCGCTCGCCGCCCACCACCCGTCCGTGCTGGAGGTACTCCTCGATGACGGTCCTGTCGCCCTCGCGCAGGCGCAGGCTGGCCGCTCGCTCCCATCCGGCGTGGAACCGCCGCACCCCGCTCAGCTCGGCCGCCTCGGTCTCGGACGCCAGCAGGCGGAACAGCCCCCCGGCCTCAACCGCCCCGAGCTGGCGGTGGTCGCCCACAAGCACCACCTTGGCCTGGGCCTGGGTGGCCAGGACCACTACGCGGGCCAGATCGGCGCTGGCCACCATGGCGGCTTCATCGACCACCACCACCTCGCCTCGGCGCAGGCGCCACTGCCCGCTCGGGCCCTCGGGGCGGTCGTGTTCGAAGAGGAACTTGGCGATGGTCTCGGTGGCGATGCCGGCTTCGAACTCGAGCACGCCGGCAGCAGCGGCGGAGAGGGCCAGGCCCCGTACGGGAATGCCGCAGTCCTGCCACGCCTGGGCGGCGGCGCCCATGGTGTGGGACTTGCCCGCCCCAGCGGGGCCGACCAGGGCGGTCACCGCCTCACCGCCCAGGCACAGCCGGCGCACGGCTTGGGCCTGGTCCTCGCCGAGGTTCGCCTCGCTGATGGCGGTCTCCGTTGCCGAGGCGCTGACCACGCCCCGTCCTGCGTCCCTGCCGGCGAGCACCAGGTCGAGCACCTGCTGCTCGGTGGCGAGAGTGGCCAACGTCGAGTAGCGGGGCGCACCGTGGGCCTCGAAGACCGACCGCCCGTCCCGGCGACGCAGGTCCTCGGGAACCTCCGGGCCGGGGGCGGCGAGGCGGACCACGCTCGCATGGGCGAGGACCTCATCGGCGAGCTGCTCCACCCAGCGTCGAGCCTCCTCGGCGCTGGCCAGCCCAGCTGGGGCCCGCCGAGCCATCTGCTGGACGACGTGGCGCCGGCCCCAGGTCGACGACGTCCTCGCAAGTTCGGCCAGGGATTCGGCCGCCACCGCCTCGACATCGACCTCCCGCCGGGCGCCTCGGCGACCGACGACCTCGCCGAGCCAGGTCTCGGGGGCGAAGCCGGCGGCGTCGGCATCGGTGTGCCAGCGGTCGTGCAGGCCCTCGTCGGAGACCTCGGCGTGGTCCTTGGCCTCCCGGGTGTCGAGCACGGCCCGCTCGTAGGTGCGCCGGCGCTCCTGGGGCATGAGGCTGCGGCCGAGGATGATCTCGGACTCGGTGATCTTGGCCCTGGCCTCGGCCTCCACCGCTCTGCTGCGCTTGGAGTAGTGCTCGATCAGTTGCTTGGGCACGCCGAGGATGTCGGCCTGGCCGTTGCGGTCCACCGGTCCCCACACCACCCCCAGGCGCATCTCGCTCTCGGCCCGCAGCGCAGCGTGGTACACCAGGCCTGCGGGCTTGAGCTCTCGGTGCAGGGCCCGGGAGTCGAGCGCCCGCCAGACCCCGTCGTGGCAGCACACCCTTCCGGAGACCAGGACGTGGGTGTGGAGTTGGGGATCGCCGGCCCGGGAGGTGCGGTGCACGAAGGCGGCAGCGAGCAGTCCCTCGGTGTCGACCTGGCGGATCCCGGCCTTGCCCTGGCGGGAGAAGGCGGCGTGGTCTTCGAGGTACTCGAGTCCGGCGGCCACCGCCGCGTCGTGGGCCTCCTTGGCGGCCATGCCCACTTCGCCACCGCCCAGTGCCCACAGCACCGACAGCGACTTCGGGGCCGAGAAGGTGAGATCCCAGCCCGTGACCCGGTCGGCATCGTCGCGGACGTTGTAGGCAGAGCCAAGGGCCTCGCCGGTGTCGGGATGGACGGCTTGGAACAGCCGGGCGAGCTGCTCGGGCGAGACCTCGCCGGAGAGCTCAGCAGCGGCGGAGCCGTGTCCCACCCAGTGGCCTACGGCCTCGCCTCGGCCGGCGTAGTAGTCCTCCAAGCCGGCGGCGACCTCGTCCGTATAGTAGGACACGGTGGCGGGGGTGACCTTGCCCCGGCTCAGCACGCCGGCCCCCGCTCAGCGGCCGACGGGACCGCCGCTGAGGTTGACGGCACCGCAGGGTGCCAGTGTATGGAGCGGCTCTTGGGCCTTTCATCAAGGAAGGGCGAGGGCATGGCGTCAGGCCCTGCCGGCGGGACTGGGGGCCTTGGTGAAGCCGTGCTGAGGGCTGCGGGACTCGTCGTGGCGGTCGGGGACAGGTCAACCTCGTGCCTGACCACTCGGGCGTGAACAAGTACACGACGACGAGCGGCTCTCAGGGTCTGCCTGACGCCAACGGCGAGCCTCTCGGTGGTGGTCATTCCCGGTGGTCCCCGAGGAGGTCGGCAGCGAAGAGACCACCTTGGTCGGCACGCACCGCTCGTCGTGACGAGCGACGGGACAAGGCACGCCCCGGTCGGGCCGCAGAGGCTCTGCTGTCTTGAACCGCTCGTTCGACGAGGTCCGCCGTGTCCGCCGCGTCCGGACACGGGGTGGTCGGACGTGGATCGACTTCAACGTGGACGAGGCCGCTGCCGTGCGCGAGGCGCACCACGTAGACCGAAGCGGTGAAC
>JADDQY010000032.1:9057-9373 GCA_016781135.1 Actinomycetota bacterium
TCGACGAGCCCGGCATCGGCCAGGCGCACGAGCGCACGAGCGGCGGTGTCCTTGCTGATCCCGAGGTGGCGGGCGATGCGCCGGACGTTGGTGACCGCCAGCAGGCCGGCGCGGTCGTCGATGTGAGCGTCAAGGGCGACCTCTTCGAGAACGGCCCACGCCGTGGTCCCCAGCCTTCGGCGGGCCTGGCGGGACTCTGGAGCCACGAGCAGGCCAGCCGCTGCTTGGCGAGCCGGGACCTCGGTGCCGGACGAAGCGCTCACGCTCCTGGCGCGCTGGTCTCGCCGCTCACGTCGACCAGCCGCAACAAGCCAGC
>JADDQY010000030.1 GCA_016781135.1 Actinomycetota bacterium
GAGTGGATCGACGCCTACCGGCGTCACCCGGGCCGCCCAGCCTGACGGTCGCAGGCACGCTGTACCCTTCGGGGCATCGCTCGGCCTATCGAGCGACTCTCGCGGCGTTGGCCGCCTCTCACCGATCCGCATCGCGAGGTGCAGGAGGGAGACGGGCGTGCCAAGAAAGCGCCGTCAGTTGGGCGGTATCGACCGGTTGCCGTCGGGCCGGTACCGCGTTCGCGTCACCGACGAGGCTACCGACAAACGAGTGAGCCTCGGGAGCTTCGTCAAGAAGGCCGACGCTGAGCAGGCGTTGGCGAAGGCGATCGCCGATCAGAGCCGCGGCCGCTGGGTGCGACCCGACGCCGGCAGCATCCGCTTGGAGGAGTACGCCCGGCAATGGGTCGCCTCGCGGCTGGGCAGGAACGGCACGCCGCTGCGCCCTCGGGTGCGCGAGCTGTACGAGGGCCAGCTCCGCCTGCACATCCTCCCGACGCTCGGCCGGGTGCCCCTCGGAAGGCTGCGGCCGGGGACCATCCGGACGTGGTTCACCGAGCTGTCGACGAGGGGGCCTGGCGCAAGCACGGCGGCGAAGTGCTACCGACTGTTGCACGCGATCCTGAACACAGCGATGGAGGACGGGCTCATCGCGGCGAACCCGTGCTCGATCCGTGGAGCAGGCGCAGAGAACGTCGCTGAGCGGAAGCTGCCCTCGCTCGACCAGGTCTTCGAGCTCGCTGATCTCGTGAAGCCGAGATACCGCGCTCTGGTGATCGCGGCAGCGTTCAGCGGGCTACGCCGCGGCGAGCTCTTCGGCCTCCGGCGCGAGCACATCGACGTCGAGCACGCCACCGTCACCGTCGAGGTGCAGCGCCAGCAGCTCTCGGACGGCCGGCACGTCGTCGGGCCGCCGAAGTCCGAGGCGGGCATCCGCACCGTGGCGCTCCCACACGAGGTGTGCGACGTGCTCGCCGAGCACCTCGACCGGTTCGTACGGCCCGAGCCGTCGGCGTGGGTGTTCACTGGGGACAAGGGAGAGCCGCTGCGCGAGGCCGTCTGGCAGCAGGAGTGGGCGCGGGCCCGCGAGGCCATCGGTCTCCCCGATCTCCACTTCCACGATCTTCGCCACGTGGCGGCCACGCTCGCCGCCGAGACAGGCGCCGGCGTGAAGGAGATCATGTACCGCATCGGCCACTCATCGCCGCAGGCGGCGCTGCGCTACCAGCACGCGACCCAACGGCGTGACCGTTCCATCGCTGACGGCATCTCCAAGCTGATCGGCGCCTGAAGCGACGCGTAGTCGCCCCTGGGGGTATGTCTGCGTCGTGGGACGTCACTGGCTGCGGCGATGGGACGAGCGGAACCAGGCGGTCTCGGACTGGCTGATCGACCATCCAGACGCTGGCACGAAGGGCCTGCCGTACGCGAAGTCCGATCGAGCCCGCCGTGTCCTTTGGGCGGTCATAGCTGTGACGCTCCTCGGCGGATGGGTCCTTGGGTCGATCCTCGGCTCGTCGGCTGTCGTGATCACCTGGGTGGTTGGCGTGGTGCTTGTCGGAGTGCTCTCGCAGCGGCTCGAGCACCACCCCGGCCGCGACCGGTACCGCCGCTTGGGTGACGGGCCCCGCGGTCTCCCTTAGCTAAGCAAAGCGCGCCCGCGCCAGGCTTTGGCACGCCGTCCTCCAACGTTGTCGGCTCCGTAGACAAGCTGAGCGACAGAGGGTTCTGCCGTTCGTTCGGAAGGAGCCTCATGCAACGTCTTCTTGTCCGGCTGCCGGCAGCCGTACTCCTCCTCGTCGGTGGACTCGTGCACCTCGACCTCTGGCGGAGTGGATACCGAGGTATCCCCTACATCGGACCCCTCTTCTTCATCAACGCCGTCACGTCCGCGCTGATCGCCCTCGCACTGGTGGCGAGAAGCGACCGCCGCGTCACCTTGCCCGGCATGGCCATAGCCTCCGGATCGCTTATTGCGCTCGCCCTCAGCCGCACGGTGGGCCTGCTCGGGTTCATGGAGGCCGCCTGGACCCCCGCTGCCCTTCGCACCATCGCCGCCGAGATAGGCGCGATCGTGGCGATCGCTCTCATCGTCTTGGTGAAGCGACGCCAGCCGGAGCTGGCCTGAGCCAAGCGCGCGTGATCCAGCCACGCGGAGTGTCGAACGAGTTGACTCCGGCGAGCCGGTCCCGGTTCCGGTCTGCCTCGTTGGGTCCAGGTTGAACTTTGGGCACACACCTCGAAGAGAACGGGGAGCGTTCGCCCTAGCAGGGTGCGGAAGAACGCCTTCTAGGTGCTCGCGTTTCGCCCTGG
>JADDQY010000018.1 GCA_016781135.1 Actinomycetota bacterium
AGAGCGCTACGTTCGCAACGTAGAAGTCGGCGGTTCGAATCCGCTCACCTCCACAGAAACCCCTGCTCAGAGGGGGTGACGGGCGAGACCGGCGCTTCGGACTAGGGCTCTTGCTACTGAATTGCTACTGAAATCTGGTCGGGTCCAGTAGCGTCTGGCCGGGATGGCAGGGCATGTGCGACGCCGTGGTCCCTCGTGGGAGCTGCGGGTCTACGCCGGGCGCGACCCGCTCACCGACCGCAAGCGCTATCGGACCCGATCCTTCCGTGGCAGCCGAGAAGAGGCGCAGGCCGAACTGCAGAGGTTCATGGCCGAGGTCACCCCGTTTGGAGCCTTGCTCGATGCGTGGCTCGAGGAGCACCCCGGGCAGCCGGAGGCACGGCGGGCAGCAGAGACCTACCTCACGCCCCTTCGACCGTTGCCACCGGCTCAGGTGGCAACCCTCGTCAACCTCATCAACGACGTACTCGGCCAGCCGTGAGGGGCCACGCACGAGAACGGGGGCCCGGCCGTTGGGAGCTGCGCGCCTACGTGGGTCGTGACCCGTTGAGTAGGCGAGCTCGCTACAAGACCAAAACGGTGTCGGCTCGCGGCCGCCGCGAGGCGGAAAGGGCGCTCGCCGCGTTCGTCGCCAGCCTCGAAGGGGTGGAGGTGACCGCCGACGGCACCTTCGGCGACCTCGTCCAGCGGTGGATCGCAACGGCGTCACCCGGATGGTCGCCGGCCAACGAGGTCACGGTGCGGAACGCGGTGTCGTACTACCTCGGCCCGCTGCTACCGCTCAAGCTGTCGCAGTTGCACACCGCCGACCTGGACGCCTTCTACGCCGCTCTGCGCACCGGAGGCGGTCGCGGGGGCAGGCCGCTGGCCGTCTCGACGGTGCGCCGGGTCCACTCGGTGGTGCGGGCCGCCCTGGAGCAGGGCGTGCGCTGGGGGTGGCTGCGGGAGAACCCGGCGGCCCGGGCATCCCCGGGGCCGGGCCAGGCGCCGGAGATCCGGCCCCCAGCGCCTGAAGCGGTGCTCGCCCTGCTGCAGCGGGCCCAGCAGGACGACGAGGCCTTCGCCGTCTTCCTCGTCCTGGCGGCGGTGACCGGGGCCCGCAGAGGCGAGCTGCTGGCGCTGCGGTGGCCGGACCTCGACCTCGAAGCCGGGACCATGACCATCAGTCGCGCCATCTCGCAGGGCCCGAGCGGACCGGTGGAGCATCCTCGCCCGAAGACGAGAGGCTCGGTTCGCCGCCTGGCGCTCGACGAGGGCACGGCGGCCATCCTCGCCGCTCACCGCAGGCGTTTCGCCGAAGCGGCCTCGGCCTGCGGCACCTCGCTTCCCAGCGATGCCTTCGTTTTCTCTCACGAGCCCGACGGCTCCGTGCCCTGGAAGCCGGGTTACGTGAGCCTCAAGTTCCGCCGTCTCCGCCGCTCGGTCGGTCTGGACCAGGTTCGTCTGCACGATCTCCGCCACTTCGTCGCTACCACCCTGCTCGGCGCCGGGGTCGGCCTCCAGACGGTCGCCGGCCGGCTCGGCCACACCGGCGGGGGAAGGACCACGCTCGCCGTCTACTCCCACTTCCAGCAGGCCGCCGACAAGACCGCCGCCGACCTACTGGGCAAGCTGCTCTCTACCGCACCGTCGCAGCAGTCCTCCGGGTAGGACGCCGGAGGGTTACTCGAACAGCCGGAGTGCAGCGATGTCGCCCCGGCGTTGTTCGTGCTCGAGCTGATGACGGCGGCGTCGGAGCTGGCGGCTGCTGGTCGGTGAGAGGAGAGCGGCTAGCGCCCTCGCTGCGCGGATGTTCGTTCTGTCCGGGTGGCGGGCAGCGCCGGGTCGGCGTCATCGGTCCCGTTGCGCCTCACCGCGTCCGCTGGTCGCTTCAGGCTGATAGGCACGGTGTCGACGTCGAAGTCGGCGATCGCGGCTTCCACCAGCAACTCGACGGCTCGCCGGGGGATGAGCTTCCGTCGCCCGAAGCGCAGACAGGGCAGGTCACCGCGCTCGGCGAGCTCGTAGACGAGGTCGTCTGACACCCCGAGCGCCTCGGCCGCCTCGGCGACCGACAGCACCAGGCGATCGGTCATCGTGGGATCTCCGGGTACCCGGGTTCGACCCTGGTGCCCACTGGCGCTCGGTGCTGGCCCGGCGAAGGCATCACCCCACTACTGGTGTGCGCCGGGGCGCAGAACTGACACGGGAGGCGGAATCCGCCCGCTACCGCCAGGCGAAATGCAGATGCCCCTGGTGGCTGGCGTCGCTGAACACGCCGGGTCGGCCAGCCAGCTCCTCCCAGGGCAGCCCGATCTCGGTTGGCTGCAGTGCCGGGTCGAGCTCGGTGGCCTCGATGGCGAAGGCCTTGGCCAGCGACGAGCCCGGTGACACCTTCTCCCCGTCGACCGCGTAGATGTCCACCCCTCTGCCGTACCAGTGGTTGCTGACGCGCCTGGTCCCGGCCACGAACTGGGAGTGGCCGGTCTTGAGCACCGAGACGCTGATGGTGTGGCGCTGCACCGCCCAGGTGAGGAAGTCCATGACCCGTTGGTCGATGACGCCGTCGAGCAGGTCCTGGCGGGCGCGGGGGGTGAGGCTGAGGTTGGAATGGTCAACCAGGACCCGGGCGTCCCCGGTTCCGACCGCAGGCGCCGCCTCGTAGGCGGCGGCCTGGGCGAGCACCTTCTCCACGTACCAATCGGCGTGGTTGTAGGCCCAAATCGCACCGCGCAGCCGCTCGGGCTCGCCCGCGCCGGAGGCACACAGGTAGTTGGCCGCCCCCCAGATGGCATCGACGACGTCGTAGACGTCGGCGGTCCCGTCGTTGTTGCCGTCCACCCCGTAGGCGGCCCACGTCCCGGCCAGGAACTGCATGGACCCCATGGCCCCGCCGTCGTTGGCGCCGGAGCGCACGCCGGGCAGGGACGAGCGACCGTGGTCGGTCTCCACCTTGCCCACCGCCGCCAGCACCGCCCAGCGCATGGCACACGTCGCCTCGGCGGCGTCTCGGTACACCGGAAGCAACTCAGAAGGGATGTCGGCCAGGGCCAACTCGGAGGGCACGCCGGCGACCTGGGCGCTGGCCTGGTTGCCGCTCAGCACGGCGAGGCTGAACACGAGCAGACCGGCCAGCAGCGCCACCACGAAGGCGACCACGGCCACACCCAGCACCACGAGGAGGATCACGACAGGTGCGGGTCAGCGGCCGGATCGTCGAGCAGCTCATCGCGGTGATCCCGGCCGCCTCCCGGCGCAGACGCGGACGGAGGTGGTATCCGGGCAGAATCCGACTGCCGGAGGGCGGACGCGCCAAGAACGAAGCCGGCTCCCAGCGTCGCCCACGCGAGGCATTGTCGGAGGAGGCTCAGGACGGTGCGCGTGGCCCACTACTGGTGCCCGTGGGGGCCCCAGAGTGACAATGCCCCTCGGAACTCCCGGGGCGAGTCTGCGCCACCGGGGGCTGGGAGTGTAAAGCTTTACAAATGGCGCCAGCCTCGCTACCGTCGCGCGGCGATGGCTACCGTGCCGACGTGGGGCGCAGGGTCGACGTCGACCATCTGGTGTCGGCGCGCGTCATCGCCGAGCGTCTCGGCTTCAAGCGCGTCCAGGTGGTGCATTACCTCTTCAAGGCTGACGAAAGCTTTCCCCAGCCGGTGTTCACCTTGTCGGAAATGGCCCGACCTGTGCGCCTTTGGTACTGGCCGGACATCGAAAAGTGGTGGCGCATGCGCCAGCGTCGCAAGCCGGCTAGCTCCGCCATTGCCG
Source organism: Actinomycetota bacterium (assembly GCA_016781135.1). Classification (GTDB taxonomy): domain Bacteria; phylum Actinomycetota; class Acidimicrobiia; order Acidimicrobiales; family CADCSY01; genus JADDRA01. The sequence goes on from JADDQY010000018.1 coordinate 3,748, forward strand.
ATGCCGAAGAGAAAAAGGGGTCTTGCCAGAACTGAGAACCAGTGGCAGCATTTCTCTTGCAGCAGAGGAGGGCTAGCTATTGCTCCGCACCGCACCCCGCCCACCTGACAGCCCGGCTCCGGCGCCCCCGCCCTATCGCCGATCACGCGGGCCCTTCTTCGCTCTTGTGCTGCTGCTCGTCGTTGGCGTTGCTGCGGTGGTCTTCCTGGTAGTAGCTGGCGGCGAAGAGACGCCCGGCGATGTGCCGGCGACCGATGCCAGCGCACCGTCGACCGCCGAGCCGTCAGCAACGTTGGACCCGGAGGCGAGCGCGAAGGCTGACATTGCAGCAATCCACCGTCAGTCATGGGAAGCCTTCGTTGCCGTGGCCAGCGATCCCAACGGCCAAATCGATGATCCTCGCTTGGCGCAGTACAAGAACGGCTCGGCTCTTGCCGCAGCGCAGCTGGCGATACGCAGGCTGCGGAGCGATGGCCAGGTAATACAGGTGACCCAGCACAAGCTGAACCCTGAGGTGGTTGAGCTGACCGCCGTCAGCGCCGTAGTCGAGGACTGCGGCATCGACGTCAGTGGGCTTGTGGACGCCGACACGGGAGAGGTCGTCGTCCCGGCCGGTCCGCCCGAGCCGAGCTTGGTCGTGGCGACCTACGAGCTCGTCGACGGCGTCTGGATGCAGAACAGCTTCACGGACACGAAGCAGTCATGCGTGCCACCGGAGTCGTAAAGAAGCTGGTGGTAGGCGTCGTCACCTTCGGCGGCACACTGGCTGTCCTTTCTGCCCCGACGCGGGCGCAGGCGGCAAACGGTCTACAAGACGGTTCTGGCATCCAAGCGGGAGCCAGCGACCCCGGTGACGGTCCCAGCGCCCAACCGGTGTCGAACAGTCCTCAAGGGGGAGGCGGAGGAGCGAGACCGACGTGTACGGCCGTAGACGGAAGCGTCGGGCCAGCGGGGTATCGCCGCGTGCCCTCAGGGCTGCTGACGCAGGAGGAGCGGGACAGGCTGGCGCTGGAAGGTGGCAGCTTCGTCACAAGGTTCTGTGGAGACGAGCTGGCCCCGAAGCTTCCCGGTCCGGGCCTCGACCTCGAATACCGAGCGCCAGGCGGGCTGCGGGCTCCGGCAGTCGATCCGGTCCAGCTCGCCACCGAGGCCCTGGAGCGCGTTCCCCTGCCCGAGCCGGACATCACGATGGCGCCGGCGCCCGATATTCCTCAGCTGGTCAACCTGGCCACCTTCCTGTGGCTGCCCTCCGAGCAGTGGCAACCGGTCACGGCCTCGGCCTCGGCCGGCGGGGTCACCTCCACGGTGACGGCAACGCCCGTCCGGGTCATCTGGGACATGGGCCAGGGCGACTCGTTGGTCTGCGACGGACCGGGCCTTCCCTATCGCCCCGACCTCCCCGACGACCGCCAGCCCTCGGACTGCCACTACACCTACCGGTACTCCAGCGCCGGCCAGCCCGGCGAGGCCTTCACCGTGACCGCCACCGTGGAGTGGGAGACGACCTGGTCGGTGACCGGGGCGCCGGGCGGCGGGAGCCTGGGCACGGTCAGCCGCTCGGCCAGCATCCCTGTCCAGGTGGCGGAGCTGCAGTCCCTCAATGTCTATCCCCGCGCCTAAGGAGCCGACCCATGGCAGTCCGAGACCAGATCCACCCGACCGGGACCAACGGATCTCGCCGGGCTGTCGCCGCCCCGGCGGGCATTGCCTCCGGCACCCGCTCCGTGCCCCTGGCGCTGGTGGGCGTGGCCCTGGTGGTGGTGGGCGCTCTGGTGTTCCTCGCCCTCTACGCCAGCCTCGACACTCGCCAGTCGGTGCTGGTGGTGGCCCGGGACGTCGCCCCCGGCCAGGTGCTGGCCGCCGAGGACCTCGAGGTGGCCCGGGTGTCGGCATCCGAGGGAGCCGCCTCGGTGCCGGCGTCGCGCCGGGCCGAAGTCATCGGCCAGCCCGCTGCGGTCGGCCTGGTGCGGGGGGCGATCCTGGCGCCCGCCCAGGTGGGGGAGTCGTCCGGCCTGCAGGCGGGCCAGGCCGAGGTCGGCGTGGTGCTCAAGCCCGGCCAGGCCCCATTGGCCCTGCACCAGGGCGCCGGGGTGGAGGTGATCGACAACGGCGGCGAGACCGCCGCAGGCCAGGCCCGCCCGGTGGTGTTGACCAACGAGGCCGTCGTGTCCGATGTTGGCGCGCCCTCGGCGTCCTCGGGCACCACCGTGGTGTCGCTCACGGTGCCCCAGCCCGATGCCGCCGCGGTGGCCGCCGCCGGCGCCGCCGGACGGGTCAGCCTGGTGGTAGTCGGCGGCTCATGAGCGTCATCGCGCTGGCCTCGGCCAAGTCCTCCCCCGGGGTCTCGCTCGTCGCCGAGCTGGTCGTCCAGCTCCGCCCCGGCGGGCGGCGGACGGTGTTGTTGGACTGCGACCCGGCCGGGGGTGACTGGCTGCTGCGACCGGGCGCCACCCGGGAACCGGGGCTGGTGAGCCTGGCCACCGCTGGCCGGCGGGAGCTCGCTGGTGACGAGCTGCTGGCTCATCTGCAGCGCTTCGGTGCCGGCCTCGAGGTGCTGGTGGGACCAGCGGCCGCCCGCCAGGCGTGGAAGGCGCTGGAGCTGGTGGGGGACCGCCTGGTGGCCCATCTGCGACAGCTGGAGGAGCTCGACGCCGTGGTCGACTGCGGCACCCTGTCGCCGACGTCGCCGGCTCTGACCGTGGTGCGTGCCGCCGACCTGGTGGTGCTGGTCAGCCGGCCCACCGCTCGCGCCGTGGTCCATGTCGCCCCTTGGTTGGAACAACTCGTGGATGAGGGCGCCGCCGTGGTGGTGGCCTTGGTGGAGGGCGCCGCCAGCCGCCAAGAGCCCGTCTACCGCCCCGACGAGGTGGCCGAGGCCCTGGGGACGGTCGTCGTGGGCCCGGTGGTCCACGACCCCCCGGCGGCGGCCCGCATCACCGCCGAACCCGGTCGCCTGGACCGGATCGCCGAGACCGCCCTGGTCCGCTCGGTAGCGCCGGTGGCCGAGGCGATCTTCGCCCGCGTCGCCCGGACCTCGTCCTCCGACCCCTTCCCGGCGCAGCAACCGGCGGTGTCCCCGTGAGCCGTCCCCTGGACCGCCGTGGTTCCGAGCCGGCCACGACCTCGGCGTCGCACACGTCTGGCACCGGGCGGCGCCCCGTCGTGGACGGCCATCGGAGCCGGCCACAAGGAGGAAGCGCGGTGAACAATGTGGCGGATGAGCTCCGCCGGCGAGTGGCCGACCAGCTGGTCAACCAGGTGCAGTCGGTGGAGGCCTCCCACGGCGTGCGCCTCAGCCCGCTGGACACCGAGATGCTCACCACCAGCCTGGTCAACCAGGCGGTGGCCGCCTACGTCCGGGAGTGCCTGGACGCCGGGCGCCCGGTCCCCTCCGCCGAGGAGGAGGAGCAGCTGGCCCGCACGGTCATCGACGACCTGCTCACCCCCAGCGCCAAGCTCCAGCCGTTCCTGCACGACCCCCGGGTGGTGAGCATCCGGGCCAACAACTGGCGCACCACCTGGATCACCTACACCGACGGCACCAAGCAGCGCGGTCCGGTCCTGGCCGCCGACAACGCCGGGCTCATCGGGCTCATCCGGGGCCTGGCCGAGCAGGCCTACCGCTTCGACGGCATCGAGCGGCGCTTTGACGCCGGCAACCCCAAGCTCGACTGCGCCCTACCCAACGGGGACCGGGTCTTCGCCCTCATGGTGGTCAGCGGCGAGGCCATGTTGGTCATCCGCCGCCACAACTTCATCGACCTGGTCACCCTCGAGGACCTGGCCGGCACCGGGATGCTGTCGTCGATGGAGGTGAACCTGCTCCGCGCCATGGTGCTGGCCAAGTTCAACGTGGTCATCACCGGGGGCATGGGCAGCGGCAAGACCACCCTGTGTCGGGTCATGGCCAACGCCATCCCTCCCGAGGAGCGCAAGGTGGTGCTGGAGGACACCCCTGAGCTCGGCCTGGAGCGCTTCCCCGAGCTGCACCCCGACGTGGTCAGCGCCTGTCCACGGGGCGCCAACGTCGAAGGGGCCGGCGCCATCTCGCTGGGCGAGCTCGGGGAGTGGCTGCTCCGGGCCGAGGGGGAGCGCTTCCTGGTGGGCGAGGCCCGGGGCGGCGGGGAGATCATGCCCCTGCTCACCGCCATGACCTGTGGCAACGAGGGCTCCATGACCACCATCCATGCCCCCTCCACCCGGGCGGCGTTCGCCAAGCTGGCCCTGTACTGCGCCCGCTCGGCCGAGCGGCTGGCCCTGGAGCAGGCCAACCAGCTCATCGCCGCCGCCGTGGACTTCGTCATCCACCTCGATGCCCACCCGGGCGAGGGCGGTGTGGAGCGCCACATCTCCTCCATCCGGGAGGTGGAGGGGGTCTCGGATGGCACCGTCGTGTCCAACGAGGTCTGGCGCCGGGGCCCCGACGGCCGTTCGGGTCCCTGTGGCGAGTTGCGCCTCGACACCCTCGCCCGCCTGGAGGCGGCTGGCTTCGACGCCGCCGCCTGGTCCGCAAACGGAAACCGCCGATGAGCTCGGTGCTGGCCCTGGCCGCCGGGGCGACGGTGGGAGCGGGGCTGTTCCTGGTGGCCCTCGGCCTGCGGCGGGCACCCCGTGGTCCTCGACCCGACCGGAGAGGGACACACCAGGTGGTGGGTGACCGGCGGGTGCTGCAGGTGGCCGCTGCGACCGGCGTGGCCCTGGTCGCCCTGCTGGCCACGGGGTGGCCGGTGGGTTCGCTGCTGGCCGGCGGGATCACGCTCAGCCTCCCCTCGGTGTTCGGCGGCAAGGCGGCCCGGGCGGCGGAGATCGCCCGGGTGGAGGCCATCGCCACCTGGGCCGGCCAGCTGCGGGACATGCTCAGCGGCGGCAGTGGGCTGCTCGAGACCATCGAGGCCAGCGCCGGGGTGGCGCCGTCTCCCATCCGGCCACAGGTGGAGCGCCTGGCGCTGGGGATGCGCCGGGGCCGGCTGGTCGAGGCCCTGCGGGCCTTCGCCGACGAGGTCGACGATCCCATGGCCGATCTGGTGGTGGCCTCCCTGGTGGTGGCCAGCACCGAGCAGGTGGGACGCCTGGGCGAACTGCTGGGGACGCTGGCCGCCCGCACCAGTGAGCAGGCGGCGCTGCGGATGCGCATCGACAAGGACCGGGCCAGCGTGCGCACCCAGGTGCGCGGCGTGGTGGCGGTCACCCTGGCCTGCATCGTCGGGCTCACCGTGTCCGACCGGGGCCTGCTTGCCGCCTACGACAGTGCCGAGGGCCAGGTGGTCCTGGCCGTCATCGGCGCCTGCTTCCTGGCCGGCTTCGCCCTGCTGGCCCGCCTGGCCCGCCCCCCGCAGCTCGCGGGCTTCAGCTTGGCCGCCCCGGAGCCTCCGTCGCGGGAGCCTGCGTCGTGATCGCCGCGCTGAGCGCCGGGGCCCTGGTGGGCCTGGGGCTGTTCCTGGTCGGGCGGGGCCTGTTCCCACCCCGCCCGTCGCTGGCCGCGGTGCTGGCCCGGGTCCACGGCG
>JADDQY010000039.1 GCA_016781135.1 Actinomycetota bacterium
GGTGGTCCACCAGTCAGCCGCGTCACCAACCTCCCGAGAGAACACATCTAGGCCATGGCACCCATCCTTCACGATGGCATCGAGAGCCACTGCGCCTCGGATGGCGAAGAGCGATCCCGGGCGTCACGGTCGACGTACTCGCCGTGAGGCTCGATGCCCCGTGCCGTGGCGTCTGACGCGACCGGCCAGGGTCGGAGCGACCGTGCAGGTCGATCTGGAGTGGCGCGCTCAGGACGCCCCCGACGCTCAGGCCACCATCTGCGGCCTGATGAACACGTTCACAGGAGGGCGGTCTAGAGCAACGCTGCTTCGGCCTTCGCTGTCACCAGGGGAGGAGTCGGCGGCGGTTTCGTCCGAGTCGCCGTGTCTCTCCTGCCGGTCCTCTCAGTCATGCAGGAGCGGGCGGGCGAGCCGACACGAGGCGACACCGGTACCGGCCAGCGTGACCTTACCGGCGGTCACGAGGGGTCGCTGATCGGTACTGGACGGCACCTCACACCCCTCTTGACTTGGACTTTTGCGAAATCGCCCTGGTCAGCGAACCTCGTCGTTCCCCGTCTGCACCAGCGACGTCCTGCTCAACACCGCGCCCCGGTTGTACGAGCCGTCGACTTGGACCAAACGCCACCTCACCGTGGACCTCATGGACAAGCTCGTTCAGGCCGAAGGCCGGAGCGATCTTCGACCGCATCGGTCAGCCCGATTCAGGCGGGTAGCCGCACGGAGCGCACCTGTCCTTGCCCTGACTCATAGCCGGGGGATGGAAGACGCCAGCACGTCGCCGACCGCGGGAACAGGTGAACGGCGCAAGGACCGCCACGTGCTGCAAAGCTGCATCCGCCTGCGCGAGCTGAAAGCTGGGCGTTCGCCGTGACCGGGAGAAGGAGCGAACCGAGCCCGATCTCGATCCGCCGGTCCGCCCGGGTTTCGGACACCTCGCTGGCCCTGACCACGCAGCCCAGCCGAACCGGACCCGGCTTGGTGGGGAAACAGACCAGCACCCGGAGAGCGACGCAGGGCGCGGTCATCCCAGCTGGAGGAGAAGCTCGTCAACGAGTTTCTGTACGCGGCGCGTGGCGACGGGAACGGCTGCGGCGACGTGGCGGCTCAGACCTTCCTCGAACTCTTCGCACGTCTCGGGCTGACACCCGACGATCAGGACGTGCTCGGGTAGCACGCCTGCTGCACTGGCGAGGCGAAGGATTCGCGACGGCTCGGCGAGATGCAGGTCAGCGATCTGTGCCTTCCAGTCCTCCCACGTCGGTTCGGTGACCTCCGCGACCTGCGGAGCCAGGAGCAAGACTGTCCCCGGGGACGATCCCCCGTCGACGGCGTCGACGATGATCAGAGCGCCGTAGCCGTCCATCAGCTGGTGGATGATCCCCAGGCCCCCGATGCCAGTCTCGATGAGGTCCGCGCCTGGCGGCAACCGGCCGAGGAGACGGGCGGCGACGGCGAGACCGAAGCCGTCGTCGCCGCGAAGGAGGTTGCCGACACAGGCGACGAGCACCCGCCGCGGCGGATCAACCAGCGCTGGAGCGACCAAGTCCGCACGACCCGGTGCCGGGCTGAGAAGAGCTGCCCCGAGCGCGACGGGTCACGTGCGACAGCGGTATCACCACCGGCGTCGGCTCCCCTGCTGACCCCGTCCTCGACGGTGGTGGTGAAAGGGTCATCCGAACGAACTCGGGTAGCTCGGCGCGCAGAACCTCCTCCACCAGCCTGAGCAGCTCTGCGCGCGACTCCGAGGAGCTGTCAGCAGCGCCGGCGAGTCGGATGCTGATGACACCGCCTTCCGCGGTGACGATCTCGACCCGGCCGCCGTGCGCTTCGACCTCGGGACGGATCTTCGCCACAGCGGCCTGCGCCCGGGATCGCTCGTCGTCATCGCCGTCGGCTCCGTACAGGTCGAACAGCAGGGCGACGTGGGGATCCGCCAGCGCCTCGTCCCGGAGCGACTGCGCGTCGAGCAAGTCGCCGAGGCGCTGCAGTGCGCCCCGGTGAAGGACGTCGACGGCGCGCAGCATCCCGATCACGGCCTCCTGGACGTCCTCGTCGGGATGCTTGGCGAACATCTGGAGGAGATCGTCGAGCTGACCCGCTGCCGCGGCAACCTCGGGAGGCAACCCGCCGGGCTCCGCACTCACGGCGATTCACCACTGCCGTGCGACCACCAGCCCCAACCGACGGCGTCGAGCGGCTGGAGCCCCCGCGCCATCCCCGCCACCAGCGCACAGCTCAGCGAGTAGAGCTGGGTCCCGAGCAGCAGCTGTAGCGGTCCGGACGCGCCGAGAGCCAGTGCGAACGGCCCAGGCTCGGAGAAGCCGACGTCCGGGGTCTTTGCGAGGAGGCCGAGGAGCGGCAGCAGGATGCCGGTGACGACCGACAAGACGAGCCCCCACAGTGCTCCCTTGACGAGCGCGCCGCGGAAGGTGAAGCGGTCTCCCGGCGTCAGGGGCCACAGCAGGGCCAGCGGGAGGGGCAGGACGAACACGCCGGCGACCACGAACAGCGCGTGGCCCACATCGAAGACCGTGCTGGGGTTGCTGGAGAGCACCGCGCCGAGCAGAACCGGCAGGTCGACGACCGTGACCCCGAGCGCGGCAGCGAGCCGCAGCAGCACCGTCAGGAGCACCGTGCCGACCAACCCGCCGAGCAGGGCCAGCGGGAACAGGGCCGGATGGGGCTTGTACAGCAGCGGAGCGTCCATGGTCTGTCTCCTCGATCAGGCGCTCGGTGCGTCGGTCTTGGCCAGGGCTTCCTGGCGCACCAGGTCGATCGCCTCGGGAAGGAGTGCCTGCACCTCGACGCTGAGCTCGTCCCCGGTCGTGCCCGGATGAGGTTCGAGCTCGATGGCCACGACGTCGTCGGGGAGGACGCCGAAGTGGCGGCCGATGACCAGTAGGTGGTCGACGTCGATCACACCGGCGCCGGCCTCGTACATGCGCGCCTGGACCTCCTCGGTGTCGGGCGTCGCCACTTCGCACCGGCGCCGGTACAGCCGTCCGGGCTCGCGACCCCGCTCGGTCACGGCGATGAGGATGACGCGTTCGTAGGGCGGGTCGGCGTCGGCGAGGTCGAGCACCACATGCAGCGCGCCGTAGCCGAGGTCCTCGACGTCGACACCTGTCGGCCAGTCGAGCCGGGCCAGCTCATCGCTGGCAAGGACCCCGAACGATCCGTCCCCGAACCATCGATAGCCGATGCCGCCGATGAGAACACGCCCCACCATCAGCTCACTGCGCTGACCGGCGGTCACAGGCTCCGCTCATGCCGCCCCGCAGGCGCACGTGGTCACATCCTGGACGATCATGTTGCGGCCGTTGGCGATGTGGACGCTGCAGGGCATACACGGGTCGAAGGAGCGGATGGCGCGGAAGATGTCGATCCCGGTGAACGTCTCTGCCGAGTCGAACTCCTCGAGAATCGGGGTGTTCATCACCGCTTCCTCGTAGGGCCCCGGCTGCCCGAAGGGGTCCATCGGTGAGGCGTTGAAGGTGGAGGGCGTCACGATCTGGTAGTTGGTGAGCACGCCTTTGTCCATGGTGAGGTGGTGGGTGAGGAAGCCCCGCCCGGCCCCCCAGAACCCGACGCCCACGCGCTCGTTGCGAGGGATCCTGAACTCGGTCATCGTGGCGACCTTGTTCTCGCCCTGGCCCATGAGGTCGAAGGCGATCTGGACGTTCTCGTAGGCGACCATCAGGGAGTAGACGATGTGGTAGGCGCGGGCGCGGTTGCGCTCGAAGGCGTTCCACGTCTCGGGGATCTTCCACTCGAACTCCATGGCCGGCAGCGCCGCGGTCTGGGGGGCGTCGATCTTCACGCTGGTGCCGGTGGCCTCGAGGAAGCGGGTGTGCGGCATCTTGCCGGCGGCCGCGGTCGCCCAGAGGCGGGCGTACGGACCGCACTCGACCACCTGACGGTCCCAGCGCGCCGCCGTGCTCCAGGTGTAGCGGTCCTTCCAGTTGCGCTGGTCGGGGCGGGGCTTGGTCTCCTTGTTCCAGGGGTGGTTCGGAGAGATCGGGTTCCCGGCCGGGTCCGTGCGATACGGCATCCCCTCGTTCTCCCACCCCTCGTAGAAGGAGTGCTCGACGAACTCCTCCATCCCCATGTTGATGTGGTGCAGGTTGGTGGTGATGAGCCGGCCGTCCATGATCACGCCGGGCGTCGTCCACCGGCGCTCGCCCCACTCCGGCGCTCCGGCGTAGGTGCCGTCGTAGGCGTAGGGGTCGTCCCACATCCCGTTGTCGATCATGTGCTTCGGGCGGGTGCCCACTTGGCGGTACCGAGGGTCGGCGTCATAGAAGAACTCGGTGATGTCGTCCCAGATGAAGACTCCGCGCTTGGCGTAGTCGAGCGTGCGCACGATCCGCAGCTGCGTCTCGTTGAGCACCTGCAGCGAGACCGTGGTCGACAGGCCACCGGGGACGACGGTCTGGGGGTGCGGGTACTTGCCGTAGAGGATGGAGTAGGCCTCCTTTGGCGGCCGGGTCATCCGCAGACCCTCGAGGTAGAGCTTGCCCGTCAGCGGGTTGAACGCCGTCATCAGGTCAGCCATGGTGCGGAAGCCGTGGACGTCGGCGTGGCGCGTCTCGGTCTTCTTCGCCCGCTCCCACAGCGAAGGGTTGGTGCGCTCGACGACCACCTGGGAGAAGTCGGGCCCGGCGAGCAGATAGAGGTGGACGGGGTTGTCGATCTGGAAGTCGAGGCCGAGCTGGATGTTGCGCAGGGCAAGGCCCATGGGCGGCACGCCGATGCCGAACGCCATCTCCATCGCCAGCGACGAGGCGACAGAGTGGACCCCGCCGCAGACCCCGCACACCCGGCTGGAGATGAACATGGCGTCACGCGGGTCGCGGCCTTTGAGGATGACCTCGTACCCGCGAAAGAGCGTGCCGATCGTGTGCGCCTCGTGGACCCTGCCCTGCTCGAGGTCGACGACGCAGTGGAAGCCCAGCGCGCCGGCGACCCGGGTCACCGGATCCAGGTTGACGTCCTTGACGTGGCCGTTGCTGGCCAGGAGCTTCTCGACCTTCGAGCGGTCGATGTCACGGGTCTGGTACGCGTAGGTGTCGCCGATCCCATCCTTCAGCCGGGCGTTGCCCTGGGCGTCGAACTCGACCGGCAAGTTCTGAAAGCACATCGGCCGTTACTCCTGGTCGCCTTGTAGGGGGGTCTCGAAGCCGTCGGCCTGGGGCGACAGCCCCAGCCGCTGGTACGTCCCCCGCTTGCGGGCCTCCTCGGCCCTGCGGTCGGGCAGCAGCTGGGCGTACTCCTTGCCGTAGGCCGCCTTCGGCGGCACCATGTAGCCGCTGGCGTACTTCTCCTCGTCCTTCTCGTTGCGCCCGGGGAGCTCGGAGCGGAAGTACTGGATGCGCGCATAGAAGTACTCGAACGTGCGGTGGAAGATGGTGACGTTGTCGTATTCCGGGGCCCAGCCGCTGGGGACGGTGTCGCGCCAGCGCGGCTCGCGGTTGCGCTCGAGTTGGGTGACCCGGCGCAATGGCTTGCTCAGCGCCCCGTGCATGCGCGAGAGCGTCGTTGCCGGCGTGGTCATCGGGGGTCGCTTGTAGAACGGGGTGAACTTGTCGGGGAAGCCGGGCGACATGCAGCCGATGCACGGGCCCCCGGCCACCATGCAGCCGCCCTTGCCGTTGATGAAGCCGCGTTCGGTGATGTGGCAGTTGACCACCGGGCCCCAGCAGCCGATCTCGGCGAGGCACTCCTTGCCCCCGAACTCGCGGGCGAAGTTGCCCTCCTCGTACCAGGCCCCACGCGGGCAACGCAGGTGCACGGTGTCGCCGAACTGCCATGCCGGGCGCCCGAGCTCGTCGAAGTCGGGCAGCGGGCCCTGACCGTTCATGTACTTGAGCAGCAGGGTGACCGTCTCGGTGAAGTCATCCCCGATGGGCGGGCACCCCGGGACGTTGACGACGGGCAGTCCGAGCGCGCTGCGGTAGTCCTTGCCCAGGAAGTCCATCATGCTCATGGCGCCGGTCGGATTCCCCAGCGACGCCGGGATGCCGCCCCAAGTCGCGCACGTTCCTATGGCAATCGTCACCGCCGCCCTCGGGGCGAGGCGGCGCACCCACTCCGGGGTCGAGCGCCGCTGGCGCTGGTCGGCGGGGGCGAAGGTGGGCAAGGACCCCTTGGCGGCGAAGGGCTCGGCCCCGACGGTGAGGTTCTCGTCGGTGATGGAGCCCTCGTAGACGATGATGAAGGGAGCGTCGAGGGCACCAGCGTCGGCCTGCTCCAGGTAATAGGTGAAATGGTCGCCGGACTCCATCTGGAACTCGTAGTGGTGCAGGACCATCACCGGGACGCCGGGCAGCGAGCCGGTCAGCAGCTCCTCGATCGACGGCTCGGTGGCGCCGATGGTGGACACGCTGCAGCCGTCACAGGCCATCCCGGGCAACCAGAACACGTAGACCTTCTTGAGCGGGCCCAACGTGTCCATGCGCCCGCCGGTCTCGAGCAGGCGCTGGTGGAGCTCGGCGCTGTGGGCACCGGCGACGTTGCCGACCTGGTCGGGCAGCGAACGGCTGACCTCGTCCTCCAGCGGCAGGTCGACCCGCGCCTGCATCGGGACCGAGGTCAGGTTGTCCATGTGCTCTCCTCGCCGTCTGGTCGGTCTGGCCGTGTTCGAGGTGCGGCGTCCAGTGCATCGATCGTTTCACGGAGGGATGCGGTCAGGACGGCGGCCCTCACGTGCAGGTCCCTGGTCTGGTGCTCGACGGTGCGCAGCCCCACCGTCGTCTTCTCGAACCAGTGACGGATGCTCTGTAGCGACTTCACCATGAGGAAGAGCCCGACGAGGACGACCCCGAGCAGCGCCCAGGCAACGAGCACCGACAGGATCGTGAGCATGGTGGTCACGAGAACCGTCCGCCGATCCCCGGTGACACCGAGCTCGTGCTCGGTCGCGCCACAGCGGCACTGCGGGGCAACTGGCGGACGGCCTCGGGCAGCTGTGCGGCTAGGAGCTCGAGCTCGGCAAACGCGTCGTCGGACAGGTTGTCCGCCAAGTGGACCGCAGCGTCACGTGACATCTGCGCGAGCCTACGCACCTGCTTCAGCACCCGCAGCACCAGGAAGACGAACTTCATGACGAGAAGGAGGAGGAGCCAGGACACGAGCAGCCCGACCCACGCGAAGACCTCCAACGCTGCTCTCGCTACGTCTCGGCGGTCGCCAGCTCGCCTGCAGCCGCCTCGGTCGCGCCCTGCAGGCGCTGCAGCCGGTCGGCCAGGCGACTGGCTCCCTCGTCGATGACCTCCAGCGCGGCCGAGGTCTGGGCCATGAAGGCCCGCGTCTGCATCACGAACACCAGCACCGCCACGAGAGCGGTGACCAGGATCAGAGCGAGGAGAGCCGCCGTCAGCGCGGCCAAGATCAGCACGCTAAGAGCTCTTGTCGTCGCCGTGCTCGGAGCCGCCGAGCCAGCCCTGGACCTTGTCCCTGGCCGCAACGAGGGGTGCGACCACGGCGCTGGCGCTGCCGGCCCGCTCGGCCCCCCGGGCGGCGTCGCGGATCGCCACCAGGTCCCGGTTCGTCTGCTCCAGAGTCCACAGCGCCACCGTGTTCTGCGCGATCTGCTTTGTCGCCGTGTGCGTGCGGGCCGCGTGGCGGTCGATCCGCTGGAGGACAGCAATGACGAGTCCGAAGAGAACGGCGAGCAGAACGATCGCGAGGGACCCGACGACGATCGAGAACAACCAGAGGTCCTCGCTCCCAAGGGCTGTGGCCTCATCCAGCAAGGTCGCGCTCGTACCCAGGGCGAATGACCGGAAACCATTGCTGGCGGGCCGCGATCAGTGGTCGGGTGGATACGGTCGCCGCCCGATCGCCGGACCGACGGAACACGACGGCAGCCACGGTGCTCTGGCGACACTCCGCCGAGGCAGTTGCCGGTCGTGAGACACCTTGGTGGAGCCCAGCGCCGGCTGCGCCTTTCGGTGGCAGAGGGTACGCGTGCTGGCATCGACCGTCGATGCCCTTACCGTCTCGGGGACCCCTCCGCGCGTTACACCAGCCTCTGGCTAGGTTTCGTCGTCCGGGTCGCGCGGCCCGTGACGGCGGAAGTCGTCGAGGAGCGCGGCGCGGTTGACCGGCGAGAGCGCATCGGAATCCGTGGCGGTCGCTCCCACCAGACGGATCATGAGCTCGATCTGGCGGATGTAGCGCGGGCAGTGCGGACAGCGCTCGAGGTGGGCGAGCACGAGAGCGCGATCCCGCGGGGACAGCGCTCCTTCGAGGAACTCCGTGACCAAGTCGACACACTCCCTGCAGGTGAGCCAGGGGTTCAGACCGGCCAAGGCCAAGGCCTTCATCAGCATCCCGCGCAGCACCTTGTCAACGCGCATCGAAGTACTCCTCGATGGCAGTACGCATGCGAGCCCGGGCCCGATGCAACAGCACGCGCTGGTTTGCCACGGTGAGGCCGAGCGCTTCGCAGACCTCAGCCGAGGTCCAATGCTCGATGTCTCGCAGCCTGAAAACTGCTTGCTGCACCCGCGGCAGCGTTTCGATGGCACCCTCGATGAACGCCATCGTCTCCCTCGCCAGCAGCCGGTCCTCGGGGAGCTCGTCCCAGTGGTTCGGCGGCGACGACCAGTACCCCCGTGGGAGTCCGCTGAAGCGGGCGGTGTCGACGACGGACCGCTCCGCCTTGTCACCCTCGGCCTCGTCGCTCAAGGGAAGGTTCCGTGGCTCTGCCATCCCCGACGACTTCGCCCTGTTGACCAGGATGCGAAAGATCCAGGTCCGCAGGGAGGATCTCGCCTGGAACGAGTCGACGCCCCGTACCACGGCCAGCCACGTCTCTTGCACGACCTCCTCAGCGACGGCGAGGTTGGGGACATACACCAGCGCCAGGCGCAGCATCGCCGGTGAGTGCTGGTCGATGAGCGACTCGAAGGCGCGCTCGTCACCGCCACGCAGCCTCTCGAGGACCGTAACCTCCGCCAAAGCCGATCGCGTCGCGTCCTGTGCCTTGACGGGCTCGCCGTCAGCCACGGCGTCGACTTCGGCTGCCGCCGCACATCGGGTGTAACGGTCGGATCGCCGAGGGAGACGGTACGACATGTGGCTCGCCGCTGGTACTGGCGGAGATGACCTGCGCCTCGCGACTCCGACCCCGGCGACTTCCCACGTCGGCCACGGTAGTCACGCCCACCTCCTTCTCTGTCTCCACCCCGGTTCCGCGTGCCTCAAGACAGGTACACGGCGTGCCCGGCTCACCAGGCCGTGAGCCCGTCGCATCGTCGACGTGCCGACGGCGCCGGCGGCCCGACCCGGGCTACGACGTCGTGTGCACCAACTGCGCCCACCTTCCGTGTCGGCGACGAGCGGCGCCTGTGGCTCCCACCCCCCACGAGCGCAGCACCATCGCCCTCGACACCGAACGCCAGCTCGCTCCGGCGCAGCCCTGCGGGCGTCGCCGAGCAGACCGTCGAAGGTGAGGCATGAGGAACTATGTCGGTTTTCTCCTTGCCGTCTTCTGCGCCGTGGTGCTGCTCATCCTGGTGATCGCGGTCGCAGCATGGCACTTCCTCGGGTTGGCCAGGTGAGCGCGGAGCGCCACCCCGTCCCCGAGCCCTGCTGCCACACCATGCTGGCCTGTTCCGAAGAACGGCACCGCCAGCCGGCCAGGGGCCGAGTTGATCCACTGCCAGGGGCCCGTCGGCACCAGCCGCCCCACTTCTACCGGGCGTTTCCTTACCATCCGAATACCGACCGACTATCAAGGAGAAAAGGTGGACATACCGTACGAGTTCATCCCCGCTCTGCTCGCCGGGCTCATCGCCGGGTCGATCATGGAGGGCCCGGTGTACCTGCAAAAGGCGCTCGGCCTCCCCGTCAAGCAGAACATCTTCCGGACCTGGGGGCAGAACCTGCTCAGGGTTCCCGGCGCTCCCGGGTACCTGGCCGGGTTCGTGTTCCATGAGGGCGTCGCCGTGTTCGCCGCATTGCTCTACGCCCTGTTCTTCGACCTCATCGGGGTCGAGGGCAACCTCTGGCTGTGGGGGCTGGTCGGTGCGCTCATCCACCTCGCCATCGCCGGGCCGGTCGTGGCCGTCATTCCCTCGACCGATCCGGCCACCGGCGTCGTCGGCGGGCAGGGCCTGGCGTACAAGAACTACGGCGCCCTCGACGTGGCGACGACCTTGGTGGGCCACCTCGCCTTCGGGCTGTCGACGGCCATCCTCTACGGGCTGCTCCACTCGCGTGGCGGCACCGGCCTGATCTTCTAGCCCGTCCTACGGCGAGCGGTGAAAGGTGCACCGGTCCGAGACCGCAACGACATCAGGCAGTACGACGATCTCGCCGACGCCTGGTGGCGGCCCGAGGGCGCGTTCGCCGCTTTGCACTGGCTGGCCGTCGCTCGTGGACGCCTGGTGCCGCGACCGCTCGTCCCTGGCGAAGTCCTGCTCGATCTCGGCTGCGGCGGTGGCCTCATGGCCCCCCATGCCTCGTCCTACCGCCATGTCGGCGTCGATCTCAGCGCCTCTGCCCTGCGCGTTGCCCGCCAGCATGCTGTGCTGGCGGTTCGGAGCGATGCGACCCGGCTCCCGTTGTGTGATGGCACCGCAAGCGTGGTGGTGGCCGGCGAACTGCTCGAACACGTCCGTGATCTCCCCGCGGTCGTCGCCGAGATGTGCCGCGTCCTGCGCCCGGGAGGCACGGTCGTCATCGACACGATCAACGCCAACCGGGTGGCCAGGCTGGCGCTGGTTGGCATCGCCGAGCGGCTCCCCGGCGGACCCCCGCCTCGGATCCACGACCCCGAGCTGTTCGTGTGCCCCGATCGGCTCCGGACACTCTTCGCCGAGCACGACGTGGACCTGAGTGTGTGGGGCATCCGCCCCTCGGCCCGTGACTACGCCCGCTTCCTGGCCGACCGGAGGCATCCGGTGAGGATGGTGCCGACGCGGTCGGTGACCCTCGTCTACCAGGGCGTGGGCCGAAAGGGGGACGGGTGACCTCCCCCTCTCTGCTCGCCCTTGCCCATGAGGTGGCGACGACGTGGCGTCCTCGCGCCGACGCCCATGATGAGGCCGGCGCCTTCCCCGAGGCCGACATGGCCGATCTGCGGGCCAGTGGCCTCCTCGGGCTCCTCGTTCCCACCCACCTCGGCGGGATGGGAGGCGGCTTCGAAGACTACGTCGGCGTGGCCATGACCCTCGCCCGTGGGAACGGGGCGAGCGCGTTGCTGTTCAACATGCACGCCTCGGTCACCGGAGCCTTGGCCATGGTGCCCGACGAGGTCGCCTGCGCCCTCGGCGTACCAGCGTCGTTCCTGGCGACCAGAGACCAGATCCTGAGCAGGGCGGCGAGCGGGGCCATGTACGGGGTGGCGATCAGCGAGCGGGCGGCCGGCTCGCGCCTGTCCGCGCTCGAGACGACCTACACCCGGGACGGCAGCGGGTACCGGATTCGAGGTCACAAGTCGACCTGCTCGGGCGCCGGGCACCTCGACGGCTACCTGGTAGCGGCCCGGGACGCAACGGCCGCCGACGCTGGGCCGCCCGTCGTCTCCTACTTCGTGGTTCCCGCCGAGGCGATTGGCTCGATCGACCAGGGGTGGGACCCGCTCGGAATGCGGGCCACGGCCAGCAACGGCTTCGAGCTCGACTGCTGGGTGGACCAGAGCGCGCTCGTCGGCGTCGAGGAGGTCGCACTGCTCCTCGCCGAGGTCATGCCCGAGTGGCTCGTCGCTTCCTACGCGGCCGTCTACGTCGGCGTCGCCCAAGCCGCGCTCGCCGCCGCCGTCGAGCACGTGGCCGCCACATCGGTGCGGGAGCCCACCTGCGACGGCGCGCCGCGCCTCGTCAGCCTCGGGACCTCGCCGTGGGTGCGGCAGCGCCTCGGGAGGGCGGACGCGCAGGTGGAGGCGGCGAGGTTGACCCTCGAGGAGGCGGCCCGGCAGGTCGACGCCAACCGAGGCGATCCCCAGACCTCACGTTGGGTCTATCGGGCCAAGCTGCTCGCCGGCGACACCGCCTTCGCCGCGGCCGCCAGCCTGACCGAGGCCTGCGGGCTCGGAGCCCTTCTGCGAGGCGGCGAGCTCGAGCGGCTGCTACGAGATACACGCAGCGGCGCGGTGATGCCGCCCTCCAGCGACGTCGCCGCCAACGTCCTGGGAGCCTCGGTGCTCGGAGTCGATCCGAGTGGGGGACTCGGGGCACGGCCATGGTGACGGCGGCGATCACCGGGATCGGCACGGTCTTCCCGCCTCCCCTCGACCAGCGATCGTTGTGGGACGAGTTCTTCTCGGCCCACCACGGTGAGAGCAGGATCGCGCCGCGGATCTGGCGCAACGCCGGCGTCGCTCGGCGCCACGCCGTCGCCGATCCCCGGGTCGAAGACATCAGCACGTTGAGCACGGCTGCCCGCATGAGCCGCTTCGTCGACGAAGCGCTGCCGTTGGGCAAGGAGGCGGTGACGACCTGCCTGGCCGCTGCAGGCCTGGGGCCCGACGATGTCGAGCTGTTCACGGTGGTCTCCTGCACGGGCTACGCAACCCCGGGCGTTGACATCCTGCTGGCCCGGGACCTGGCTATGGCCCCCTCCGTTGAGCGTCTACACGTCGGGCACATGGGCTGTTACGCCGCCCTCCCCGCGCTCGCCGCCGTCGCCGACGCCGCCGGGGCGCGAGGCAAGGTCGGCGTGCTCCTGTGCGTGGAGCTCACCAGCCTGCACCTCCAACCCGCCACCGACGACCTGGACCAGATCGTGGCCAACGCAATCTTCTCTGACGCTGCCGCCGCGGTTGCTGTGCATCCCTCCGCCCCTGGCCTCGAACTGGTCGACCTGGCCGCGTTCACCGACTCGACGGTGCTCGAGCACATGGCGTGGCAGGTGACCGATCTCGGCTTCCGGATGAACCTCTCCCCACGCGTGTCATCGGTGCTCGGCGAGCACGTGGAGCGAGTGACGACCGATCTCCTCGGTCACCACGGCCTCCGGGTCGCCGACGTGGACCACTGGGCGATCCATCCCGGCGGTCCACGGATCATCCGCACCGTCGCCGAGCGGCTCGGGCTGCGAGACGAAGATGTTGCCGCCTCGCGGAAAGTGCTGCGCGATCACGGCAACTGCTCCTCGGCCACCGTGCTCATCGTGCTCGATCAGCTCGTGGGCGATCGCCGGCCCTCACGAGGCGAGCACATCGTCGCCATGGCGTTCGGCCCAGGCCTCACGCTCTACCTGGCGCTGCTCCGGGTGCGCTGATGCACCCCTCCTCTCCTGATACGTCGGTCACCGGGTGTTACGGACCACATCGAGCGGACCATCGACATCGCTGCACCCCCGGAAAAGGTGTTTGAGGAGCTGACCGATCTCCAGCCTGGACCGCTGGTCCACGATCACCGCCAGTCACGAAGGCCCGGAGGAAAAGCTCTGAGCTGGTCATGAGTTCCGCCAGGACCTTGGCGTGGCCGGAGTGAGCCTGCCGACCACTTGGCGGTACACGGAGTGCGACCCTCGGTTGGTGGCCTACGAGCCGAAGTCGCCCGGAAGCGGCAGCCTCACGATGCGACAGGTCGTCGTCCCGACCGATGGCGGCAGCAGAGTCGAGCTCGTCGTCGACTGCGAGCTCCCCGGCGCGTTCCTCAGCGAACTGCTCGATCGGGTCTACGTCGAGCGTCGCAACGAACGAGAAGCGCAGAACTCGCTTGAGAAGCTGAAGGACCTCCTGGAAGGCAGACCGCTCGATTGATGTCCCACGGTTCCAGGTTGTCGCTCGCTGGACCGACAGGTCGTCATTGATATGAGGGGCGACGAGGTTGTCGTGCAGCCGATACGCGGCGGGCGTTCAAGCCTTGACCGGGCAGGGTGTCTGCGGGGACCGGCGTTGTCGGCGTCGTGCTGATTGGAGGCGTGACGTCGGAGACGTGACGTCGGACGAAGCGCTTCAGCGAAGCACCCACCTCGCCCCAGATCTCCTCGACCGCCGAGTGCCTTCTCCTTCCTGATGGTCCTACCACTTCGCCGTCACCCGCCGAGCAGCACCTCGAGCTCCTCGAGCTCCTTCGGCGTGAGCTCGACGTCCCCAGCACCGGCGTTGTCACGCACATGCTGGGACGAACGCGAGCCGGCGATGGCGGCGGTCACGCTTCGCTGGTGGACGACCCAGGCCAGGGCCAGCTGCGCCAGGGTCAGCCCCTTGCGCTCGGCAACGGGCCTGAGCGCCTCGACGGTGGCGAGGTTGCGTCGGAACGGATCGGGGGCGAACAGCTCGTCGTAGGCGCCGATGCCGTGCTTGCCGCTTCGCCAGTCGTCGTCCGAGAACGTCGTCGTCTCGTCGAAGACGCCGGTGAGCAGCCCGTAGGCGAGCGGGCCGTAGGCGATCACTCCGGTTCCCGCTCGTTCACACCGCAGGAACAGGTCGTCACGCCCCTCGCGGTGCAGCATCGAGAAGTGGGGCTGGAGCGAGTCGACGTGGCGGATGCCTTCGCAGCGGGCGACGAGCTCCGAGGAGAAGTTCGACACCCCGATCCAGCGCACGAGGCCCTCGTCCACCAGGCGTGCCATCGCCTCCCATGTCTCCTCGACGACGATGCCCCGATCGGGCCAGTGCAGCTGGAACACGTCGATGACGTCGCGTCCCAACCGCCGCAGGCTTGCTTCGGCGCCTGCTCGCACGCCGCCGGCGTCGAAGCCGCTGCCGGCGGGCTTGGGCGCGACTTTCGTGAACACGAGCACGTCGCGGCCGACCACGGCTCGGCCCACGAGCTCCTCCGAGCGCCCCCCGCCGTAGACCTCGGCGGTGTCGACCCAGTTGACGCCAGCGTCGAACGCCGCCCTCATCGCGTCGATCGTCTCCTCCTCAGGGGGGTTGGAGCCCCAGGCCATGCCCCCGGCCTCCCATGCGCCGTAGCCGATCACCGAGATCTCCGGTCCGCTCGACCCCAGCTTCCTTGCTCTCATCGTGCGCCTCCTCGCCCCAGCCCGCCTGCCCGGACACTCTTGCAGCACGTGGGCAGCCCCGCCGTCGCCGGTCTGTCCGTGGCTTGCTCGCACGAGGCGGCTCCGCCCCGACCTGCTCCGGGGGCCACGGCAACCACATCGACGAGGTCGATCGCGACCAGGAGCCCGAGCCTGGGCGAGGCCCCGAGGCCTGGGTCACCATCTCACCCAGGAGGCGCGCAGCCGGCTGGTTGGGACGGCTCGACGACCACGAAAGTCAGGCCGTCTCCGGGTTCGTCGCCGGCAAGGGCGTGGCATCGTGGGGGCCGGTCGTGGTCCGAGGCGCAACGCCTTCGGCGAGGATGGCGGCCACCTGGCGCGGGAGCGGGTGGCCTTCGAGCTCGTCGAGCACCACCGGCAGGGCAAGGGACCAGTTGGGGCGCTTCCCGTCGGCGCCGGGTATGTTGGGCCTTGCTCGCTCGGCCACGGCGTCATCCAGGGTGGCGGACAGCAGCACCGAGGGAGCCCGGGCCAACCGGCGGTGGGCGCCGAGGATGGCGACGACGGGGTCGTCGCCGCCGTCAATCGCCCCGCTGGCAACCAGGCGGGTTCGGATGGCGGCCGTGCTCTCCTCGTTGGGATCGAGCCCGATCCGGCGTTGCTCGTCGAG
Organism: Actinomycetota bacterium; assembly: GCA_016781135.1. Classification (GTDB taxonomy): domain Bacteria; phylum Actinomycetota; class Acidimicrobiia; order Acidimicrobiales; family CADCSY01; genus JADDRA01. The sequence goes on from JADDQY010000039.1 coordinate 15,581, forward strand.
GTCGCTGCCGTCCCGCAGCCCGGCCACGGTGGGCAGGTCGTGGGTGGTCACCGCGGCCATGGCGAGCTCGGGCCACACCGCCGGATCGTCGGGTTCGAACCACAGCAGCCGGTAGGAGAGCATGCCGCGCTCAGCCATCGTCTCACGGACACCCGCCTCGACCGTGCCGAGGTCTTCTCCAACCACCAGCGCCCCGGCCCGGTGGCTCTCGAGGGCCACGATGTCGAGCAGGTCGTCGCTGGGATAACGGACGTAGGCGCCGTCGCTGGGCTTGGCACCGACCGGGACCCACCACAAGCGGAACAAGCCCATGACGTGGTCGACGCGAAGCCCTCCGGCGGCAGCGATCGTCGCCCGGATGGTGTCGACGAAGGGCTGGTACCCGGCGTCGGCCAGCTTCCAGGGGACGAAGGGCGGCAGGCCCCAGTCCTGGCCCTGGCTGTTGAACTCGTCAGGAGGCGAACCGATGCTGATCCCGTCGGCGAGGAGGTGCTGCCACGCCCATGCATCGGCCCCGTCAGGATCGACGCCGATCGGCAGGTCCTGGATGATGGCCAGGCCCGAGGCGGCCGCCACCAACTGGGTGTCGGTGAGCCACTGGAGCCAGCAGTGGAAGCGGACCCGGTCGTGGTGCTCCCTGCGGAAGCGCTCGACCGCCGGGTCGTCGGGATCGCGAAACTCGGAGGGCCAGCTGCGCCAGCTGGGCCCGAAGTGCTCAGCCAGGACGCACCACGTGGCGAACTCGTCCAGGGCGGCGCCCTGGCGCTGACACCACCGCTCGAAGGCGGCGTCGGGACGGGTGCGTTCCCAGATCGCCTCCAGCGCCGTCAGCTTGAGCCGCCACACCGCGTCACGATCGATCCGGCGCTGCTCGTTGAGCGCTCGCCCCTCGGCGGCGAGGCGGTCGAGGTCGGTCCCCACGTCGGCAGCGCCAGGGACGTCTTCGACACTGAGGTAGAGCGGGTTGCGGAAGCGCCGGCTGCTGGGGAAGTAGGGGCTGGCCTGCTGGGGCAAGGTCGGTGCGACGGCGTGGAGGGGGTTGACGAGCACGAAGCCGGCACCGAGGGCGTCCGCCGACCAACGGGCGAGACGGCCGAGGTCGGCGAGGTCGCCGATGCCCCAGCTGGCGCAGGACCGAGCGGCGTAGAGCTGGGCGGCCCACCCCCACGCCCGCCACCCGCTCGGGAGGTGACAGCGACCGGGGCTGACGACGAGCCGCCGCTCCGGCCCGGTGTCGGGACGGAGGGTGTGGTAGCCCAGGGGTAGCTCGTCGGGGAGGACGCCGTCGACGGTCAGCTCCCCGCCGTCCTCGAGCACGACCTGGGCCCGCCCCACATGGACCCGGCGACCGGGGCGCGTGACCAGCGACGAGGGGCGACCCTCGTCGGGGGGCCGTCCGATGCGCTGGCGTAGCAGCTCGATGGTGGCTTCGGCGACGGTTCGCTCCTGGCCGCTGGCGTCTTTGTAGCGGGCGTCGACCCCCCGCTCGTCGGTCACGGGCGGCTCGGGGGCCCCCTGAGCACGGTCGTGGATCACGCCGGAACCCTGCCCAGCGCCACCACCGGGAAGCGGCCCACGAGGTCGGCGACAGCGACGTCGCCGGCAACGGCGGGCGCGTCGTGGAGGACGCTGGCCCAGCGTCCGGGGGGCAGGGGCACCACCGTGTCGGCCCACTCGTCGTCCAGGCCGATCACGAGCCGGGGCACGACCACCACCAGGTCGTCGCCACGGACGAAGGCCACGGCGTGGCGGCTCTTGGCGCCGATCACGGAGAGGGGGCGGTACTGGGCACTGGGGCCATAGCAGGCGGGGCGACGGTGCCGGTCCTCGAGGAGTCGCTGGATCAGCCACAGCTTCGGAGCACCTTCGTCAGCCCGGGCCAGCGCCTCCTCAGGCGGAGCGTCGTCGAGATCGACGAGGAGGAGGCGCCGGCGCTCGTAGTCGACCGGCCGGCGGTTGTCCGGGTCGACCAGGCTGTGGTCCCACAGCTCGGTGCCCTGGTACAGATCGGGCACGCCGGGGCAGGTGAGCAGCAATGCCGTCTGGGCGAGGGAGGTGACGCGACCCCGCTCCACCAGCCGGTGCTCGCCGAGGAAGGCCTCGAAGTCGCCCACGAAGGCGGGGTCGCCGAGGATGGCACTCACGAACTCCCGGAGGGCGTCGTCGTACTGAGCCGCCGGGTCGACCCACGAGGTGTGGACCTTGGCTTCCTTGGCCGCCTTCTCCATAAACGCCACCACACGACCGGCGTCGATGGGCCAGGCGCCCACGAGGCTCTGGTAGAGCAGGTACTCGGTGTTGCGGTCGGGCCAGCCGCCGCGGCGGTGGCGCTCGTTGCCATGAGTCCAGCGCCACACCGCCTGGTCCCAGGCGGAGGGGATCTCCGAGAGCAGGTCGATGCGGGCGCGCACGTCGCCGCTGCGCTTGGTGTCGTGGGTGGACAGCGTGAGCATCGTCTCCGGCCAGCATCGGGTTACCTCGACGTTGTCGGCGTGGAACTGCTCGATCGGTCGTCCGAACAGCCCCGGGTCGCCGCCGACCTCGTTGAGGGAGACGAGCCGGTGGTACCGGTAGAACGCGGTGTCCTCCACACCCTTGGCCATGACCGGGGAGCTCACCTGCTGGAACCGCACGGCCAGCTCGGTCTCCGCCGGGCCGGGGTGGTCGAGGACCATCACCTCGCCGATGAAGGCCAGCAGCTCAGCGTCGAGGTCGGGGCGCCGTTCGCTGGCGCATCGGACCGCTTCCTTCACCCGGGCCCGATCGGTGTCGGTGACCGGGCGACCGGGCTGGACGTAGGTGCGGTAGATGGGAAAGGCGGCGGTGAGCTCCCGCAGCGCGTCGCGCAGCTCCCGGCGGGTGTGGTCGCGCTGGCGCCGGTGGGCGTCGCAGACCTCGGCCAGCAACCCGGTGAGGCGCTCCAGCTCCGACGCCAGCTCCTGGCGCATGATCTGCAGCTTGGCGGCGTGGACGACGTCGTCGTAGCGAGCCTCGCCCTCGCTGAACCGCTGGTAGCAGGCGGTTATCGCCTCCTCGTTGCCAGGATCGATGAAGAGGTTGTTGACCCGGTTGAGGAAGTCGTAGCCCGAGGTGCCGGCGACGGGCCAGCTCTCGGGCAACTCCTCGCCCTGCTCGAGGATCTTCTCCACGATCACGTACACGCCGCCCGAGGCGTCGGCGAGTCGCCGCAGGTAGATTTCGGGGTCGCGCAGCCCGTCGACGTGGTCGACCCGCAAGCCGTCGACCGTGCCCTCGGCCACCAAGTCAAGCAAGAGACGGTGGGTGTCGGCGAAGACCTGCTCGTCCTCGATGCGCAGGCCGGCCAGCGTTTCGATGTTGAAGAAGCGGCGGTAGTCGAGCTCCTCGCTGGCCGTGCGCCAAAAGGCGAGACGGTAGTTCTGGCGGCGAAGGAGCGCGTCGAGCGCGCCGGGGTCCCCGTTCAGAGCTCCGACCTCGGCGTCGACGGCGTCGGCCACCTCGGGTCGGTCCTCGCACAACGCCGCCAGCCGTTCGCGCAGGACCTCCTTGTCGCGGTGGCGCTCGGACACGGCGTCGGGATCTCGCAGCAGGGCGTGAGGAAGGTTCCCGAGGGAGGTGGCGATGCCGGCCAGCTCATCGGAGCCCGCCCGCTTGGCCGCTGCCGCCACCAGATCGTCGATGCTCCGAGGCGACAGCGGTGCCTCGTGCTCGTGGTAATGCACCACGAACGAGCCGCCCTCGCGCTGCACCTCGAGCTCTCCCGCCTCCAGCACCCGGCCGTAGTGGTCCCCGAGGACCGGCACCAGCACGGTGGCCGTCAGCTTCTGCTCCGGCGGGTCCCAGTCGATGTCGAAGTAGGCGGCGTAGCGGCTGGACGGGCCGTTCTCCAGCACGTCCCACCACCACCGGTTGGCTCGTCCGGCCAAGGCCATGTGGTTGGGGACGATGTCGAGCACCTGGCCGAGACCCTCCTCGCCGAGCGCCCCCACCAGGCGCCGGTACCCGGTCTCGCCGCCGAGCTCGTCGTTCAACCGGCTGTGGTCGACCACGTCATAGCCGTGGGTGCTGCCGGGGGCGGCCTGGAGGATCGGCGAGCAGTAGAGGTGGCTGACCCCGAGGGCGGCGAGATAGCCGGCCAGGCTCGCGGCGTCGTCGAAGGTGAAGCCGGCGTGGAGCTGGACGCGGTAGGTGCACGAGCGGGTCACCGGGCGCTTGTACCCGCCTGGCCCGTCGCCTCACCGGGAAGGAGAGTGGTATGGACCGCCTGGGTAGCTCGCCGAGCTGCCGCTGCTAGGCGGCCTCCTGGCGAGGGAGCAGCACGTGGCGTCCGATGATCTGGATCGAGGCGGCGACGGGCACGGCCAGCAGTGCCCCGAAGATCCCGAGCAGGGTGGCGCCGATGAGGGCGGCGACGATGGTGGTGAGCGGGGTCACGTCGACGGTTCGCTTCATGACCCGGGGAGCCAGCACGAAGTTCTCGAATTGCTGGTAGACGAACGAGAAGACGATGGTGGCGATGCCGACGGGCACCGAGACGAGGAACGCCACCAGGACCGAGACGACCGAGCCGATGGTGGCTCCGACCAGGGGGACCAGGTCGGCGAGGGCCACGAAGACGGCGAGGGGCAACGGATAGGGCACGCCGGCGATGGTGAAGAAGACGAAGGCGACCACACCGGCGATCAGCGACGTAACCACGTTCCCCAGCAGATAGTCGCCGATGCGGGCCAGGACCTCGTCGGCGAGCAGCGAGAAGCGGGCGCGTCTCGACCGGGGGACCAACCGGTACGACGTGCGCTTGAGGTTGGGCAGCGAGGCCAGGAAGTACAGGGCGAGGACGATCACCGTAAGCGTGGAAGCAAAGGCGCTGAACACGCCCCTCGCAACGCCGAGGACGCCTCCGAAGGCCGTCGACCCGCTCGCCGGCTCCATGGAGACCATGGCCTTGAACCGCTCGACCACGTCGAAGCGCTCGTCGAGCTCTCTCACTATGGCGTTGTCCTGCTGCAGCCGGGAGATGAACTCCGGCAGCTCGGTCTGCAGGCCTGACGCCTGGGCCACGAGCGGAGGAACGGCGGCGGCGAGGAAAGCGCCGACGGGCACCACGACGGCGAGCACGATGGCGAACACCGCCCAGCCCCGGGCGAGACCGCGCCGGTGGAGCCAGGCCACGGCCGGATCGAGGCCGACGGCGAGGAAGAGCGCCATCCCCACGAGCAGGAGGATCGGAGCCGCGGACAAGACGACGCGAACGAGGAGGAGGGCCGTCACCACCCCGAGCGCGGCCACGAACCCGAAGCGAAACGCCGAGTCCGGGGGCAGGGGCCGGCCCGGACGCCCGAAGGGGAGGGTCTCGCTGACACCGGCCTGTAGGCGGTTGATCTCGGCCTCGACCTCGGGAGCGTCGACGTCGACACCGAGCTCGTCGAGCAGACGCCGCTCTCTCTCGCGGTGCTCGTGGTCGGCGGCGATGGAGGCAGCCCGCTCGGCCAATGCTGCGGCAGCGTGAGCCTCCTTGGCTACCTCGCGTGCCTGAGTCTCGGCGGAGCGCGCCGCAGCGACGGCCCCGGCGGCTGCCTCCGCGGCCACCCGGGCACCATCGTCACCCTTCACCGAAGGCGCAGCGTCGGATGAGGCTTCTTCCGCCATGGCTCCCTCTCCCTGCGAGTGCCGCCACCTCCCGACGCTCGTCAAGGGCCGCGCCTGTCGGCCCCCATTGCTAGTCCTCGAAGTCGAGCTCGAACCACACCCGCTTACCCCGAGGCAGCATCTCCACGCCCCATCGGTCGGCGAGCGCCCCCATGATCATCAGCCCTCGCCCTCGCTCGGCGGAGTCGTCCGCCGGCTCGGGCCGGGGCGGCTCGGGAAGGTCGTCGCTCACGGCCACCCGAACGGTGTCGGCATGGACCGCGAGCTGCAGGCGGACGGGTCCGCGGGAGTGGCGAACGGCGTTGGTGACGATCTCGCTGACCAGCAACACGGCGACGTCGACCAGCGAGTCCAGGCCTCGTAGCGAGAGCCCGTCGGCGACGACGCGGCGGGCGGCGGCGGCCGACGCCCGCTCGGCAGCCAGCTCGACCGAGGTGAACCCATGGGCGGAGGCGAGCGTTCCGCGTCGGGTGAGGTTCACGGCGAGCAACCCGATGTCATCATGACCATCGTCTACCCGCTCGAGCTGATCGAGCACGCCGTCGCACACTCGCCGGGCCACGGCACGGCCCGCTCGTCCGACCAGCCCAGCCGCTCGATGCCCGCGCTCAGGCTCTCGCACCCGCTTCCGCACGTTGCTAGCGAGCTTCAGCGTGCGAGCTTCAGCGGACGCGCACGAGCCGCAGGGTGTCGGTGGCCGGCTCGGGATCGGTGGGCGAACCGACGAGCACCGCTACCAGCTCCCCCGAACGGACGTAGCCGGCCGCCGCCGTAGCCTGCACCGCGAACCAGACGATGTCGTCGGTGGTGCCGTGGTGCCCAGTGGGGATCGGTGTGACCCCCCACGCCATCGCCAGTTGACGCACCGTCCTCATCGAGGGCGTCGCCGCCACCACCGGCATCGTGGGTCGGAACCTGGAGATCGCCCGAGCGGTGTCGCCGCTGTTGGTGCAGGCGATGATGGCGACCACATCGGCGTCGGTTGCCGCTCGCCATGCCGCCGCCGAGATGGCGGCGGTGATGCGCACCGGCGCAGGAGCGCGGTGAGCCTCAACCGTCTGCTGACGACCGAGGTTGCGCCCCCACGTCAGGTAGTCGAACTCCCGCTCCGCCCGCTCAGCGACCCTCCCCATGGTCCGCACGGCATTGACCGGATCGTGGCCGATGGCGGTCTCCGCCGACAGCATCAGGGCGCTCGTCCCGTCGAACACGGCGTTGGCGATGTCGCTGACCTCGGCTCTGGTGGGCTCCGGGGCCCGCACCATGGACTCCAGCATCTGGGTGGCGGTGATCACCGGTCGCCCGTAGGCGACCCCGGTGCGGATGATGCGCTTCTGGTAGTGGGGGACGTCCTCGAGGGCGCAGCGGATGCCCAGGTCGCCCCGAGCCACCATCACCCCGTCGGCGACGGCGATCACCTCCTCGAGCGAATCGACCGCCTCCTGGGTCTCGATCTTGGCCACGAGCATCGGCCCGGCCTCGTCCAGGGCGTCCCGAGCGCGGGTGATGTCGGAGGGCGAGCGGACGAACGACACGGCGACGGCGTCGACCTCGGCGCCAGCCAGGGCACGCAACAGTCGGAGGTCCACGTCGGTCGGGGACGCCGCCGCCAGGCGACCAGCGGGCAGGATGACGCCGGGACGCCCCTGTGCCCAGCCGCTGGCCACCACTCCGGCCAGTGCTCGCCGGCCATCCACGTCGTGGACCACCAGCTCGATGGCGCCGTCGCCCAGGGCGACCCGGTCGCCGGGCTCGAGGTTCTCGAGCACGGCAGGCAGGTCGACGGCGATGCGCCGCTCGTTGCTGGTGTCGTCCCCGTCTGCGGGCGCGAGCTCGACCACCGATCCGTCGGCCAGATGGACCCCGTCAGGGGGGAACGGAGAGGTGCGGACCTTGGGCCCAGGCAAATCGGCCAGCACGCCCACCACCGCGCCCTCGCTCTCGGCGACCGAGCGGATCAGCTGTAGCCGCTGCAGGGTGTCGTCGAGGGTGGCATGGGCCAAGGAGAGGCGGGCGACGTCCATGCCCGCGGCGATCATGGCCCGCAGCGTGGGGGCGTCCTGGCAGGCAGGACCGACGGTGGCGACGATCTTCGTGCGTCGTCGGGCCTCGTCGGAGGACCGCTCCAACGAGGTCGGCCGGCTCACCGTCAAGTTCTACCGGTTGTGCGCCCCGACGACGACAACCGCGGGAGCGAGGAAGATGAGGGCGGGAGTGGCTGGCGCCCGCCGTCGGGCTCGGAGCCCGAGGACTGGCACGGGTGGGATGGCGGGAAGTAACCCCGGATGAAGATCGTCTCCGCTCGGCGACTGCACCTCGACGCCGACCGCCGAGCGGTGTGGGAGACCATGAGCCGGGTCACCGAGTTTTCGAACTGGTGGCCGTGGCTCCGCCACTTCGACGGCGCCGAGCTGGTGACCGGTTCGGTGTGGACGTGCGTGGTGCAGCCCCCTTTGCCCTACTCCCTGCGCTTCACCGTGGCCCTCGATCAGGTCTTGGCTCCCAGCGTCGTGCACGCCACCGTCGCCGGCGACGTCACCGGCACGGCCAGCGTGGCGCTGCAAGAAGAGGGAGCGGGCTGCCTGGCGGTGTTCAACTCGTGCCTCTCTCCGCACCAGGGGGTCCTGCGAATGGTCGCCGCGCTGGCGCCTCCCGTCGCTCGGTACGGCCACGACTGGGTCCTCGACACCGGAGCCCGCCAGTTCGCCCATCTGGTGGCCTCGTCCCAGGCTGGGTGAGCGTGGGCCCGGTGACGGCAGCACGCCGAGGCCCGACGTACTCGTCAGCATGTCAGTCGACCGGGCGATTGGGTAGGGCTGGGCGATGCCTGCCAACCGCCCCTCTATCCTCGTCGACGTCGACGGCACGCTCGTCGACACCAACTACTTCCACGCCGTGGCCTGGTGGCGCGCTTTCCAAGACATCGGCGAAGACGTTGCCATGAGCAGGATCCACCCGCTCATCGGCATGGGGTCCGACCAGCTCGTCCACCGGCTCATCGGCCGTGAGAGCGAGGAAGCGAGCGATGCCCACTCCCGGCACTACGAACTGTTCAAGAAGGAGATCAAGGCGTTTCCCAGGGCGGCGGAGCTGCTGACCGAGCTCGCTCGGCGGGGAGCCCGCGTCGTGTTGGCCACGTCATCCGATGAGGAGGACCTCGAGCGGCTCCGCGAGGCCATCGGGGCCGAGCATGCCATCGAGGATGCGGTGTCCAAGGGGGACGTCGAGCACAGCAAACCGTCTCCTGACATCTTCGAGGCGGCCTTGAAGAAGTTCGACCTCGAGTCCGGTCGCACTCTCGTCGTCGGTGACACCCCCTGGGACGTGGAGGCGGCCGGCAAGCTCGGGCTGAAGGTGGTCTGCGTGCTCACCGGAGGCTCCACTCGCGAGCAGCTGGAGGAGGCCGGAGCGATCGCCGTCTACGAGGACGTAGCCGAGCTGCTCGCCCACCTGGACGAGAGCCCGCTGGGCAAGCTCCTCGGCAACTGAGGAACGCGACCGCTCCCGGCGTCAGCGGGTGGGTCTCATCCCGTCCTCACACCGCCCCCCGCCGGCGCCCGGCGGCGACGAGGTGGCGGAAGAAGTCGAGGAGGCGGTCGACGTGGGCGTCGAAGGTGAACTCTCCTCGCTGGGACCAGACGCTGTCGCGCAGGGCCGCCATCCGGTCACGATCGCGAAGGTGGGCGACCAGTTCCTCGGGGTCGTTCCAGAACACGCCGAGGTCACGCTCGCGCGCCAGCGCCTGCGTCGCCACCATCGATCCGGTGTTGTCGCGTTGGATCATCGGGACGCCGGCGGCGGCAAGCGTTCCCATCCGTGCCGGATAGTTGAGGTCGTCCCACGTCGCCGCGTAGGGGTCGCCATGGTTGTTGCTGCAGAAGTTGTGGAGCCAGCCTGCGTCGTACTGGGAGAACTCGGCGACCCAGTGGGTCTGGTCGACCTGGGGATGCAGGTGGAAGTGGTCAGGCGCCAGGCGCTGCACCTGGGTCACCCACGACCGCATCTGCGCTGCCGCCTTCTTGCTGTAGAGGTGCACGTGGACGTTCGCCTCGGCGAGGGCGGCGATCACCTCGGGTTCGGGGCCCATGGGCCGTCCAGGGATGACCGTGTGCACGGCGCCGTCCCCAACGGACAGCAGTGGTGACCGCTGCCCCGACAGCCACTCACCCTTCGGCAGGTCGCCGTCGACCACCAGGCTCGGGCAGTCCGCACTGGCGGGCACCGTCGCCGCGAACCACTCGCGCAGCTCGGGGCTGGAGTAGACCACTCCGTCGGATCGGGTGTGCAGGTCGACCAGCTCCGACCACAGGCCGTGCTCGCGCGCGAAGAACGGGCCCTCCTTGAAGTGCCAGACGAACGGGACGCCGAGGTCGGCCGTCAGCACCTCGTGCACCAACCGGATGGTTTGCCAGTTGAGCAGCGCGTAGACGACGTCGGGCCGCAGGCGCCTCACCGCCTCGCGCCACCCCTGGCGGGGAACGTCGGCGACATGGCCGAACGGCACCGGTCCCACCGTGTTGAACCACACCGGGCTGTCGGTCCACAGGCCGTGCAGCTCGTGCCCCCGCTCGTCGAGCAAGAGGATTCGTTCAGGGTTGTGGGCGAGCTCGCCGACCAGCAGCACCCGGAGCCCATCGGCCGCACGCGGGGTCGATGGCCGCTCCCGGAACCGGTGATAGTGCTCCACCTCGTCGTGTAGGTGGCCGACCGTGCTCTGCAGGCGGAGGGGTTCCTGCACCCGATACCGCGCTCGGTAGGTGTTGAGCCCACCCCACGGCTCGCGCAGCGCCTTGTGCCGCTGGAGCGGATGCCAACCCCACTGACAGGTGACCCGGCCCGTCTCGACCGGGGTTCCGTCCCCGAGCAGGCGCGTCCACAGCATCCGGTCGAGGTCGTCGGTCGTGAGCTCCGAGCGTTCGATCCACCGCTCCCCGGTCCGGCGGTGGGCAACCTGGACGAGCTGCAGAGGCTCACCCTCGATCCGCCCCCGCGATGTTCGGCGTTGGTGGTGACGGACGCCCGCGACGGCGAGGATGGCCTCCGGCGCGGCGTCGAGGGCGGCCACGAGCGACGCCAGGTGGTCGACGTAGTACAGATCGTCGGACGGCAGATAGGCGATGTACTGGGCGCTGGCGCAGTCGAGCCCGCGGTTGAGGGCAGCGCCCAGGCCTCGGTTCCGATCGAGGACCTCGAGGCGGACCCGCCCGTCGTCGAGCGCCTCGCCGAGTGCCTCGCGGGTATCGCCCGGCGAGCCGTCGTCGACCACGATCAGCTCCCAGTTCGGCTCGCTCTGTGCGAGCAGCGACGCCACCGCCCCCGGCAGGAACGGGTCCTGGTCGTAGGTCGGCATCACCACGCTGACCCGGACCGCCAGGGGCGGCTCCTCACTCTGTTCGCTCACGCTCGACGCGTCCCTTCTCCGGCATCGCCAGCATGTGGGCCCACCAACAGCAGCCCGTCGTCGCCAGCAACCTAGATGGCGGCGACCGGGGGCGCGCCGAGCAGGGTCACGGCTTCCTCTCCGAGGACACCCCCTGGCTACGATCCCGCTGCGAGTCGCTGGGGCTCAGCAGGTCGGATCGGGGCAGGCATGAGCACAGCGACGTCTGGACGACACGACGTGGCCGTGGTCGTGTTGGCGGCAGGGCACGGGCGACGGCTCGGCCAGGCGGGGGAGCCAGGCCCGAAGTGGCTGGTCGATGTGGGTGGGTCCCCCATCGCCGAGCGCCACCTGGCGGCCGTCGAGCAGGCACTCGGCCCCGACACCGACGTGCTCGTGGTGGTCGGCCATGCCGCCGATCGAGTGGAGCGGTACTGCGAGGAGCGGGCGGTGCGCAGTCGGCTCCGCCCGCTCCTGGTGGGGAACGACCAGCACGCGAAGCGAAACAACTGGTACAGCCTCCTCCTCGGACTCGATGCCCTGGAGGGGAGGCTCGGCGACGATCAGGTCGTCGTCGTTCTGAACAGCGACCTGTTCGGGCTACCGGTGTGGATCGGTGCGTTGCTGACCGCCGCCGCCGAGCTCCATGGCGTCCCCGGGTCCCTTGCCGTCGATGTCACCCGTCCCATCACCGAGGAGGCCATGAAGGTGGCTGCCGGGCCGATCGACGCCGCCGGGCGCCGGTGGTGCACCGCCATCGGCAAGGTAGGTGTGGGCGACCCCGTCGGCGAGTACGTCGGCGTGTCGGCGCTGGCGCCGTCGGGGCGGGCGCTGGTCCACGACGCTCTGCGGGCGTTCACGGCTGAAGACGCCAGGGCGGATGCCTGGTACGAGGAGGCCTACCAGGAGATCAGCGCCAGCTCACCGTTTCTGACGCTGTCGCCGACGCCGTCCTCGCACTGGGTGGAGATCGACGACGCCGAGGATCTGCGGGTCGCCGAGCGCCTGGCGAGCGCTCGGGTCACACCTCGGCCCACAGAGACTTGACCAGCACGGCGGCCTCCGACTCCCCCAGCCCCGCGCTCTCCAGCACGGTGAAGCGACCGGGCCTGGTGTTGGGCGCTCGGAGCAACACCGCGACCATGTCGTGATGCGAGAGCCCGAGCTGCCGGGGGTGGTACGGGAGTCCCAGGTTCACCAGGCAGCAGCGGAACGCCTCGACGTCGAGATCGTGGAGCGCAACCGACACGAGTGAGGCGAACGCGACCTGAGCGCCGTGGTGAGCCCGCCCCCCGAACAGCTCGTCGATGGCATGCGAGATCTTGTGCTCGGCACCGGAGACGGGCCTGGAGGTGCCGACTGTCATCATGGCGAAGCCAGAGGTGACCAGCGCATGGGCCAACAGGCCGATCAGCCCGGGCTCGACGCGTTCGGGACCGAGCGGCTCCTCGAGCAGCGGCTCGATGAGCCGAAAGGACTCCGCCGACAGGTGCCAGGCAGCGTGGTTTATTTGCTCGAGACCGGCGTCGGAGGCCAGCTTCCAGTCGTGCAGGGCGAGGGGGTTCGCGAGCAGGTCACCGATACCGGCGCGCAGGGACGCGAACGGTGACCTGATCAACGTCGGTTGGGAGAAGAACGCGACGTGCGGAGCGACCGCTTCCAGGCTCTCGGTCAACCCCCCGACGGTGCGGGGGAGCACGGAGACCGGAGAGCAGACGCCGTCGTGCGACAGCTGGGTGGGGACGGCGATGAACGGTATTCCGGCGCCGGCGGCGACCAGCTTGGCCGCATCCAAGCACCGCCCTCCGCCGATGGCGACGACGGCGTCAGCGCCGCGTGCCGCTCCACTGCACGAACGGGCCCACGCCTGGGTGGCGTGGGGCCCCGGGACGGCGGTGCCCACCACTCCGGTGATCCGGTGGATGAGCTGCTGACCGTGGGCCGAGGCGACGAGGAACGGCCGCTCGGCTCCGTTCATCCACAACCACTCCGCCAGCTCCTCCGCGGCGTCGTCCTCGTCGTCCGCCGAGGCCGAGATCGTGATCCGGGGCGGGGTGGTGGTGCACGCAACGAAGTGGATGGTGTCGAGGAGCTCGGCGGGGAGGACGGGGATCTCGAGTACCGAAGAAGAGCCGCTGGGGGAGGCCGATTGCTCAGCGGTCCCGCTAGCCCCGGGCATCAAGGTGCCTGATGGTCCAGTGCATCCGCTGCACCGCGGTGATCAGGCCGAGCACGGCCACCACGGCCAGGCCGACGAAGGCCTGTCCGAAGAGGCCGGCGACCACGAGGATGAGCAACCGGGTGTCACGGCCACCGATCCCGACCTGGCAGTCGGTGCCCACGGCCTGCGCCTTGGTGCGGGTGTAGCTCGTCATGAACGTGGCGACGAGGGCGACGAACCCGACCGGCGCCAGATCCGAGATGTCGGAGAACGTCAACCCGACAACCAACGCCGCATCGGTCCAGCGGTCGAAGACGTGGTCGAGGTAGGAGCCGGACTTCGATGCACGACCGGTGATCCTCGCCAGGTCGCCGTCGACGCAATCAGTGAGCGATCCCAGCAGCGTCAGGATCGCTCCGAGGACGAAGGCTCGCCTCGCGAAGGCAGCGCCCCCGGCAAAGGAGAGCGCGGCGCTCGCGTAGGTGACCTGGTTCGGAGTCACCGGCGTGCCGGCCAGGACCGACGCCGCCGGGATCGACAGCGGCCGGTACACGTATCGGGTCAGCGCGTAGCCGATCTCCACACCTTCCTCCCTCTCGAGCCCGAACCCCCTGGCGCTGCTTGCCCGGCGGACCACGAAGGTCTACATCGTCCGGTGGCCTCGCGTCACGCCCAGGAAAGACGAGGCCGAGGCGACCACGCCTCGGCCGACTTGGATGGGCGAGAGCAGGCGCCCCAGCCAGCTGGCTCGAGTGGCCCGGGAGCGGCAGTATGCGCCGGTGGTGCACGGTGGCGGACCTGTCGTGGGCTTCGACCTCGACATGACCCTCATCGATCAGCGTGCCGGCATCGCCTCCGCCATGGCCTCGCTCGAGTCGGAGATCGGCGCTGGTATCGACGTGCAGTGGGTGATCGACAACGTGGGTCCGCCGCTGGAGGCCGTCCTCGCACGGTGGGTGCCCCCCGACCACGTCGAGGGTGCGGCCTCCAGGTACCGGGAACTGTTCGAGGCGGTCGGAGTGGCCACGACAAGAGCGATGCCCGGAGCGGTGGATGCCGTTGAGGCTGTTCGCACCGTGGGAGGGAAGGTCATCGTGGTCACCGCGAAGTACGAGCCGCACGCGTGGGCAGGCCTCCGAGCCGTCGACGTTGCGCCCGACGCAGTGTTCGGGTGGCGCTTCGGCCCTGCGAAGGCAGATGCCCTTCTCGCTCACCGAGCCGAGATCTACGTCGGGGACCATCCGGCCGACGTCCTCGCTGCCCGGGCTGGCGATGCCCTGGCCGTGACCGTCGCGACCGGTCCTGCATCTGCGGAGGAGCTCGCCGATGCCGGCGCCGACGTCGTCCTTCGCAGCCTCGAGGACTTTCCGGCGTGGCTCGACGACTACCGCCGGGCGGCGGCGCGCCAAGCCGTCGGACATCGCCGCTCGGCTTGGTGAACCCTGGCCGAGCGCGCCCGAGGGCCCGGGCGCTGTTCGAGGGCTGGCGCCCCCGGTCCACACCCGTTGGTCGGCTCACGGGGACAGCGCTTCGACTGCCCCGCCCGGAGCTTCAACCAGCTCTACAGCTGCGAGCTCATCTCCCGCCACCCCAATCTCCGGTTGCTCTGGCGCCGGGAGGAAGCTGCTCTCGCCGGTCAACGCGAGACCGCTCGCGCCGCAGCTCCTCCGCGAGGTGAAGGTCGGGCGGAATCGGCTGGTCACCTCGCAGCGCGCCCCGGACGCGGAGGTAGTCGAGAGACTGGGTGACGTCGTGGACCCGAACGATCGACCCGCCGCGGTCGAGGCCCTCCCCCACTGCGGCGAGCGTTCCCGCCGAGCGCTGCCGGGGCATCCGCGCCGTCAGGGCACCGATGAAGTCCTTGCGGGACAGCGCCAGCAGGATGGGCCGGTCGAACACCTTCAGCCGGTCGAGGTGCTGGAGCACTTCGATCGTCTGTGCCGGGGTCTTGGCAAAGTCAGGGCCAGGATCGACGACGATCTGGTCCATGTGCACCCCCCGGGTCAGGGCCACGTCGATCCGCTCGGAGATGAAGGCCACGACGTCGTCGACGACGTCGTGGTACGACGGGAACTCTTTGCGTTTCGGAGCGGCACGGGTGTGCATGACGACCAAACCCGCCCGGGACGCGGCGCAATCTTCGGCGATGCCGGGATCACGCAGCCCGCTCACGTCGTTGATGAGGTGGGCGCCCGCTTCCAGGACTGCCTGTGCTACCGGCCGCTTCCAGGTGTCGACGGACACCACGGCGCCGTGAGCAACCAGCTCGGTGACGACCGGAACGACTCGACGGATCTCCTCCTCGGCGCTGATGGCATGTTGGTTGGTGACGCCGGACTCGCCCCCGATGTCGACGACGTGGGCACCTTCAGCCAGCAGCACCTTGCCCCGAACCACTGAATCCTCGACCGTTGTCGACTCCGGTCCGTCCGAGAACGACTCCGGGCTGACGTTGAGCACCCCCATCACGAGTGGCTCGGCGGGGGTGACGTCGAGGGTAATGTCGCGAAGCCGTAACCGGCTCATCGAGGTGCCTCTCCTCCTGATCCTCTGACGTGGCGACCACGAACGTGGGGTAGTCGAGTGGTCAGCAGAGCCAAGCCGCCCTCGGTCCCGGTCCCGGCACCGGTCGCCCAGGCCATGACGTCGAGGAATCGAAGTGGCAACGCGACCGGCACACACGCCGACGGTCGGCTCGGAGCTCACGCTCTCCCCGACTGGCTCCAACTCGACGCCTAGTTTCCGTTGGCCCCCTTCGCCAGCGCTCGCCCGCGCCGCGCCTCGGGTCCAGCGGGGGTCGGAGGGGGTACCCATGGAGGCCGGTCGCCATCAGCGAGCGCCACCCCTGCCCGGGACAGCGCCACGTCGAGGACGGCGGCAGCCTGGGGTGCGAGCTCGGCGAGCGTCCGGTTGCGGTGGACCCGCTCCCCGAGGTCGACCTGAGCGAGCGAGGCCACACCGAAAACTTCTGCGATGTCGATGAGCATGCGCAACTCCACGCCATAGCCGTCGGCGAAGGCCAGCGCCTCCAGCACGTCTCGGCGCGCTGCCGCCTCACCGGCCAGGGGCTGGTGCACGCCGCCGAGGCGGGGGAACAGGCGCGCCAGCAGGGGCCGCGCGAGGAGCTCGGTCACCCGACCGCCCTCTCCTGATCGCCCGTGGAAGGGCCTGCGGTAAAACGCCTTGACGAAGACGGTGCCAGGTCGGAGAAGGAGTGGTCCAAGGAGGCCGACGACGAAGTGGGTGCCGAAGTTGCGGACATCAGCGTCAAGGAAGACGACCAGGTCCCCGCTGGCCTCGGTCACCCCCCGTCGGAGGGCCTGGCCCTTGCCCCGACCGTCGCGTCCGACCGCGCCCGACGCCACGACCCTCGCCCCGGCCTCGACGGCCCGCTGTGCGGTCCGGTCGGTGGAACCGTCGTCGACGACGAGGACCTCCTCCACCAGGCCCACCCGCTCCACCAGATGGGCCCGGACCATCGAGACAATTTCCCCTACCGTCGACTCCTCGTCCCGGGCCGGCAGACAGACCGAGACGGATCGGCCCCGCTTGGCGTCGACCAGGCGCCCGACCTCGAAGTGGCGGTGATCGAAGGTGGCGATCAGTGTCGCGTCCCGGCCTCCCCTGCTCACCTGTGGACTCCCGCCAGCGCGAAGAACTCGGCTCGGGACCGGCCGTCGTCGCGAAGCAGCCCGTGGACGGCGGAGGTGATGGTTCGAGCCCCGGACGCCTGCACCCCTCGCAGCGACATGCACAGGTGCTCGGCTTCAATCACCACGCCTACGCCCTTCGGGGCGAGCTGATCCTGGAGCCAGTTAGCCACCTGCTGGGTCAGCCGTTCCTGGACTTGGAGTCCTCGGGCAAATTTCTCGACGACCCACGCCAGCTTGGAAAGCCCGAGGATCCTGTCGCCTGGCAGATAGCCGACGTGGGCGGTGCCGACGAAGGGCAGGAGGTGGTGCTGGCAGAGCGAGTGGAACGGGATGGCGCGGGCGACAACCAGCTCGTCATAACCCTCGTCGTTCGGGAATGTCGTCAGATTGACCGGCGGAGCCGTGAGCAACTCGGCGTAGGCCGATGCCACTCGGCGGGGGGTGTCCCGCACCCCCTCGTCATCGAGATCGGCGCCAAGGGCGGCGAGAAGGTCGGCCACGGCCGCCTCGGCTCGGGCAAGATCGATGACGACGTTGGCGGGTGCGGGTAGTAACATCAACACGCGTACCCTATAGAACTCCAGGTGGAGGCGTCAACCTCTCCCCGGGAACTCCCTGTCTTGTCTGGTCGCGCTCGATGACGGATGCGACGGTTAGGTAGGCCGCTGGCTGATCGGTTGCCGTAGACGGTTGAGGTCC